>JBBTCJ010000021.1:0-7440 GCA_038043285.1 Planctomycetota bacterium | reverse complement strand
AAAACAGGAGTTGCAGAGCGAGGCTTGGAGCACCCCAAACTCGTCCGCCCAGGCCGCGGGCTTCAGCCCGCGCGATGCTCCGTACCTGAGGATTCTTTGAGACCTTTGCACGTCCTCGTAGTCTTGTGATCTCCAATCTCCCTTTGCAGATATGCGCGGCTCGGACGCGGTGATTTTCGGCATTCGCGCAACGTGGTTCATCGTGCTCTTCGGTCGCAAGACGACCGCAAACGATGGCCGAGGCGGCGCGTTTTGGGGCGCCGCCCCGGCTGTGCGCTCTTCGCCCCCGCCGATACTTCCTTCCCCATCCTCCCGCGAATGGCTTGCGCCTACTCGCGGAGCCTAAAGGACTGATTCACTCCGTCGATCGAGATCGTTCCGCTGACGGTTCGCCCCGCTGCTTGCTGCGGGGCCATGTCCACCTTGCCCGCGGCGCGCCCGCTGGAAACGTGCACCACGGCGGTCACGGTTCGCGACAGCCCGTCGAAGAACGGACCCCATTTGAGCTTCTGATTGGCCGCGTCGTACGCCCCGCCATCTCCGACCGAGACGACGGTCCAGTTCTTGGGCAGCTCGACCTCGGCGGCCATGGCCGTCGACCCGCCCGAGGCGAACACCTCGACGGTGATTTCGTAACGGTCACGACGCTGACCACGTTCGTCCGGAAGGGCGCGGAGTTCGCCCGCGATCTTCGCGCCGGTCGAAGACGCAACCGCCGCCGCTGGACCGTGGGGGAGCGTCGCATCGCCGCAACACATCGACGATCCACACGGCGTGGGGTGCCAGTTGTGTGACGCCGCGTCCCAACAGTAGCACTCGCCGTTTCGCCAGAGATACGCGGCTCGGGTCATGCCCGCGAGGTCGTCGTTGCAGCCCTTCATCCAGGCGCAGGCGTAGCCGATCAATTCGCACATGGCGATCTGGCCGTCGTTGCAGACCGCGGCGTCGCAATCGTTGCAGTCGTTCACCGCGCAGAGGTCGCAAACCTCTCGAGGCATGTCGGCCGGGGCATGGGGGCAACAGGGATCGAGGCACTCGTCGCCGCAGGTCCGTTGGTTGACGCCGTCCACGGAGACCGACCCCGCGAAGCAAAGAGGTCCGCGAGCATCCGCGGCGGGCATGACGACGTAACTCACTTCAGCCGGGAAGGGGGCGAAGAACGGCCCCCACTTCACCTTGTGGTGAACGGGATCGAACCCGCCGCCGTCGCTGATGCGATCGACCGCCCAGCCCGGCGGCGGCATGTCCTCGACGGCAATCGCCAGCGCGCCCGAGGGAGGCGTGAGCAGGATGCGAACCCAATGCGGCTGATCGGGACAATACGTCAGGTCCGGATCAACGAGCACTCGCCGCGCGACACACGGTCCCGGTTCACACGGGCCGACGTGGTCGATCTGCACCGCGCCCTTGTCCGCTTCGCACTCGTTTCCATAGGTCACGCCGTCGCAACCGCACACCGGAGCCCATATCGCGGGGCAGGCGTCCGGAACCGGTCGGCACACCCCCATCAGGTCCGTCACGTTGCACATGCCGCCGGGCAGCTTGCAGAATTCTCCGGTAGCACACGGAAAACCGCCGATTCCGCCGCACGCCTGGTCGCAGGCGCCGAGGTGGGCTACGGAAACGCCGGCGTGATCGGCCTCACACTCGTTGCCGTAAGTCATTCCATCGCAACCGCACACGGGAGAGAAATACATCGGACAGACTTCGGGTACGGGCGCGCAAACGCCGACGTCGCCGGCGGTCCCGCACGAGCCGGTTGCGAACTTGCAGAACGTTCCCGTGCCACACGCCGGGTCGCCGGGGAAGGCACAAGTTTTACCACACTCCCCGACATGGGCGATGGTTACGCCGGCCATGTCCGCCTCGCACTCGTTGCCGTAGGTTTGCCCGTCACACCCGCAGACCGGCATCCATACGTCGGGGCAAGCCGTCGGGATCGGCACGCAGACGCCCATGAAGTCGCAGCAGCATTCGCCGACGGAAAGTTTACAGAACTGTCCGGCAGCGCACGGGATTCCCGCGATGCCTCCGCAGTTGTTCGGATTCGTCGGCTCCGCGATGACGTGAAGCCTGGTGTCCATGCACGCGGCGTAATCAAAGCCGTTGGTGGAAAGGAGAACGTCCAGGCGCGGAAATCCCCCACCTCCAACGACCAGACCGCTGTCAAAGTGCATTCGCCCGAGCGTGCCCACGACGAGGTCGAGCGCCATCTGCTGCTGCACCGCCACCTCGCCACCGAGGCGATAAAACCCCGACCCGATGAGCGGCGTTCCAGCGTTCATCGTCGGAGAAATCGCCAGCCAGCGCACGTCAATCACCGCGAAGTGACTGAACAGCGGATCCTTCCCCACTGGCACAAGGGCGAACTCGCCGACCATCGGGCGCAGGTCGCCGATGTAGCAGTCACACACGCCGAAACATTCGTGCTGGTAGGTGCTGCCCGAGAGCAGCGAGTACCGTTGAACCTCAGGCGGCGGGACGGGCAGGGCCTGGATCGTGAAGACGCGGTCGAAGCAGAACATCCCGTTGATCGAAATCGTGACCGCGATCTCCCGCGGGTCGTTCTGCGAGAGCATCACCCATCCGCTGTCGAAGTGCTGCACCGGATCCTCGCCGACGCGGAGGTCCAGTTCCATGCGCTGTTGGAGGACGGTGATCAGGTTGGGGCTTCCGATCGAGTATTTTCCCGATCCGGTCACGTGCCTGCCGGGGAAATAGCCCGCAAGCCAGTTCACGTCCTGAATCGCGTAGGTCGCGATTCCGTTGTTCGTGCCGGCCAGGACCGCCTTCAATGTGCCTATCGTCGGCTGCCGTGCCAACATCGGACACATGCAGGGCGGGAAGCAACCTTCCTCGAACCCCGATCGCTCCGTTAGGCGATAGACCGTCCCCGCCCCGGCGCCGAGTGGATCGGCGTAAACTTCTGCGGGGAACGTGGAGGCGCCAAGAAGAACAGTGAACGCTGCGAACAAAATGACTTGTCGTTTAGATCCGATCCTGCTTCGAGTTGTCATGAACCGACCTCCGGAACACTCACCCCCGCTCCCCGGTCAGTCAAGCCATAGCCGTCCCCAAGAGTAACCCGATCGCCGAGGCGCGTCAACAGAAATCCTCGGGGAACTCGCGGGAAATCGCCCGCGACGGGTTGGCGGCAAAAGCAGGGCTTCACAGCCTCCCGGTGCGTGGGACCGCTTGTTTTCCCGCCTTACGAGTCCTATGCTGTACGCGCGGGGGTCATTCTGCGGTCGCCCGAGGCAATCGAAGAGTTCCGCTCTGCAAGCGGCACGGAAGTTCGATGTTTTTCTCGTACGGCCCCGCGATTTGCCGCTGGATGCCTTTCGGTCTTCGTGGTCTTAACGAAGGTCGCGCGCTGAGCCAACCACCATGACGCCTCGACAGAAGATCACCATCAGCACGTTGCGAGCGCGAAAACGCGAGCATCGCAAAATCACGATGCTCACCTGCTACGATTACGCCACTGCCCGCCTGATGGAGGAGGCGGAGATCGACTCCCTGCTCGTCGGCGACACCTACGCCGAGGTGTGCCTGGGTCATTCGACGACCCTGCCCGCGACGGTAGAGCACATGGTGACGATTGCCGAAGCGGTTCGACGCGGCGCACCGTCCGCCTATCTTATCGGGGACATGCCTTTCCTCAGCTACCAAGTGTGTCCGAAGGACGCCATTCGTAACGCCGGACTTTTCATGGTGAATGCCGGGTGCGATTGCGTCAAAGTGGAAGTGGATCGACGACATGTTCGTACGGTTGAGGCCATGAGCGCCGCGTCGATTCCCGTGATGGCCCACCTCGGATTGAAGCCGCAGTCGATCCAGAGTCTTGGCGGGTACAAGATTCAAGGCCGCAGCGCCGGCGAAGCGCAACTTCTCATCGAAGACGCCAAGATGATGGAGCACGCGGGCGCGATAGCACTGCTTCTAGAGGCTGTCCCGTCTGAGGTCGCTGCCATTATCGCGGAACGCACCGACGTTCCGGTGATCGGAATCGTGTCCGGCCCGCACTGCGACGGACAGGTTCTGGTATTTCACGATATGGTCGGTTACGGCGGCGGACATCCGCCGCGCTCCGTGAAACCGTACGCGAGGTTATACGAACAGTTGGTTACGGCGTTCCGCTCATACGCCGAGGACGTGACCGCCGGGAAATTTCCCGCGACCGAACATTCCGTGGGCATGGACGCCGGGGAACTCGCTTTGCTGCGGGAAACGCTCGCGGCGCGGCCTCCTTCGCGCCATTAGGCGGCCTGGCGCCTCCCGCAACCGAGCTTCGCCGAATTTTTGGAACCGTTCGGCGTAGATTTGTCTTGACATCCCCAAGGCGGGGGATACGTTGAGGCCCATCGTCGGCGGGAAAGTTAAGCATGCTCGTACGGATGAGTCTTGCGCGGATCGTCATCGTCGATTCCGAGGAGGAGAAGATGTCGATGATCGTGCTCCGCGAAGCGGAAGGCGAACGGGCGTTTCCCATTCTGATCGGCATTCACGAAGCCTATGCCATAGACCGTCGCACCAAGGGCATTGCCGTTCAACGACCTTTGACGCATGATCTGATCGAGCGGATGCTGGAGCAGCTCGATTGTCGTTTGGAACAGGTGGTCATCAGCGAGTTGAAGGACTCGACGTTCTACGCCAAGCTTGTGGTTCGGCGAAACGGCGAATTGCTGGAGATCGACTCGCGGCCTTCCGACGCGATCGCCATCGGCGCGGGTACGGCCGCGCCGATCTACGTGGACGATTCGGTCCTCAAGGAAGTTTGTCCGTCGTAGGCGCCGCTTCGGCGTCGAACACGTTGCGGGATCGGCGACATGAAGACCAAGGAAGACAGCGTCTCCCGGAAATCGGTCGCCGCCGCGCCACGAGACGGCGATGCCGCACGGAACTTGGCGGCCCTTTCGCCGCTGTTGTCTGAGGTGTTGGGAAAGCTGCGCAGCGACACGGCGCGGTTTGCCGCGGTCGCGCCGCGGCGCCTCGACGTGTTCGCCGGACTTTCCGACTACACCGGGGCGCTGTCCCTGGGGATTCCCACCGGTGGACATGAATGCGTCGTCGCCCAGCGCCGCCGCGAACCTCGCATCAGCGTGCTGGCTTCCTCGTCGCACGGGCGCAACGGCGGCGCCGCCGTCGAGATGTCGCTGGACGACGTGCACGCGGGCGTGACCAACAGCCGGCCCACGGCGCTTCCCGGCGGCGTGGCCAAGTCATTCTCGGCGCGCTGCGTGATGGGGACCATTGTCGAGGGATTGCGCGCCGGCGTACTGCCAAAGTTGTCGGGCGGGTTGGACGTCGCCATCGCCTCCACTCACCCCGAATTCGAACATGCGGAGCGCGGAGCGACGCTGGCCGCGGCCACGCTCGTCGCCGTTGCCGGTGCTATGGACGCGACGCCCGACGCCGCGGACGCGGTTCTGGTGTGTCGCCGGGTGCAAAACCTTTGGCTCGACGATTCGTGCGGAAGCGCGGGTGCGGCTTGTTCCCTTCTCGGACAGCCCGAAGCGATCAACCAGTTCCGTTGTGAACCGTGGTCGTCCCCGGGACAACTCGCCCTGTCGTCTTCGATTCGCCTCGCGGCCGTCGACTCCGGCGTGATGGAGGAGGACGCGGCTTCGCGCTTTGACGCCGTGCGCGCCACGACCTTCATGGGTCGATTCCTGATCGACCGCATCGTCCGGCATGATCGAATCGAGAGCCTTTCCTGGGACGGTTGCCTGTCGCGCCTGTCGGTCACCGACTACGTCGACCAATTCCGCGACCGAATCCCGACCAGGCTTCGCGGCAAGGAGTTCATCGACCGCTTCGGGGAAACCGGCGACACGCTCACCCAGGTCGATCCCAAGGTCTTCTACAAGGTCCGCTCGCGAACCGAACACCATATCTATGAGCACGCGCGCTCCTGCCAGTTCGTCGAATGCCTCTCCCGCGCCATGCGCTCGTCGGACGATCGCGCTCTGCTCGACGCCGGCGAATTGATGCGCGCCTCGCACTGGAGCTACGGACAGCGCTGTGGGCTTGCGTCCGTGGAAACCGACCTGCTCGTCAACCTGATCCGCAAGCACGGCGAGGGCGCCGGCGTCTACGGCGCCAAAGCCACAGGCCGCGGTTGCGGCGGCGTCGTGGCCGTGCTCATGAAGGCCTCCCACAAAGCCGACGAAGCCTTGAACGACGCCTTGACCGACTACCGCGCACACACGGGCAAGACCACGACCATGCTCAACGGGTCGCTGCCCGGCGCCCTGATCCGCGGCGCGAAGGTCGTCTGACCGCGCGACGCAACCGCCGACCGGTCCGTCCCCCGCCCATCGCTCCGGGCGAAAGGCGTCTCGCGCCGTCGAAAGCGCGGGGTTATTTCTGCACAAGTTTTAAGCATCACCCCGGTCCCCGTTTGTCCTTTCGCCGATGCAGGGGTACGATAAGTCAGGCGCCTCGTGCGTCAGGAGACACGTGCCGTGACTCGCCTGGAAGCCTGTGTGCGGTCGGCTCGCCGGTTGTTGTGGATCAACCGCTTCCTCCACACCTTATGCCTGGTCGCCGCGGTCGCCGGCGGCGGGTTCGCCGCGTTTCTCATCATTGAGCGCCTGTGGGATCTAACTCTGCCGGTCGGGCCGTTGGCCATCGTCGCCGTCGGCGCGTCGCTGCTCATTTCCTTCGCCTGGTCGATGGTGCGCCTGGAGAAGTTGGTCGACGCCGCGGCCGCGCTGGATCAGGCCGCCGGTCTTCGCGAGCGACTCAGCAGCGGATGGTTCTGTCGGCAATCCACCGATCCCTTCGCCCAGGCGGTTGTGGTCGATGCCGAGCGAATCGGGTCTTCGATCACCGTGGGCAGGCATTTGCGCCTCCGCGTTCCGCGGGTGTTTTCCTGGACCGCGACGTCGTGGCTGGCGGCCGCCATGACCTTCCTGATCCCGCGCGGCGCCGCCAGGTCGGCGGCCGAGAATCAACCGCCCGATCAGGTCGCCCAGAGGGAAGTGGCCCACGTCGCCGTCAAAAAGCAGATGGAAGCCCTGCAGCAGTTCGCCGACGCCACGCCGGCCGCGGCGGAGTTCGCCGAGCAACTCAAAAACCTCGATCCCGGCCCCGGTGGCGAGCTTCACAAACCCGGCGACGTACGCCACGACGCCGTCAAGAAGCTCGATCGCCTGGAGGACATCGTTCGTCAACGCCGCGACGGTGAAAGCTACGAGGCCGTCCCGCAGCTCAAGAAATCCCTGCGAATCTTGCAGGTTCCCGAGTCCGACGACGCCCCGACGCGCAAGCTCGCGGAAGCGCTGCGTGACGGGGACTTCAAGGCGGCCAAGGAAGAGGCCGAGTCCCTGCGCGAGCAGTTGGCCACCCTGAAGTCGGATCAGGACAAGGAGGCCGTCGAGAAGCTCAGCCAACAACTCGACGACCTCGCCAAGCAGTTGGAGAAACTGGCCGAGGACC
>JBBTCJ010000020.1:0-31229 GCA_038043285.1 Planctomycetota bacterium | reverse complement strand
GAAACTCCCGTCGCCGTTGACGTCGCCCGTTTCTACTCCTGGGTAGGCGTCGGTCCAGATGAACGCCACGACCTCAGTCGGGTCCGGCTGTTCGGCGCTAGTCCCGACGATCGCGGTCAACGACCAGTCTTTCGGACGCAGGAACTCATCTGGTTCCTTGTCCGCCCAGCCAAGGATGAGAAGCTCTTCCGGCTGACCTGACGGGTACAAGATAGCGAATTCCGCACTCTCGTGCAAGTCAGCGAGGGCTTCCTCGACCGACGCCTGGTTGGACGGGTCGGCATCGTCGGGCTGCTCCGGCTGATTTCGCATGGTCGCCGCGGCTGAGTTGACCAGGGGAAACACGAGCGAAATCGTTGTAACACTACGCCCTGCATCATGCTGAAATTGTAGATCGCAATTGGGACTGTATTCGCCTGGAACGGCACCGCCGAAGGCCAGGCTGAATGGCTCGAATCCGTGGGCGCGGTGAAGGAAGGGGCCGTTCAGTCGCCACGTTTCGCCGGCTCCGAACACCCCGTCGCCGTCGCCGACGAGCTTCTGAATCGACGAGAGTTGAACCTGCGATCCCAACAAGGCCAAGTGAAACTCTTCTCCGCTCCTCTCGACCAGAGGGGCGGAGAGGAAGTCGCCGTCGAACGCGGTCGCGTCGACGGCGCATCGTTCGGCCAATTCGCGGTCGTCGGGAAGACCGCCGAAGCGGGCGATGTTGCCGAGGTAGCGGTATTGCGGAGCGTACGTCTCTCCGCCCGTGTCCATGTCGGTGTCCACGTCGAGTTCAACAAAGGCATAGATGGGATGCGGGCCGAAGGAGAACGGACGGAAGTCCCACGGGTCTTCGTTGCCGGGCGGATTGAGCAATCCCGCGACTTCGAGATCCATGCGTAGAAACAGACCGGACTCGCTGAAGGATCCGGTGAACAGATCGAGTCGCGCATTCAACGGCGACCATGATCCGATGGTGATGGACTGAAGGTCGGCCAGGTGGTGGGCGTGGGGGTCGAACGGTCCGTCAGCGCCGGGGTCGGTCGGGCGCATGACGGCGTCGCCGACTGCGTCCTCGTGGAGTTCCGCGCCGTCGCGAATCGGCACGCCGCACACCACGGCGCAGGCCGCCGCGATGGCGATGGCGCCCATCACGACGACGCGGCGCAGGGAAGCACGCGCCGACGGTCCGGGGCTGATGCCGCGGCCCATGATCATGCATCACCTCTTGACGTCGTGCGGGTTCTTTGCAGGCCTGGCTCCCCTCGATGCGATCCTCACGCGATCGTAGGCGCGTCGGCATCGCATGGCGCATGTACGCATCGTCAACGTGCGGAGAGTCGGCGCCGATCGCCGGCCTGCCCCCACTTTTCCGGACTGCATGATAACAACGTCCCCATAAGAGGATTCTAATTTATGTTCGCCGATGGGCGGAGGCCGGGTGTAATCAGACGTTGCGGGCGTCAGCGCCGACGTCCAGGGGGGGAGCAATTTGTCCCTCGCGGGAAGGCGGCGCGGTCAGACCGGCGGGCCGGAGGCGGATCGAACGGTGGAATCCGTCGGGTAGGTGCAATTTATTGGAAGGAACCACGTGGTGACTTTTCCCGTAGGAAGCGATGGCGGACGACAGGCCGGCCCGCGAATTCTGGCGTACTGCCATGACGGCGTCGGTCTTGGGCATCTGCGGCGGACGCTGAACATTTGCGAGCGCGTGGCGGCCGATCGCCCCGAGGCGACGTTTCTGATCGCCACGGGCAATCCGTACATTTCGCTGTTCTCGCCGCTGGCGCGGGTGGACTATCTGAAGCTCCCTTCGCTGCGCAAGCTCGACAACGACGTCTACGAGGCCAAGTTTCTGGCGATGGATCCCGAGCGGGTGTTGCACTACCGCGAGTCGTTGCTGTTGGAGACCGCCAGGCATTTCGAGCCCCACGTGGTTCTGGTGGACAAGGCGCCGGTAGGCGTCTGCGGCGAGCTGGTGCCGACGCTGTGCTGGTTGCGGCGCAATCGCCCCGACGTGCGCATCGTTTTCGGCATGCGCGACATCGAGGACGATCCGGAGAGCACCATCCGCCAGTGGGCGAAGCTGAATGTCTCTTCGATGTTGGAGCAATATTACGACGAGGTATGGGTCTACGGAATGCGGAGCCTGTTCGACGTCGCAACCGAATACAAACTGAGTTCGGACGTCCGGTCGAAGGTGCGGTTCGTGGGATACGTGGCCAACCAGCCCTGCGAACACGAGTCGGCCAACGGCGCCGGTCAAACGAGTCCCGGCGCAAGCGGACGTCGTCCGAAGGTTTTGGTGACCGTCGGCGGGGGAACCGACGGCGGGGAACTGCTGCGCACGTACCTGGCCGACGCGGCGCGGAGGGTGGCGGCGATGGGGGGAGCGTCGGTGATCGTGGCGGGCCCGGACCTTCCGACGGAACAATCCGAAGCCCTCAAGGCTGCGGCCGCGACGGTCCCGCACATAGACTGGATTCGCTTCGCTCCATGCATGAGTTGCCGGATTCGAGAGGCCGACGCCGTGGTGTGCATGGGAGGGTACAACACCCTCTGCGAGGTTGTCCGCAACGGCAAACCGGTGCTGGTCGTTCCTCGCACGCATCCTCGTCTGGAACAGACGATGCGGGCGAGGCTTTGGTCGCAGCGCGGCGTGGTGGACGTGCTGGAACGAGAGTCGATGACGCCGGCATCGCTGGCTGAACGCTTGTCCGCCCTCATTCAGCGACGCCGGTCGACGGATCCGACGGGGCTGGACTTCGGGGGAGTGGAGCGGGTCTGCGATCGAATCGGGGCGATGCTGAACGGAGGGGTGACCCATGCGTCTGCTGTATCTATGTAGCGACTTCGGGATCGATCCGCAGGGAGCCAAGGGGGCGTCGGTTCATCTGCGCTCGATCACCCGGGCGCTGGCCGACCTGGGACACGAGGTCTTGCTGCTGTCGCCCAAAGGTGCAGCGCCCATCGGACACCCGGCGAAGTGCGTGCTGGCGGACGGGTGCGCGTCGGTCGAGGGTACGACGAGGCAATTGAAGCGATGGCTGACCCAACATGCGTTTGACGATGAACCGGCCAAGGAGCTACGCCCGCTGCTCTACAATGCATTCGCGGTCGAACCGGCGTTGAAGGCGCTATCCGCGAACCCGCCCGAGGCGATCATCGAGCGGCTTTCGCTGTTTGGACACGTTGGGATGGACCTCGCCGAGGCGCTGGGTGTTCCGCGCGTTCTGGAGGTGAACGCACCGTTGGCCGAGGAGGCGTCGAGGTTTCGATCGCTTCAACTACGCGACCTTGCGTGGGCGATCGAGCGTCGCAGCCTGATGCGCGCGGACGCCGTGGCGGTGGTCTCGTCGGCACTGGCCGACAGTCTCGCGCAGGACGGCGTGAAGCGCGACAAGTTCCACGTGATTCCCAATGGTGCGGACGTCGAGATGTTCGACGTCGCCGGCTCCCGCGAACAGACGCGGGCGGAACTGGGTCTGGGCGACCGATTCATCGTCGGTTTCGTCGGCAGCCTCAAGGCGTGGCACGGGGTGGACGTTCTGCTGGAGGCGTTCGCGGGGCTGCTTCGCCGCGAGCCTTCCGCGATGCTGCTGGTCGTGGGAGTCGGACCGGAGGCGGAGGAACTCCGGCGCCAGGCGGACGAACTGGGAATCGGTGGAGCAACCCTGTTCACCGGGGTGGTGATGCACGAATTGGTGCCGAAGTTTCTTCGGGCGATGGACGTGGCGGTCGCTCCGTTCCGCAACGTGGCGAACTTTTACTTCTCGCCGATCAAACTTTTTGAGTACCTGGCCTCAGGAACCTGCGTGGTCGCTTCGCGGTTGGGACAGATCGCTGAGATCGTCGAGGATGGAGTTACCGGTACGCTGGTGAACCCGGAAGACCCCGCGGCGCTATGCGACGCGCTTCTCCGCTTATCGGCGGATCGTGCGGCGCGGGAGCGGATGGCCACCGCCGGTGCGGCGTTGGTTCGCGGTCGATATACCTGGGACCACGCGGCGTCGGCGCTGTCCGCGGTCATCGACGGCGTTGTCGGCCAACGGACGGCGGGCGGGTGCGAGTCGCTCGCCTCGTCAGGATCAACGGGAAAAGGAGCATGAACCCCATGCGCGACCCAGGCGCCGGCGTATCCCGGAACGGATCCGGACGAATCGGATATCTGCTGCGCATGTATCCGCGCTTCAGTCAGACGTTCGTCGCCAATGAAATCTGCGAGCTGGAGCGACAGAACGTGCCGATCTCGATCCTCTCCCTGCGCAAGCCGACCGACGGATACTTCCACGAGGCCGTGTCCCGCGTGAAGGCGCGGGCGCACTACCTCGACGAAACGCCCCACGGACGGATGCCACAGCTGCTTCGGATGCAGTGGGACGCCTGGCGGTCGAACCCCGCCGGGTTCCGCGAGGCGCGCCGCGTCGTGCGACAGGACAAACAGTGTACCAGGCTGGACCTGTGTCGGGCAATTGAAGCGCTCCGGTGGGCCAAGAAGGAGAAGGTGGACCACGTTCACGTTCACTTTGGAACCAGCGAGGCGACGGTGGCCCTGGCGGGGCACCTGATCGGCGGGCTATCGTACAGCATGACGCTGCACGCCTTCGACATTTTCCGCGAGAACGTCGATCGCCCTCTGCTTGCAAAGAAAATCAACCACTCGCGGTTCACCGTGACCGTCAGTGAGTTCAACAAGCGGTTCATGGTGGAGCACCTTCCGGGCGTGCGCGCGGAAAAGATTCGAGTCGCCTACAACGGCGTTTCGTTGGAGCGTTTCAGCCCGGAACGGAACCCGGATCCGACGCCGACGGTGTTCAGTCTGGGCCGGTTGATCGAGAAGAAGGGCTTCATTTATCTGGTGCGTGCGATCGGGTTGCTTCGCGACGAAGGGTTGACCGTCCGCTGTCGCATCGGCGGGGAGGGACCGGACAAGAAGGTGCTTCGCGACGAGATTGACCGCTTGAAACTCAAGAAGCTGGTGGAGTTGTGCGGGCCTTTGGGGGAAGTGGAAGTACGCGAGGGGATGCAGCGGTCGACTTGTTTCGCCCTGCCTTGTGTGCAGGCGAAAGACGGGAATATTGACGCCCTGCCGACGGTGCTGCTGGAATCGCTGGCTTGTGCGTGTCCGACGGTGACGACGCGGCTCAGCGGCAATCCGGAGATCGTTGAAGACGGGGCGTCCGGATTGCTGGTCGACCCGGGTGACCAGCGGGCGCTGGCGGCGGCAATTCGGCGTATGATTTCTGATCCGCCATGGGCCGAGAACCTTGGCCGCGCGGGGCGACGTCGAGCCGAGGAGCGCTTCGACATCCGTCGCAACGCCGGCGTGATGCGAAATTGGCTGCTGGAGGCCGCAGCGGACAGCAGCTTGGGCGAACCCCAAAGCGTTCACGATCCCGCCGCATCGCCGACTGCGCCGCTGCTTTGTAAGGCATGTTGATGATCGGTTGGAAAGTCAAGACGCGACGGGGCAGGCTCGACCTCGACCGGACGCGCGTCGTCTGGTCGAGGTTCCGTCGCTATACCCGCGCCCAGGCGTGGGTGCTGCTGGGCGCCTTCGGCGCGTCGGTCTGCGTGGTCGCGACGCAGCTTGCGGCGCCCTGGCCCATCAAAATCATTTTCGATCACATCCTTTCCCGCCACGACGCCATGGCCGGAAGCTGGCTGGCCCGGACGCTCGATCGGGTCGCGGGCACGCCGCTGACCGCTCTGGCGTGGGTTTGCGGGGCGGTGCTGGTCATCGCCGTTGCCGACGGACTGTGTTCCTACGCGCGGGACGTGTTGCTTGCCCGAGCCGGCCAGGCGGTGACCGCTCGGTTGCGGCACGAGCTGTTCGCACATCTGCAAACGTTGTCACCCACAGAGCTCCAGCGCCGACACACCGGCGAACTGCTGACGCGGCTGACGGGTGACATGCAAATGCTTCGCCAGATGCTTGTCGACGTCATCATCATCCTCGGCGAGAGCGGGCTTCTGGTGGTGGCAACGGTCGTGGCGATGCTCTGGCTCAACTGGTCGCTGGCGCTGCTGGGGCTGTGCACCATTCCGCTGACCGCCTTTGCGAGCTGGCGGATTTCGCGTCAGATCACTAAGGCCACCGACGCGCAGCGGGAGCGTGAGAGCGAGATCGCGTCCATCGCCCAGGACGTGCTCGGGGCGATGACGGTCATCCAGGCCTACAACCGCGAGCCCCTCGAGCAGAAGCGGTTCGCGCGGCAGAACCGCAGCTCGCTGCGGGCCGGACTGAAGACCACGCGGCTGGAATCCAAACTCTATCGCATCGTGACGCTTGCCGGAGCGGTGGCGATGTGCGCGATCTTGTTCGTCGGCGTGCGCGACGTGCTGTCCAAAACAATGACCGCAGGGGATTTGCTCGTGTTCGTGTCGTACCTGCGCATGGTGGGTAAGCCGATGCGTCGTGTGGCCAAGGTGGCGGGACAGGTTGCGAAGGCGACATCGTGCGGGTCGCGCATTGCCGAGTTGTTGGCCACCGAGACGAGCATCAAGGATCGTTTGGACGCTGTCGAGCTTTCCGGCGTGCGAGGCGAGATCGCGTTTGATCGCGTGTCGTTCGCGTACTCCGATCGGGATCAAGCGGTGGCCGACGTATCCTTGACCATCCGCCCGGGCGAACGCGTGGCTTTGGTCGGGCACACCGGGGCGGGCAAGACGACGCTGATGAAGTTGCTGTTGAGGTTCTACGATCCAACCGCGGGCGCGGTGCGAATCGACGGAACGGACCTGCGCGGTGTGACGCTGGCCTCGTTGCGGCGGTGCATCGGATGGGTGCAGCAGGACACGATCCTGTTCGGCATGACGGTGGCGGAGAACATCGCGCTGGGTCGGCCCGAAGCCGACGCGGAGGCGATTTACGAGGCGGCCCGTGCGGTTCGGGCCGATGAGTTCGTCGAACGCCTTCCCGACGGCTACGACACGGTGCTGGGGCAAGGCGGATGCGATCTTTCCGGCGGACAGCGCCAACGAATCGCGCTCGCCCGCGCCTTGCTGCGCGACCCGGCCGTTCTGTTGCTCGACGAGCCTGCGACCGGACTCGACGAGGCGACGCGTCGTCAGGTGGAGCAGGCCTGGCTTTCGCCGAACAACAAAGCGACCACGATCGTGATCTGCCATCAGTTGATCGACATGGAGCGCTTCGATTCGATCGTGGTCATGGGCCGGGGTCAAGTCGTCGGCCTCGGACCCCACACGTTGTTGCTCGGAACGTGCGAGGAATACGCCGATCTTCTCGCCGCTGGAAGTAATGGCCGCGCGGTCGCTCCGCGCTTGGAGGCCAGCGCGTCATGACCGCGATTGACGATCGGCCGCACGACGACGTTCTGGCTGGCGCGATCGCCATGCTGAGCGGGCCGGAACTATTGCCGGCGTGCCGAGAACAACTCACGGACGTGGAGGACGACCGCCGGCGGCGCTGGACCCGGTTGAACCTGGTGGAATCCGCCTACCATCCGGGGCGGTACGTCCGGGTGGTTGTTGCGATGATGACCGAGGAAGACGTTCCCCAGCGGCGGCTCTGGCCGGAGGCGCACCTGATCTATCTGCATACCCCTGTGCGAACCCCGATGTCGCGTCGAGGCAATGTGCTCCGGATCGGGCGGGAGTCGTTTGAGGCCTATTGTTTTCCCGAGGACCGCCGATTGCGGGGCTTGCGGAAATTCGCGGGATCGAATGATGCGGCGGAACAGTGGGCGCGGTGGAACGAGCGCGCCGGTGGATCGGGAAGGATCATTCCTGAAACGCTTCAGCGCGTACTGCTGCGCTACGTTCCCGAAGATCGTTGGGTGGTTCGATTGCGGGCCGAGTTCGAAGATCACGCCACCGGGCAGCGCACCAAGCGCCGAATCGCCGTGCGCTGCACGTCGCCGGCGGCGGCGGCCGACATTCTCCGCCGACAGGACCAGGTCCGGCGCGAGCTGCACGAAAGGGAGGCGACGATTCGCGTGCCCGAGGTGAAGGGCGCGGATGTGGAGCTTGGGCTGATCGCCGTCGAGTGGGATCGGGGAGATTCCCTGCTGACGGCGCTTCGTGAAGGGGGTGCAGTCCCCGTTCTTCTGGGCGCGGCCGATGCCCTTCGCTTGTTCCACCGGCTGCGATTGGGCGACCTGCCGACGCTCGGCGATGTGGACGTACGGGCGTCGGCAACGGCGGCTGCGGAACAGGTCGGGTTGGCCTGTCCATCGCTGGCCGAGCGATTGCGTTCAACGAGCGACGGCGTGGGTCGGGCGTTGGCGGACGCCGCGCCTCGAATCCGGTCGACCTTGCACAACGACTTCCATCCGATGCAGGTGAACGTGAAGCGAGGGCGGTTCACGTTCCTCGATCTGGATCGGATGGCCCTGGGCGATCCCCTGGTCGACGTTGCAAACTTCGCGGTGCAGCTTCGAATGCTCGCCGACCGCCCGGAATACGGCGTCGATGCGGCGACGGCACACGAATGGGCGACGGGGTTTCTTGACGAATGGAGTCAGAAGTCCAACGCGCCCTGGGACACCGATCGCTTCCGGGCCTACGCCGCGACGTCCGCGTTGACGCTGGCGCTGGGAATGATGCGGCACCTTCGTCCCGGTTGGCGCCCCCTGGCGGAGCGATGCACGGAAGTGGCCGAGCGACTGCTGGGCGCGACAACCGCGAGGGTCTTGACGTCATGATCCGCGCGTCGACCAATGTAACTTGTCCCAACTTGGATCGGCTCCTCAACGAGCAATCCGCGGAGCGCATCCTCGGTGAGGATTTGGGCATTGCTTGGGGCGATGCGCAGCCTAAAGAAATCCGGATCGAGCGTGCCTGGAGACGGCGCGAGGGTGGGTTTGCCATCGAGTGGTCCTTCGGGCTTGGCCGGGCCCGATTCTCTGTCAGTGTCGCCACCTCCGCCGAGCTGGATCGATGGGGCGAGGAGAACGGGGCGGACGGGCATCGAACGCCGAAGCTTGAACCTTGGGGGCTGGGTGGTCTGCATGTCTGGATGCCGGATCGCTCCGCGTGCGTCTTTACCCCCGATCGTGATCCACAACTTGCTCAGCTGGGGGACTGTCTTTCTTCAACGAGGATGGGCCAATACCTTGACATCCGGACACCTGAAGCCGACGGACAAGCCCAACGATCCGACGTGTACTGCCATCTGATGGGGTATCGCGCCGGACGGCGCGCCGCCATCGCGTACACAGTGGACGGCGGAAACCCTTCGGAGCGCAGGCTTCTGGGAAAGGCGTTCTACGACGATCGGGCGGAGCGGCTCTTGTCGTTGCACGAGCGCGTCGGTGCCGCGTTGGCGGAAGGGTCCAATCGCAGGGTGCGGGTTCCGAGGCCCGTGAAGGTTCTTCGCGATTTTCAGATGGTGCTTTTCGCCTGGGAGGACGGTCGGAGGAAGCCGCGGGGGTTCAGCGCGCAAACGGAGTTTTTTGCGGCGGGCGCTGCTGCGCTGGGCGTGTTGCACAACGTGAACCTACCGGGGTTGCCGCGCTTTGGTATGTCGGAGGAACTGTGCATTGCGGATCATTGGCGCGAGGCGTTGGAGACGGCCTTTCCTTTCGATGCCGAGGCGGTCGGTGAGATCGCGGACCGACTTCATGTGTGTGCGGCGCAGGTTGAACTCGGTCCGGACGTTACGTTGCACAGGGATTTCTATGAGAAGCAGTTCCTCGTGCGTGGCGGCACGGTAACCCTGCTGGATCTCGACACGCTTGCTAGCGGCCCGGCGGAAGTCGATCTGGGAAATCTGTTGGCTCATGCGACCCTGTTGGCCCTCCAGCACGAAGCGGGGATCGACGAGTTTTCGCGTCTTTGCCGCAGCTGCATCGAGGGGTACGAGGACGGCGGCGGAAGGGCGCGGGGGAAGGCCCTGGCGCTCTTTACCGCAACCGCCTTGCTTCGCATTGGAGGCGTGCACCGATTCCGCACCGCCTCGCGGAGATTCACGGGCGCTTTGTGGAGAGTTGCAGCCGAACTCGCCGGGCTGGGTCAACGTCGCGGTGCGGGTTGCGTCGGGCACGACGCAACGGGGGTGCACGGGGTGGGGATGGGGCAAGTCATGGCCGGGGTTTTCGGGGAGCGTTTCCAATGAGACACCTTTGCGGAAGGAATGGTCAGAGGGCGGGTGGATTCACCCTGCTGGAATTACTCGTGGTCATTGGAATCATGGGCGTATTGATTGCCCTGGCCGTCCCCGGACTGTCGAAGGCGCGGACCTCGGCCAAGGACGCCGCGTGCCTCACCCGCTTGCGGTCGTTGTTTGTCGCGCACATGACCTATCTTCACGACTTTGAGCGATTTCCGAAGATGAACAAGGAAGATGACGACGGGAACTGGCAGTACAACTACTTGATTTTCAATGGCAAGGAAAACGGTCTCCCGGGGGGCCAGGGAGCGAAACGAGGGAAGGGCGTCGACATTTTGTTTGAACACAATTTCGGCCCGCTGATGCGTTACACCAAGGACATTGACGACGTCGAACACACGCTTTTCTGTCCGGTTCAGGAGGATCCATATCATCGTTTCGGCACGCCGTATAACCGGTGGCCGGTTGTGGTAGGTATGGACCTGAAAGCGGGCTATGGGCGGCGATACCATCTCAGCGGCAAGACGCTGGCTCAGATAGGCCGTACCATCGGAATGGCGGCGGATGTGTTCCACCTTCCCAAAATGGTGAAAAGCGGGCATAAGACCGGCGTGAACGCGGTGTATACCGATGGTCACGGCCGCTGGGTGAAGGATAGCGGGGATTTGGCGGACAATGACTTGAGTGATCCATTCGACCGTGTCGGCAACGCGATCATCAAGGATTTGTGGGAGAAAGTGGATGGTGCGCAATGATTGCCGCGGTGCGCGAGGTGGTGGTTCAGAGGCCCCGAACCGCAATGGGGTTGGGCGGGGGCGTCCTGGTGGTGTTGGTGATGGCCGGCTTGGCGGTGATTGGGCGAACGGAAGAGTCTCCTTCGGAGGAGGGAGGCAAGGGGCGCCAGGCCAAGGTTGAGCACGTGTACAGCGGATGCAAAGTGAAGTTGGACGCGGACAAAGGGAAGGGCGAGGAGCTGATGTATGCCGGCATCCGCGCTCCGTACGCGGAAGAGCCGTTGCACGAGGCGTCGAAAAAGCGGAACGCGGAATTGGTCGAGGGGAAGAAGGTCTGGCTTCGCTTTGATGCGGAGTTCACCGATCCGGGGGGACACGGGGAGGCCTACGTTTTTGCGGGTGGGCAGTTCGTTAACCGGAGGCTTGTGGAAGAGGGTTTGGCCTACGTACGTCTGACGACGGACAACACGCGGTTTGCCAAGGAGTTGCTCACGGCCCAGGCGACCGCTCGCAAACAGAAGAAGGGCCTGTGGAAAGGCGAGTCCGTGCAGCGCGAGACGTCCTACGCGGCTGATCCGAAGTATGGAAACTTTCACCGTCCCGGCTGCGAAGAGGTTGCCAAGATCAAACCCGAGCGGCTGACGACCTTGTCCAGTCGAGTCGAGGCGTTCGATCGGGGCCTCGCGCCCTGTGCGAAGTGCAGGCCGTAGTAGGTTTCCCGACCGCCATGAACGAGAGATCGGGCTGAAGTCGTATCTTGGGGGGAGGTGCGCTTGCTTCGGGCCTCGCTGGCCAGCGCTTACCGCGCCAACCCCTCGCGTACGGACTTTACCCGGGCGATGTCCGCGATGTTCCGTCGACGGCCGTAAGCCGACGCATCGACGGATTCGTCCGCGGAACCCCCCGCAACGTCCGTGCCGTTCCCCGGCGAGGCTGGATATACCCGCGGCCTTTTCGTACAGTTCTCTGCATCATCGGGGTCGAGTCCCGGCTGGATGGCGGTGATTCCCGAACCGGGTGGTCCGACCCAACCAGCCGAAAAAGTAGAATGTCCCGAATAGCATCTGACGAACGTTAAGGTGCTCAAGGAGAATCATGACACATTCTGTTCGCTCAAGTGTGAAGTCTGCGCAGTTCGCTTTGCTTCTGACGATGCCTTTCTATGGCTCGCTTGGGTGTGAGCCGGTGTGCCGTCCCCCAGAGTCCGATTGGCCATGCCCAATTGTCTACGGACGAGTTTTCGATGAACTATCACGCCAACCAATATGTGAGGCGCGGATCGTGTTGGAGCTGCGGACGGATTCATTCACATTATTAAGCGGAGTCGCCCGGACTCAGGCTGACGGGTGTTTCGACACTTCACTATTCGGGGGGGTTCCCGAGATCGGATGCATCGGTTCGATCCCGCGGCCCTATCCCACCTTCGTATTCGAACTTGCGGTACAGGTCCGAGGTGACACATGGAAGGCAAGAGAGACGACTATTGTGCACGCGACAGTCCCGGACGACCTGCTTCGGATTAACCTCGGCAACCTTCGTCTTACCCGGTTCCCTCGAAGGGAGGCCGAGATCGCGACACCATTCGCGCCGCGGAGTGTCGGCGTTGACGACATTGATGGCGACGGAATATCGGACGCGGTAATCAGCACAACCTCCTACGGCGTTACCCAGGGTGGGCTCGCCGTGCTCTTTCTCGACGACAGCCTCGGCGTAGACTCGACTGTTGTTGTGCATAGCTGCGCCGTCCCAGTCGATATCAAATTGGCGGATTTGGACGGCGACGGACGCAAAGACATCGCCGCGCTCATTGAGGATGGCCGGGAAATCGCCTTGGCTAGAAACGTTGGGAATCGGGAATTTGAATGCACCACGCTAGTGCGAATGGATCCAACGATCTATGAGGCCGCTACGGTGTTGTGGACCGGAGATCTTAATCAAGATGTATTAGGTGACTTCGTCACCAAGAACAGCACGGAGTTGGCGATTTTCATCGCAGAAGGTCAACTTTTGTATGGCGCCGCAATTCGCTATACGACCGGTTGGTCGCGCGATATACTCGCCGCCGGGGATTTTAACCGCGACGGTAATCTGGATCTCGTTACGGTCGCCCGATTCGATAACGGCACGTACCTTGGCAGGGATGAAGTCGTTGTTTGGAAGAATGATGGGCCAGGAGTGTTTACGCCGCAGGCCAGCCGAACAGGTTTTTTTCCGCAGGCGCTGACCCCGGCCGATGTGGACGGCGACGGTGACCTGGACCTCGTAGTGAACAGCCCATGGAGCAACGTGGTTGCCACTCTGTTAAACGACGGCACTGGAACTTTCGCTGATGGCGATGCCTATCCGGTCACTTCCCTAAGCCAGACGGTGGGATCAATTGCAACCTGCGACCTCAACGGGGATGACATTCTCGACATCGTGAGCATCCGCGATACCAGTATCGACAATGTGGTCGTTTTCTTGAGCGCTTCGACCCGTAGTTGGCGACAGGCGGGGGTTCTGACTGCCGGGGTTGCACCGTGGGGCGTAGTTTGTCCGGCTCTGGTGCGAGGTGGCGAGTTGGCGATCGTCGTGGCCAACGACGTAGAACTGGGCTTCCCAGACGAGGGCTTGTCAATCTTTCTCCGTCCAATTGAGTTGTCCTCGGAGATGCGTGGTCCTCCCCCCAATTAGTCTTCTTGTTGCTGCGCAGCGTTGGCCGCGTCCATGTCGTCCGTCACGGGCGCCTTCGACGGCGTACGTCGCTGACGCGGCGCTTGCTCGCCCCGCAGTACCGCCGCGAGCGCCTTATGCCCCAGCCGCGTGCGAAGCGGACGGGGCCGTCGACGCTGCACCGACGAGTTCGACGAAGTGTCGGCCTCGAGCGGTGAAGTTGACGTACTGGTCGAAGCTTGGTGCGCCAGGGGAGAAAAGAATCACGTCTCCGGGTCGGGCGGCGGACCGGGCACGGCGTAAGGCCGCAGGCAAATCCGGCTCGTACGCGAGCAAAACGTCGGCCGTTCCCCCCGCCTCGCGGACCGCGTCCGTGAACGCCCGACCCGACTCGGCCATTCCCACGACCGCGCGGCAGGAACGCACCAACATGCCGGCACATTCCCCAAGCGGAACGTCCTTCCGCTGTCCGCCGACGATGGCGACGATCCGGCGACCGTTCGATCCGCTTGCACCGGCGGTCGTCTTGGCGAACGCCTGTCGGGCAGGTTGAAGGCTCGAGTCCACGCGGGCTGACCCTTGACACTTCGCGTCAAGGGGAGCGGCTCGCGGCTCGGATGGGGGAATCGAATCCGCGCGGCTCGAAGCCCTCGGTTCGGCGTGGTCCCTTCCGGGTTGTTCCCATTCCTCCATGACCGCTTCGACGGCGATGACCGTGGCTGCCGGCGCGGTCGACTTGGAGTCGTTCACATAGGTGACGCCGTCAACGGTTCGCACATACTCCAGTCGATGCGACAATCCCGAAAACGACGGGAGCGCGTCGCGGACCAAGGATTCGGCCAGTCCGAGCGTTTCGCCGATGGTCAGCGCGCACGCGGCATTGACGTGATTGTGTCGCCCTGGAACTTTCAGCCGCATCGGCGCGGCGGGCGATTTCACGCGGATGATGCGGCCAGGGTGATGCCCGACCGCTTGCCGGAGAAGCTCCTCCGCCCGCGGGTGCAACTCCCCGACGATCACCGGGGTCGATCGACTCGAATCCCCGATGAGGTGGAGCTTCGCCTGGGCGTATTCGTCGAACGACTCGTACCGGTCGAGGTGGTGTGGGTGAAGGTTGGTGATGGCCGCCACTTGCGGTCGCCACGTGATCGCCGGAAAGTCCTCCAATTGCGCGTTGGATACCTCGAGAACCACGACGTCAGAGGGGCGGATGGCGTCGAGTTCCCCCAGCAGCGAACGGCCGATGTTTCCTCCCAGGTGGACCGCCGTAAAGGGCGCAGCCTGGTTCATCACCGCGTACTGCAGTGCGTGGGCGAGCATGGCGCAGGTGGTGCTCTTGCCGTAGGTTCCGGTCACGCCGACGACGGTCGCGGTGCAGCGCTCGCAGAACAGGTTCATCTCGGTTGTCCGCGGAACGCCCGACCTGACGATTCGTGCGTGGAACTCGGACGTGCGCTTGTTGACCGCCGGGTTGACCACGACAAGGTCGAACGCGCCGGGATCTACGGTCTCATGACCGCCCAGCTCGAGGGTGACGTTCAACCCACAGAATTCGCCGAGGGACTCCGCGAGGCTCTCGGCCGAGGCGATGTCGGTGACCGTGACCCTGGCCCCCTGACCGACAAGCCATTGCGTTACGCCGACGCCTCCGCCGAAACGCCCCAAACCCACAATCAGGACGCGGCGATCACGGAAGGCTGCGGCCGGTGTAATCAAGGTTCGTTGGACGGCATCTCGCACGTACCTGGTCCCTGGGACGGTATCCGTTCATTTCCGAAGGTGAGGCTCCCCGACAGAACGGCAACCGCCGGCGGGTCATTTTATTGGGGCGGCGGGGTGCAAGGAAGATGGTTGAGGCTACGCCGGTCCGTGGGGGGCCGTGGTTTGTTGACAGGCCGCTTGGGGCGCTCGTATAACTCCGCAACTGGATTCCGCCGTCGCGGCAAGCGTTTGGCCGGTCTGGCGGGACTCAAAGGCATGGTTCCTGGGGTCGGCGTCGTTCCGCGCGGAAGGTGCTCGCGACGGTGGAGACGGCAAAGCCCTCACGCCCGAACGGTTTCGGAGTGCTCCGGCGATGATCGAGGTAGTGAACAAGAGGCGGCGGATACGCTTTGCTCTGTTGCGTTGTGCTGTCGGCGGGATCGGTTTGGCCCTGGCTCTTGGCGGATGTCCCGGAGGGCTTCAGCCGCCCCCCGATGGCGGCGACGGGGACGGGGGCGCCGGGAGCAACGGCGGGGACGACAGAGTCGTTGCCGAGATCATCAGCGTGGACAGCAGTTTCGGGGTCTCGGCTCTCGACCCTCCGGTCTCCATTCTCTATACGTTGACCGGTCCAGTGACGGATGCGCGAGGCTACTACGTCCCGGTCGCCGACGCCTCGGAGGAGAGTCCCGCCATCGGCGACCGCGTGGTCGTCGCCTCCCTCACCTTGGGTACGAACCAGGCCTTCAGCTTTGATCCCGCCGACGCGGGCGTTGGCTTCTACCGGGTCGGCCTACTGTACCTGCTCGGCGGCGCTGAGCAGACCAAGGAAAGCAAGGGCGCGATTCAGGTCCAGGGGATTCCCGAGCCGATTTTCGTTCAGCCCTCCGAAGCCCTCGTCGAGGTCATCGCGGGCGACGAGCTGACCATCTCCTTTGACGTGCAAGACCCCGAGGGCGAGGTCCAATGGCGACTCTTCTACCTCGACGCCGATGACGCCCTATCGGACCCGCCGGACATCCTGGGCGTCCAGCTTGCGGTCGGCAGCGGGAACGTAGGCACGACGACTTGGGACACCACGGACGTGGCGGAAGGGGATCACCGACTCGGCCTATCCGCGACCGACAGCGGTTTTTCGATCGCGGACACCGTCGACCGCGGGGAGCTGGACCGCATCGTCACAACTCCCAGCGAGGTGACCACGACCCCGACGATCCGGGTCCGCCCGGCGGGAACCTCCCGCGCCCCGACGCTGTCTTTTACCGCTCCCGGCAACGCTGCTGTGTCTCTGTTCGCTGATGACCCGTTCACTATCCGCTTCAGCGGAACCACGTTCGAGGATCCCGCCGACGCCTCCATCGACTTGTTCTACGACGTGGACACGAACGTGAGCAACGGGGTCACGCCGATTGCCTCCGGTTTGCCGGTCGGCTCGACGAGCTTCGCATTCCCGTCCGACGTTCCCGAGGGAAGCTACTTTGTCGGCGGCACCATTCGGGACGGCGTGAACGCGGCCAAGACGGTCTACGCGACCGGCCAGATCCATGTTGTCCGCACGATCACCCTGAGCGTCACCAGGCCCAACAGCCCGCTTCCGGTTCGACCGGACGCGAACGTGGCGATCGAATGGGAAACCAACGCGCCGGAGAGCGCCGGGACGGTTGACGTCTTCGCACAGCGCATCGACGCAAGCGGTCTTCCGTTTGGTTCGGAAGTGTCCATTGTGGCCGGCGGCGAAATCACCACCAACGTCGCGTCGTTCACCAGCAGTACGCCGGGGTTGTTTATCGTTACGGTTCGGCTGAAGATTCGTGACGGTTCAACCGTCGAGGACGACGCGCCGGTCAACGTCCGATTCAGTTCGGCGCCAGGCGTTCTCTGGGTCGGAAGCTTCGCGGACGAAGATTCCGGCGTTGACGGTGCGATCTTCGGGGGAGTGAACTTCGAGGACAACGCAGGCTCGTCGCTGTCCAGTGCCGGCGACCTAAACGGCGACGGTCTGAGCGAATACATCATTGCCTCGCGATACGGTAAACCATTCTTCCTCAACCCCGACGGAGTCGGGCAAGGTGAGGCGTATCTGCTCTATGGGGCGACCGGCGCGGGTCTGCTCAAGGGCGAGTACAACCTGAACTCGGTGGGAACCAGCGGACTACGGGGGATCACCCTGACGGGAATCCCGACGGTCGGCAACACCAGCGAGACCGACGGTCTTTCCGACGTCGCGTTGATTCCCGACGCGGATCGCGATGAGCTGAGCGAGATCGTCTTCGGTTTTCCCAGCGTGAACTCGGCTCGACGGGACGTGCTGGAGGTTGCGGGTCAGTTTCTCCCCGGCGGTGTCGTGATCTTGAGCAGCCGGAACCGGGTTCTCGCGGATCCGGTTGGATCCAGGCCGGTCATCAATCTTGATCGGGTCGGCCGACAGTTTTCGAATCAAACCGTGGATCCCGTGGATCGAACGGCGACGTTGTCCGATACGCGCCAGTTCCAGGCTGGGAATCCCACGGGCGATCCGCCGACCCCCGACGCGTGCATCGAGGGTTCGGATCAGGAGGAGGACACCATCGTCGGTCCGTCCATGGGCTTCACCGACCGGCTTGCCCCTCCGCGTTGGGAGACGTTGAATCCCACCTTTTCGATCATTCCAGGCAACGCCAACCCGGCGTTGAACGTGTGTCCGACGGTGTTCGCTCTGGTCGATTGCGTGAACGCGACGAGCTCGGACCCGTTTTTCAACGAGGACTCGGGTTCAGGTTTCTACATCAACACGGCGACGGCGCTGGAGCCGTTCGGGGCCAGAATCCTCGGCACGGACGCCGGAGATCTTTTTGGAACGTCGGTGACGTTCAGCCGGAGTTCCGCCGCGGGCACGCTGGACGACCTGATCTTCAGCGCGCCCGGGCGCAGCGGGCCTTCGTCCGACTCCGGCGTGGCCTACCTCGGCGACGATCGCGACCTTTGGAGGGGGAACGCATCCAGCGTGATTCCACCGACGCCTCACCAGTACGTCATGGGGGTGGTCAGCCACTGTGGCGACAATCGCGCCGCACCGCTGGGGGCGTTGCGCGTCAATGGTGACGCCAACGATCAGATTCAGAACATCGAGGGAATCAACGATTTCAACCGCGACGGTCGGGCGGACTTTGTCGTCGGCGCGCCGCTGGCGTCGGGAGGAAAGGGACGCGTGTACGTCGCCTACCGCCGCGAACCGTCCATCGAGGGCGACTTCGCATTGAACAAGCTGGCGCTGGCGCCGGACGATCCCCTGCGGCTGGACGGAATGCTGATCGTCACCAATACCGTCGATAGCTTTGGTGCCAGCGTGGCCGGCGGTTTCGATTTCAACGGCGACGGAATCTCGGACATCGCCATTGGAAGCCCCAATGCCGGAGGCGGAGTGGGTGAAGTTGTCATTGTCTTCGGCGGTACGGGCGTGGTCAGTCCGGCGGGCGGAATGAACGTGGGAACCCTGCTTTCCAGCACGCGCACCGCGGGCGGTCTGCCAGTGGCGGCGCGGATCACCGGAATCACCATCGACAACGAAAAGGGGCTGTTCGGGTTCAACATCGCCAACGTTGGCGACATCGACGGAGACGGAAGGGACGATTTGGCGATCGCCGCGCCCAACGCATCGCCGCGGTTCGATCCGAATCCCAACGACGCCACAGACGCGCTCACGTCGCTGGGCGTCGATCAGAACTTCGACGGCGTTCGCGACAACGTTCCCGGGGACGACGAATTGCGGCAGGCGGGACTCGTCTACGTGATCTTCGGGAGCAATCGGCTCGATCAGATCAAGGTCTGCCAGACCAGCAAGAATCTCTGTAACAGCGCGGCCGACTGCACGACCAACGAGTCCTGCGTGTCCACGGACATCACCGCGGGGGTTAGTCAACTGGGCCGCTCAACGCTGCGCGGGTTCATCGTCGCCGGGCGCCGCGCGGGCGATCGTCTCGGCGGAGGCGACGCAGGCGACGCCGCCGCCGGCGGGCGCGCCGAGAAGCAAGGTCGCGGTCGATCGCTCGGGCTTGCCGGAGCGGGCGACGTCGACGGTGATGGACGCGACGACCTCCTCGTCGGTTCGGTGGTCGCGGATCCGCGACGCGATCCCAACACCGGCATCGGCGTGCAGAACGGCGGCGAAGTGTACCTGGTGTATGGTTCGTCATTGCCCTAGGCAACATGTTCAAGTCCGGTAAGTGAGCGTTCCCGCTCCGGGTTTGGTTTCTCCGACGGTTCGATCCAACGAAACAGGTTATCGGCTCTTCCGATAACCTGTTTCTTGTTGTATTGCGCTACTCCATCAGGTCCGAATTCGGTTGACAGACACTTACGGGACGTAGTACGATAGCAGGCGGGATGAAGCCTGTGCGCGCAGACGTCCGCGAACGTGATTCGTGGTCCAGTAAGTGATCGGCGGGCGCGCGCGAGGCGAGCGACATCGCGAGGCGCTTCCCCTCGCCCGGTGGTGCGCAACCCCCCGCGGCTTCCTGCTCGGTCGCCCGCTCGACACCTGCGGCTGAAGCCCGCCGTGAGGCGACGAATCCGAGATCGTCGCCTGAACAAGAAGGGCGTTTTCGACTGTCCATGAGGAAGTCAACAGGAAGTCAACCGGCAGCTGGTTCTCGAATCGGAGTGTCACGCAGATGACAACATGTACACAAGAGTTCAGCCGCACGCGGCGGACTTGGATCGTTTCGGCCGTGGTGTTGGGCGCCGTGGTTTGCCTTCCGGCGGCGGAGGCGGCGGAACGGCAATTCCTGGTCATCCTCGCCAACGCCCCCAAGCAGTTCCCCGGCCCGCGCGAGGACGAGGAAGAACTCGGCAAACCCGTCGGCGGACTGATCAATCGACAGTTGATTCACGACCAGTACTTCGATCGGATTCGCCCGGACATCGGATCTTTCGCGGAGTACTGGGAGGAGATCAGCTACGGCGACGTGCGGATCAGCGGCGACACGACTGACTGGATCAACCTCCCGTGGGCCATTATGCCTCCCCTGGTCAATGAACAGAGCGCACCGCCGGTGGACGACGCCATCGACAATCCGGCGTTTCGAAACTCGCCTGCAAACTTCTTCGATCTCAATTTCACCGGGTTCTACGAGTACGGTGAAAGCGAGCGCTTCGACAACTTCCGGGCCGCGGTTGCCATCGACTTGGACGGCGATCCTGGTGGGGACGACAACGGACCCTACGTCCCCGGACCGGGCGGCGGGCATTACACTCGCCCGGTTACCTGGTTCATCCCGCCGTTCGGCTTTTTCACGCTGGCTTTCCCGGTCTACAAGCCGGGCGAACGCTTCGTGGATATGGACGGCGACGGAAGATGGGACGGGCTGGACGAAGTCAACAACGTCATGGACTGGGACGGCGATGGAAAACCCGACCTGGTCGGTCCGTGGGTGGACTTGGACGAAGACGGCGAGGCAGCGAACGGAGCGGACTGTCTTTATCTTTCTGACGCGGACAACGACAAGAATCCAGACTGTTGTCCGGACGGCCCGGGGAAGGCCAGCTGCAAGCGTTTCGATCCCAACAACGCGGAGGACAAGTCATGTCCCCCGACGCGGTGGGCCGGGCGGAATGGCGATATCATCGACTGCAACGGGAATCTGGTTCCGGACGCATGTGACATCTCCTGCACGTCGCAGGAATGCGTCGCCAGCGGTTTCAATATCTGCGGTGGAAGTAAGGATAGGCTTCCATTTGAAGCGGACGGTGAAGAGTGCGTGCCCGGCGATGGGGATCAGATTCCCGACGAGTGCCAGTATCAAAACCACAACGAGGAATGTGTGGCCACCCTTGGAAGCCCCGATGATCCTTGCGGAGGGAACCATCCCCTTTGCCTCGAGCTGGGCCCCGCTCGCGAGACGACCGTCCGTTGCGAGTATGTCGAATTCGACGACGACGACACCTGTAATGCGGTCGAACCCTTTGAGAACTTCCTTCGCCGTTGGGATCCCGTTCTGCATGATCCATACGCTCACCCCGCGAATTACACCGAGGATCGGTCTCACTGGATCAGGGCGTACGACACCACTGGACTAGCGGGCGAGGGGGCGTGCGGTACGCAGCAGCGGAAGGATCTGTACGCGGCGGCGCGTTACATCAAGGACAACTACCCCGGACAGGGGCGGCGGTGCGTGAAGTCCGGCGCCCTGTGCCTCGACGATACCGGGTGCACTGTTGTGTCCGGCGATGCATGCGGAAAATCAGGCACTTTGCAGTTGATCGAAGAGACCCACGGACGGCCTCTGTATCAGCAGCACGATCCCAACGAGAAGCTCGGTCCGCGGGATGCCTGCCGGTGCAGGGACGGAAGCGAGTGCAAGACAGTGGCGCTTCCGAACGGAGAAAACATGGAGAAGGCCTGCGTCGTGGGCATCCACGTCGAGTACAACCCGCCCGACTCCTGGCTTGACCAAACAGCGAACAACGCGCCTCGGAACGCCGCGGTTCGCACGACCCAAATGCAGGCTCCCTCCGTGGATCACGGCGAAGGCCTTCTCGTAAAACTTACGCCCGAGCCGGGAGACCTTCCCGAAGGATATGTGGACAAGCCTTGGTACGAAGCGGCGTGGAGCGATCGCTACAACGCCGGCATCTGCCGGGTTCCCTTGGTGGACGGCGTGTGTCCGACGGGCCAGAGCTATAACGCGAGCGACTGCCAGAATCCTAACTTTGACCAGGATTGCCCGGCCAACGCGGGCAACCCCGAGCGCGCGACGACATGTACTCCGCCGACTTGGCGGACCACGGTGCCGCGGATGATTTCCTTCCCCGATCCGGTGGTGGAGGGATACACGCCGGAGTTGAACCGCCGCTACTTTCACGCCAATTCTGGCGGCACGAACGGCGACGGAACGGGCTGGTTTAGTTGCGGAAGCGCCCCTCCAGGGGCGGTCCGGTTCGAAACCGGCCCGGTCGGGCCGGTCGGGTTCGAGGAGAATTGCAACGCCGCCATTCTCCCCGAGGAGCGCGACGGCGCAAGTGAGCCGGCGATCTTCTTCGACGGGTACGTGGAACACGACGACCTGGCGTCGTCGAAGTATCACCGGTCCGGCGATGAACGGCTTGGCGAAGTGACGTCGCCATTTTCGAACGACATCTGGGGTGAGGATCGAGGCCCGGGGTACTCCTCAGGGAGTCCGGTGGACAGCTTCATTGCACCGGGCGGTCCCTACGCGGTTTCCGTCCACGGAAACAACGGCCGAGACGCCGGCAACGTACTTTCCATGGAGCTTCTGACCTGGCGGACGGCGCCGCCTTTCAACAATGGCTTTGCTTGGGAAAACGAAGGTCAGGCGCCGCGGAGCAATCCCTATGCCGGATACCCGACCTATTTCGGTTTCCGCGATTATAACCTGGATGGATTGGTCGACCAGGGTGAGGTCCGCCATGCAGGATCGGACAACTATATGTCCGACCCCGTCCGCGGCACGCCGAACAACGGGATCGACAGCGTGTATCCGTGGCATCGAGACCGCATCGTGGAGGATTGCATTGCGGTCATCGACGACCTCGTTGACTTCGATGATTATGTCGACGCGGTGTCGATGAACGCCTATACCTGCGGCCGCGGCGGCGTGTCCGCGGAAAAGCCGTCGCAATTCGACCCCATCGATCCGGTTACCCCGGATCCCTCCGTCAGGAACGTACAAGCATTCGGCATTCTTTCCGGAATCATCTTGCTCCCCGATGGTTCACATAAGGAGGGATTTTTCAATCGAGCGCCTAACTTCATTCCCATTCACAACGAAGACGGGTTAGGTGATCCTCTTTATACCGCTGCGACTTTCCCAAAGGCGTCGCCGAAGCTGAGTTGGAACATTTTCTTTCACAATTTGGTGACCGGTCTTGGGGTTTCAGCGGAAGGCGACGGTACGGTTCCATTCTCAGACTTTCAGACGGCTTTTTCAGCCCACGAGTGGCTGCACACGTGGCAAAGGTTCCCGGACCTTTATGACTATGACGTTTATGCGCCGTTGCCCCGCCCGCTCATCAATTGTCCGGTCGGCAGCTGGGATATCATGTCGGGCGGAGGGTTGGTGCACTCCGCGCCGATTCTCAAGGAAAGCACGTGCACGCAGTGGATCAGGCCGGTCGACCTTGCGACAGTCCTGACTCCGGGAGTGGATACGACGATCACCCTGCCGCGCTCCGAATTCGTTCGTGACGATAGCTATTTCTTCCTCGAGAACGAGAATCGCGAGGGCGAACGGTACTATTTCTGGTCCGTGGGAACTGGCTTCGACGAGCGGATGCCCGGTGAGGGCATGTTGGTTATGCATACCGACGTTGGTTCCAACCCGGATGCGCTGCCCAGCGGGCAGGCCAACGGCACGCGGTTTTTTTATCACATCGTCCAGGCCGACGGTCAGAGCCAGTTGGATGACTGCACCAACCGCGGCGACGCAGGCGATCCTTGGCCAGGCCAGGGAAATCGACGGAGGTTTAATTACCAGACCGTCCCACAGGCCACGTGGTACACGCTGAACAGTTGGACGGGTTTGGATATTCTGGACGTGGTTCCGGACGGCAGCGGGTCGGTGCAACTCAAACTGAACTGGGTTCCGACGGCCTTGCCGAGCTTGAAGTTCATCAATCCCCCGGGCGGCGAATCGGTGCGGGTTGGCCCTGGTAACATCCGCTACAAAATCAACTTCGACGCCTCCGACGTGTTCGGCGGCACGACGATCCGGCTCCATTACACCGACGATCCGGCCGACGTATCCGCCTACGGCGCCAATAAGATCGGTGAGCTTCGCAAGTCCACTGCGGGGATCAACCATCTCAGCCTGGACTGGAACATCTTCGGGTTAGCGGACGGCAGATACCATGTGTTTGCCGAGCTAGTCCCCGGACAGGGGGCCGACGGCGTGGAGCAGGCCTTCACCGCTCCTCGCGCCGGCCGAACGAACGGGGGAGACGGAGCGCTTACGGTGGACTTGGTCGACATCCCCGGGCACAAGGCTCGGTTGGAGACGTTCCGTGCCGAGTGCGCCAAGCTGGACGGGAGCGAATGGAAGATCACGGGTACGATCTCCCAACCGGCGCCCAGCCCGACGGATGCCAATCAAGATCCTTACCCGCACGCCAAAACCTGCCCGCGGACGACGGCCGACTGCTCGAGCTTCCAGTACACCAGTGTTGGTGGTGGCGTGAAGTTCACCATCAAGGCGGGAACGATACCGTTTTCGAAAGGGGACACGTTCACCTTCACGACCACAGGGATCACGGCCCCCAGCGTCGGCGTGACGATTGTCGGCGGTCAAGTGAAACTGGAACCGACGGCGCGCATCGTGGCGGGTCCGCTGTCCGGGGATCCGCCGCTAACGGTCAGCTTCGACGGCCGGAGTTCAGTCGATCCCAACGGAGAGCCACTCCAGTTTATTTGGAACTTTGGTGACGGCTCGCCGACGGCGACGGGCGGTACGGCGTCACACACCTTCATCCGGGCGGGGCGATTCACCACCACGCTGCGGGCGACGAACACCCGCAACGGGCGGTTCGGCGAGGCTTCGGTGGACATCGACGTGACCAACAACTCGCCCCGGGCGGCGATCGCGGCCAGTCCCATCAGCGGACAGGCTCCTCTAACGGTTCGCTTCAACGGATCGCAGTCCAGCGATGTCGAGACGCCGGCTGACCAGCTCGTCTATCGGTGGGATTTCGGCGACGGCTCGACGGCCAACGACGCGGGCGTGGCCGGCGCTTTTATCTCGACCGAGCACTTTTACTCCCGTCGCGCCGATGGAACGGAGTGCACCCGCCAGGCGCCGTGTAACTTCAACGCGACGTTGACGGTGACCGACTCCGGGGGGAAGAGCAGTTCGGCGACGATTACGATCGTCGTCGGCAACACCAACCCCATCGCCAGCGTAACGGCCGACCCCGTGCAGGGCACTCCGCCGTTACAAGTGACCTTCAACGCGAGCGGTTCGACGGACGCCGACGGCGACACCTTGAAAGTCGATTGGATCTGGGGCGACGGCGAGCAAACGCTCAATCTGCCGCTGACCGGCGAATCGGGCGCGACCGACGGATCCGTGCGGCACACCTATCGCACACAGGGGGCCTACACGCCGTCGGCGATCGTCAAGGACGGACGCGGCGGAGAAGGGCGTTGGTCCGGCCTGACCATCACCGTAAACCAGGCGGCCACCGGCGCCTCCGATCCGCGGGCGATCTTCTCCATCACCCCGACCGAGCCGAAGTTGAACCAGGAGTTCACGGTCGACGCCAGCCTGTCGTTTGATACGCCCGCCGGCGGACGCATCACCTCGTACACCTGGGATTGGGGCGATACCACGGCGTTCGGCGCCGGAGTGATAGCCAAGCACACCTATACGAAGCCGGGATCCTATCGGATCACCCTGACCGTCGCGGATGCCGAAACGCCGGCCAATACGGCGCGGGCGCAGAAGACGGCGATCATCACCGGCGGCGGTACCGGCGGCGGGGGGCAGGGCAATCGACCGCCGACGGCGACGTTCGGCTTTACTCCTTCGCAACCGCTGGTTGGCGAAACGGTCGATTTCGACGCCAGCCGTTCGGCGGACGCCGACAACGACGCGCTCGAATACAAATGGACGTTCGGGGACGGCGATGAAACCTCATTCTCCGTGGCGGTGACGGCGACGCACGAGTTTGCCGCAAGTGGGACTTTCCTGGTTCGCCTGGCGGTCCGCGACGAGCATGGGATGACCACGGAGGTGACCCAGGCTGTCCGCGTTCTCTCGCCAAGCGATAACCGTGACCCGATCGCCATCATCGCCGGCGGTCCGCGAAACGGCGTGGTCGGCTCGCCGATCACCTTCGACGGGCGGTTGTCCTACGACCCGGACGGCGACAACGTCGGGTTTACCTGGACGATCAGTCAGAACGGCACGGTGCTGGACACGCGCAATGGTCCGGTGGTCACGCAGGTGTTCCGCCAGGTCGGCAACTACACGGTTCTGCTGGAGGTTCGCGATGACGCGGGAGCCGTCGGAACCGACGGACCGGTGGCAGTGAGCATTGCCGAGACCAGCGTCGAGCCGCCCGAGGGTCGCCCACCGCCGGACACCGGCGGTCTGGAGGATCCGGGCGATAGTTCCAGCCAACGGCCGACACCGATTCGCGTATGCGGCGTGGGGATGCTCCTGCCGATGCTGCTGATGCTGCTGGGTCTGACGGCGCTTTCAATCCATCGTCGTACCCGGCCGTAGGCCGACGTACGTTGGTGGGGAGAATGGTTTTGCGACCCTCGCCTCGCGGGACATGCCGCGGGGCGAGGGTTTTCTTTTCACCGCGCCGATGGCGCGTATAATCGCCGCCGATGGCGGCCGAGCATCCGACAACTCCGGGGGACTCCGCGACGACCTTGTTCGTCAAGGCGACGAGCGTGCTGACGGCCGCGGCGTGCCTGGCGGTGATCCTCCATCTTCACGCGACCGCCCGTGTGCGGGGCAAGGCCTGCCCGACCGTATCTGTGTGCACCGACCCGGTCCTCGGTGATTCCCTGTCCGCGAACGTTAACGCATCGTTGACCGTTACCATGCCTTCCGCGTGCGTGGCGCGTTTCAGCCTGCATCCGCTTTCATTGATCGCCAGCGTCGTCGGTGTCCGCATCCTGCAGGTGGTCGTGGCGGCGCGGATCGGCGGGCTTTACGGCCCGTAACGATTCAGACGCCCGTTGATGGAAGCACGGCGTCCAGCCTCTAGGATGGGGCGCGGACACGATCCGACCCGGGGAAGCCATCCTTCCCAGCCAGCTTCGGCTTACGACAAGAGGTCCAGCCTTTTTGGGGCATGACAAACATGACAGTGACGGACATCGCATCGGCGTGGATGAAGGGAATCGGCAACCTTCCGCGCCGGGTCTTCGGCACGCGAAATGAGCGGCTGTTGAAGGCCTATCGCCGACATGTTCCGCTGATCAACCCCTTGGAAGAATCGTTGCGCGGAGATTTTGACCAGCGGTTCGCCCGACGCATCGCGGAGGAACGAATCGACGCCTTGCCGGAGGAGGAGCGCGAGGCGGCGTGGCGGCGAATTCGCATGGAGCTTTCCGCCGACCTCCAGGAGCGAACCAACCAGCTCGGCGCTCGCGTTCGCGAGCGGCACCGGGAAGTCGACCAATGGTGGGCGGCGGACGCGCCGGAGCAGAGACTTGATGAGCACCACAAGCAGGAGTTTCGCAGGCGGAACGCGCGGGTGGTCGAGGCGATGGACCGGGACGGGCTGACCTTCGAGGCATTTGCGATCCTTCGAGAGGCTTCGCGCCGCGCCAGAAACCATCGCCATTTCGACTGCCAGCTCATCGGCGGACGGGTGCTGTTTGAAGGCCAGATCGCCGAGATGCGCACCGGCGAGGGCAAGACCATCGTGTGCCACCTGGCGGCGTTTCTGACGGCGCTGTCCGGTAAGAAAGTCCACGTCGTTACGGTCAACGACTATCTCGTGAAACGTGACGCGGAGTTCGCCCAGCCGATCTTTGAACTCGTGGGCGTGAGCGTCGGGTACATCCAGGCCCAGCTCGACCCCGGTGGTCGAGACGGCGTCCGCCAACGGGCTTACGCCTGCGACGTGACCTACGGAACCAACAGCGAGTTCGGGTTCGACTACCTGCGCGACAACATGAAAACCCGCCTCGAGGACCAGGTGCAGGGACCGCTGGATTTTGTCATCGTCGACGAAGTGGACTCGATCCTCATCGACGAGGCCCGCACGCCGCTGATCATCTCCGGCTCCGCCCATGACGACGTGACGCGCTATCCGCGGGCCAACAAGGTGGCGGAGGAACTCGTCCGCCGACAGGCTGTCTGGGACCGAAAGGTTCTGGCGACGACGGCGAAGTTTGACGGCGACGACCACAACATTCCCAAGCTGGCGGACGCGATGGCCATCCTCGGCTACAAGGAACGCAAAATCCGCAGCGGCGACGGAAAGTCCGCCGCCCCGACCGACCAGGACGCGGGAGCTTCACCTCTGGCCACGCTCGGACCGGACTTCCTCAGCGACGACCAGGTGGAGGCCATCCAGTTCTACGAGAACGACGTGTTGAAGATGCCGGCCTCGGAGCAGTACCGCCGATATTTCATCGTTCAACTCGAACGCAAGCAGGTTGGCATCACCCACGAGGGGGTGACCATCGCTCAGGAACTCCTCGACATCGGAAGCCTGTACAGCGGCGACAACATGGAGTGGCCTCACCTGATTGAAAGCTCGCTTAAGGCCCACAAGGTGTACCAGCGAGACAAGGACTATGTGGTCCAGAACGGGCAGATCATCATCGTCGATCCCTTCACCGGGCGGTTGATGCATGGTCGGCAGTGGTCCGACGGGTTGCATCAGGCCGTGGAAGCCAAGGAGGCCGTCCGAGTCAAGGAAGAGACCCAGACCCTCGCGACGATCACCATCCAGAACTTCATCAAGCTCTATCGTCTCAAGGCGGGAATGACCGGGACCGCGCTGACGGAGGCCACTGAGTTCGACAAAATCTACAAACTGGACGTCGTTGAAATCCCGACCAATCGTCCGATCAACCGGGTCGATCACAACGACAAGATGTACCGCGACGAGGAGCAGAAGTACGGCGCAATCGTTGACGAAATCTTCGAAGTTCACCGCCGCGGCCGACCGGCGGACCCCTTCCTGATGGCTGACGTTCTGCGGGCCTATCGACCGATCCTGGAAAAACGCGGACAGAATCTCTCCAAGGTGGACGAAGCCCTGCGACGATTCAACGGGGCGGAGCTGGGCGACAAACACGTCATTGCCTTCATGCTCGAAACCTATGACGAGGTGATGGGTGACGTGGCCCGCGGCAAGCCCGTGCTCGTGGGAACCACCAGCGTCGAGAACTCCGAGAAGCTCTCCCGCCTGCTGGACCGGCGATACGGGATCGAACACGAAGTCCTCAATGCCAAGAACCACGCCCGCGAAGCCGAGATCGTGGCCAAGGCGGGATTCTGCTCGGCCCCGACCGGCGGTGCCGACAAGACTCTCCGCGGGCACGTAACCATCGCCACAAACATGGCCGGTCGCGGCACAGACATCAAACTCGGACCGGGTGTGGTTTATCCCAAGTGCAAAGTTCCGGAGAGGCTCCCGGAGGGCATCTCGCTGAGCGTGATGTATCCGCCCGGCGTCACCAAGTGTTGCATCCACTGCGAGGAGTACGACCCGGCTACGAACTGCGCCCATTGCTATAAGCCGAAACTCGATCCTCGGTTCCCGGACATGGGCCGCAAGGTGTGCCCCATCAGTGTGCCGTGCGGGCTGCACATCATCGGAACCGAGCGGCACGAGGCCCGGCGCATCGACAACCAGTTGCGCGGTCGGTCCGGACGCCAGGGCGATCCCGGGTCGTCGCGGTTTTTCCTTTCGCTGGCCGACGACCTGCTCAAGCTCTTCATGTCCGACTGGATGTTGAAGATGATGGAGCGCCTGGGATTCACCGACGGCACCAGCCTGGAGGACAAGCGCCTCAACAAGGGCATCGAACGCGCCCAGCGAAAGGTCGAGGAGCGGAACTTCTCCACGCGAAAACACCTGCTGGAGTGGGACGAACCGATGGACTTCCAGCGAAAGGAGTTCTACGGCGCCCGGCAGCGCATTCTCGAAGAACGCGATCTCCCAGGCTTGATCTTCGCCACCATTGACAACGCCATCCGTTCGACGCTGAAACAGCATCTCGGTGGGAACTACCGGGAGGCCTGCGTCGTCGAGTGGTGCAAAGCCAACCTCGACGTGACCATCGACGAGGACAGCGTGGATCTCGGCGACTTTGATTCAGCACAACAAAGCATTCGCCGTAAGGCCGTGGATGAGGCGGAGGAGATGATCCGCACCTCCATCGGCGAGTACATCGACGCCGACGCGCCGCCTGAGGAGTGGGATCTCGGCGGTTTGCTGCAATGGGCGCGGCGGGCTTTCAAGGTGTCCGTCTCCCAGAACCAGCTGCGCAAGATGCAACCCGACGAAATCCAGGAGATGCTTCTGGAGTCGGCTCGCGAGCACTTCAACAGTTTTGACCTGAGCGGCGTGGCCATCTACCTCGACCCCCAATACCCGCAACAATCCCTGGCTGAATGGGCCAGGGCCAAATTCAGCATCGACGCTCGCGCTGAGGAGCTGATCGACAAATCGCCCGGCGACATCGGCGACCTCCTGGGAACTCGCGTGCGCCAGGCCTACCGACAAAGGGAGATATCATATCCGGTCGAATGGTGCCTGGAGCGGGCGTTCACCGACGAAACGGCTGACAACGCCGCGGCCGCCGCCCTGGTCGTCGGCTGGGCCAACGGGAAGTTCCGAGCCGGCTGGAAGGTCGAGGACGTCCAGGGCCGGACTGTCGAAGACGTTCGCCGCGAACTCGTCTCCCTTAACGAGGAGTTCCTTGACGGCCGCCTCGAACGCGAAGTGGACGAGCACATTGCCGGGAAAGTTCCCGAATCCGCAGTCGCCTGGGCGAAGGAGCGATTCGGCCGAGCTTGGAACCAGCCGCGATTCGAGAAGTCCTTCAACGGCGAACTGCGGGCCGCCATCCTCGCCCAGGGACGAGAGATGCTTCGCTGGGAGTTGACCCGCCTGGAACAGTTCGTGCTGCTGCGAATTTACGATCAGGCGTGGAAGGACCATTTGCTGGAGATGGACCACCTCAAGACGGCCATCATGCAACGTCCGCTGGGCGGCGATCAGAGCCATCCGCAGAGCCAATACGCGATCGAGGGTCGTCAGTTATTCACCCAGATGTGGGCGAGAATATCCAACCGGGTCGTCGACGTGGTGTTCAAGGTGCGCAACGTCGGTGCGCCGGAGGGAGACGGTCATCGAGCCGGCGGCGCGCCCGCAATGGTTTTTCAGCACGCGGAATCCACCGGCGCCGGGTTCGCCGGCGCGTCATCCGACCAGGCGGACGCCATGCGCGCCCAGGGCGTGGAAGCCAAGGTCGAAACCATCCGCCGCGACAAGCCCCGCGTCGGTCGCAACGACCCGTGTCCCTGCGGCAGTGGGAAGAAGTTCAAACAGTGTCATGGGAAAGGACCGTAGAGATTGTCGATTGACGATTCTCGGTTGGCGACTGGTACCAG
>JBBTCJ010000019.1:0-2852 GCA_038043285.1 Planctomycetota bacterium | reverse complement strand
AGCGCAGCTGATGAACGCGGGCGTTCAACGGACCGCGGAACCAGTCGTAGACGTCGTCGTAGGTCGGGCTGTTGGAGTAGTAGGAAACCCCAGCCTGCTCACCCTCGTCCTCTGCGTTGAGCACCGCCGGACCGATGACCACGAAGGCCATGAGCTCTTCCCTGCGAACCCGTTGCGACAGCTCGTAGGTCATTTGATCCGGGTCGTCCCCCACCGGCGCAACGCGCTCCATGACATATCGCGGAGCCGCTTGCCTGCGCGACGGTCCCTCGCCGCGGAAGATCTCCAGTTCGCTCCGTTTGGCCGCCTCCTGCTCGATCGCGTCAGCCAGCTTTCCGGTGTAGTCGAGGATCGCAATGTGCTTGTCCTTCGTGTCCACCTTGTCGCGCATAAACAACTGCACGGCTATTGACCCGCCCCAAATCAACGGAAGCGCGAGCAAACTGATGATGAAGGCTTTGGTCTTCACCGCCGCCTGGTATTCACGAACCGCAACTACCAAGGCTTTACGCATGGACCACCTCCGTAGAAACTTCGCCGGACGACGAAGTCGCTTCGGCTTCGCTTTGCGGCCGCGCGATACGCACAAAAATGTCGTGCAGCGACGGCTTGGCAAGTTCGAAATGCTGTACGCGCCCCTGCCGCATGATCGCTTCGAGCACCTCCTGGCTGTCGGCCCCCGGATGCATCCGCAACTCCTGCAGCCGGCCGAAGTCCGTGACCCTCTCGACGCCGGGTAGTTTCTGCGGAACAAACCCATTGCCTGCAACTTGCACGCGGATGGTGTCCTGGGCGTAGCGGTCCTGGATAGATTCCAGCGTGCCGTCCAACACCTTCCGCCCCTTGTAGATCATGAAGATGAAGTCGCACATCTTCTCCGCCATGCCCATATCGTGCGTGGAGAAAATGACCGTAGCCCCGCGGCGTCGCAGGTCCAGCACCGCCTCGCGGAGCACGTCCGCGTTGACCGGGTCAAGACCGGTGAACGGTTCGTCGAGGATCACCAACTCCGGCTCGGCAATGATCGCGGAAATGAATTGCACCTTCTGAGCCATGCCCTTGGAGAGAGCCTCCACTCGCTTGTCCGCCCACGACGACAGGTCGAACCTCGCCAGCCAGGTTCGCACCCGTTCGTTGAAATCGCGGCAGCCTTTCAGTTCCGCATAGAACCGCAGGATGTCGCGAACCTTCATCTTCTTGTACAGACCTCGCTCCTCAGGCAGGTACCCGATGTGGTCGTTGGCCGCGGCGAAATCCGCATGTCCCAACACGCGGATCGTGCCTGTCCCCGCGTCGGGGTGATAGATGCGCATGATCATGCGCAGGGTCGTGGTCTTGCCCGATCCATTAGGACCGATGAATCCGTAAATCGCCCCTCGCGGAACGGTCAGACTCAGCTCGTCAACCGCGGTATGTTGACCAAAGGACTTCGTGACGCGATCAATTTCGACGACGCCCATGACGTGCGATCCGACGGGGTCTCGCTGCAGGAACGACGTCCGGGCGTGACGCACACCCGGGTGTCCCACCAGTATGATGCTAACCCGCGAACCGGTCCGCACCAAGGCCCAAGTGTCGCTTCCTGTCGGATCGGGTGCGAGGACAACGAATCCTGAAACGCCGCAGGCCGCTGATCCCAGACGCCCCCGCGGCGTCCGCGAGTTCCCTCGGCGGACGGCGTCCGCCGGAGCAGGGATGAAAAATGACGACGGAAGTGCCATGAATCGGCACTTTCGTCACCGTCGAATGGAACATGTCAGGAAATGTCGGAGAAGGTCAGACTTCGGCGGGTCCGTCAAGCGATCAATTGCCGACCCTTGTTGGTCAACGCAGCCGCAAAAAGCTTCTGTCCAGACGAGTTCTCGAGCGCCCCGGCCCAAATCAGCCCTTCGTGCTTCAACCCTTCCAACCACTCCGCCATACGGTCGGCGGCTTGTTCCGGCGTGTTGCCTGAATGTTCGGCGACCTCTCGCGTCAACTCAAATTCCGTCAGCGGTCCGTTACGCAGCCGACGCAGGATGACCAACTCGTGCTGGGCCAATGTTTGAATCGTTCGGTTCACGGTGTTTCTCCCCCGCGGCGTCGGCTCGGTGGGGAATGCCCTGCCCCATCGCACGCTTTCCGATCCGGCTCCCCGGCGATGGATTGTAGGAGGCTATCCGTGCCCGGTCCATCGACAAGGCAGCCTCCGGGCACAGCTTATCGGGCCGGGCAAGACCTCGCCCTTTAGGCGGTGTGCAAACCGCGTGCCGGGCGGTGAGGGTTGACGCCGGAGAACCGACCCCCTACTAATTCCTGGACGGTTGGCCTTCCGTACACGGGGCGTGGTTGCCCGACCGGGAGGGTTGGGCGCCGTAACGGGTCGGAACCACTATGGGCAAGCTGCCGTTTGACGCAAGGATTTTCTGGTCGACCCTGGTCATCGTGGTCGCCCTGGTGGTCGGCACGTGGACGATCATCCTGAAGTCCACCGAGTACCAGATCACCGCCGCCGACTATGGCGGGACAACCATCAGCACGATCATCTTCGTTTACCTCGTGCATCTCTGGATGCTTCCCGCGGACAAACTTCGCGGGGAAGAGCACCACGAAAACGGGCACGACGAGACGCCGAACGGCCCCGGCTAACTCTCACCAATCGACCAGCCCTGGGATTCCCCCGCACCGCCGCGTCAAAGAAAAAACGACGACCAGCGGGGTGGACGCCGGTCGTCATTCGTAAAGCCCGTAGCCGGTAGCGAGGTTCCCGACCGGCTATAGGCAGGCTATCAACACAACGTGCACCATTCGAAGATCGGCCCAAGGGGGCGGGCGGTGGTCCGCCCGCCCCGCATGGGGTCATATCAACATCC
>JBBTCJ010000018.1:0-8161 GCA_038043285.1 Planctomycetota bacterium | reverse complement strand
CATTCCTCGGCCCCTTACGGGGCCACAAAAGATCCCGCCGGAAGTGTCACGGACCGCGAAAAATCCCCCCCAAAAAAGCCCCTTGACTCCGTCCCTCCAGGTGTTAGGATAATGTTCGGTATGGATGCTTGCCGCCCTCGCCTTGAACGAGTGATACATGGCGGCAATTGCGAAATAGATTTTTACGAAACGAAGCCATCTGACAGTGATGCTTGATGGGCGGCGGAATGGCCACGCCCCGCTCCAAGCGGCCCAGGCGGGATGGACACCATGCCAGGTTGTCGATGGAAGGCGGCCCCAACGATCGCTGCGCGAGGATGGGGCACTATGCCACCCGACAATGGACCGCCATGGATCGCATCGACGAAGCAGGCGAACCCAAGCGGGATCAGGGGGTTTGGGTGACCCAGTCGGCAACCACGTCGATGCCCTCGTCGCGGACGGTGCTGACCCTGAAGATCGGGCGGGCGTCGCCAACGGCGCCGATCAACTGGGCGTGGGTCGCGTCGGCGCCGGCGAGGTCGCACTTGTTGAGGACGAAGGCAGAGGCGATCTCCATGATGCCGGCTTTCGAGAACTGCACGGCGTCGCCGCTGTCGGGCATGAGCAGGAGGACAATGTTCTTCGTCAGATGTCGGACGGCGACGTCGCCCTGGCCGGCGCCGACGGTCTCGACGATCACATAGTCGAAGCCGAACCCGGCCAACACTTCGACCACTTCACGGCAACGGGGCGCAAGTCCGCCCTGGGCCTCGCCGGAGGAGAGGCTACGCACAAAGAAGCCGGCGTCGCCGTTTCCGCTCATCATGCGGAGGCGATCGCCGAGCAGGGCGCCGCCGGTGATGGGACTGCTGGGGTCGATGGCGGCGACGGCCACGCGCTTGCCGGCGGCTCGAAGACGTTTGGCAAGCTTGGCGATGAAGGAGCTTTTGCCGACGCCGGGCGATCCGGTGACGCCGATGATGCGCGCGGTTCCCGGTGGCGGGCGCCATCCGCCGAGGTCCAGTTCGCGTTGAACGGCGGTGATGAGTTTGCCGAGGCTGCGGGCGTCGCGGCGGGCGTAACCGGCCTGGAGTTCATGCAGGTCGAGCGACCGGTGATTGGCCGCCAGTTCGCGGATCGTGGCCACGATGCGGTCCATAGGCGAGCCGGGGTTGAAGACGGCGGCGACGCCCATTTCGCGGATCCTGGGATGGTCGGTTTCGGGCACGATGCCGCCAAGCACGACAGGAATGTAGTGGATACCGAGTTCGGCGCGGATGCGCAGGAGTTCGGGCATAACGGTGAGGTGCGCGGCGGAGAGCAAACTTACGCCGACGACGTCGACGTCCTCTTGCAGAGCGGCGACCATGGTGGTTTCGCAGGTCTGCCAGAGACCGGTGTAGATGACCTCGATGCCCGCGTCGCGGAACGAGCGGGCGAGCACCTTGACGCCGCGATCGTGGCCGTCGAGGCCGATCTTGGCGAGGAGAATGCGAGGAGGCGTAGACATTAGGCTCAACTCAAAATCCGCGCCGCGCCATCCGTTCCATGCGACATCGACCATGGCTCAAGAGCAGTGGAACAAACGACCCCCTCACCCTGGCCCTCTCCCCCGAGGACGGGGGAGAGGAGATTGTCGATCGGCGTTTGAGACCGTCCCCACCCTCGCCACCCTCGCTGTGCGAGCATCGGGCGCCCAGCCAATGGTCAAGGCAGGTGCGAACACCTACCCGACGCGTTGCCAGAGGACGGGGCACCGGTGCACTTGGCAATCAGGGCACTGGCGGGCAAGCCGCCAGTGGTACCCGGCGCAAATCTCCAAGCGGCTACTTTCCACGCCCGGTCTTGGATTGCGGTTCAATGGCGAATATCTCCACGCGGCGGTTGGCCGTGCGATTCGGTTCGGTGGTGTTGGGCGTCCGCGGGCGATTCTCGCCGCAGCCGGCGGCGACGAGGCGATTGGGCTCGACGCCGTGCTCGCGGAGGTAGCGAACGACGGCAAGCGAGCGTTCGGTGCTGAGCTGCCAGTTGTCGGCCCAGCCGCTCTTCTTGATGGGGCGGTCGTCGGTGTGGCCGAAGACCATGATGTCCTTGGAGCCGTACTCGCCGTTGAGGGTGCTGACGATCTTGTCCAGGGTGCGTCGGGCTTCATCGCGCAAGGCGGCTTTGCCGGGGGCAAAGAGAAGGTCGTCCTCAATGGCGATCATCCCGCCGCCGGGGACGGCGGTCCAGCCCGGCGGCGCCGGCTGGGCGTCGGGTTTTTCGACCATCTGGGCGCGAAGGGCGTCGGCGTCGCGCAAGGCGTTGGCGAGGCGGGCGTTGAAGGCATCGCGCTCGCGCATTGCGGCCTCTAGATCTGAGTTGGCCTTGTTGAGCTGATTGGTAAGCTGCCGATTGCGTTCCTCCAGCGAGCCGAGTTTGGCCTTGTCCTGCGAGGCGCACCCCCACGAAGCCATTGTGATCCATGCACATGCGAATCCAGCGAACGCTCTCCGCCCAACCATGCCGCTCCTCCTTGCGCCGATGCGCGGTTTCAACTTCTATTCCTCCCCGGTGGATTCGGTCGCGCCGGTCGATCCGGCGGCCTTGAGTTTCTCGTCGAGTCGTCGCTCGCGCTCGTCCAATTCGGCGGCGCGGCGCTGTTGTTCACATACCAAGCCCGCGTGGCGGAGTTCACGCATGTCGCGCATCAAGCCGCGCATGAACCAGACGATCCGCGCGATCAGCAGCGTGGTTCCAGCGGTGGAGACCAACAACCACACCACATTGACCGGCGCGTTCTCGTCCGAAAGTCCAAAGAACCAAAAGCGAGCCTCGTGGTTGCGGTTCTTCAAGAGGACGATGCCGATCGCCCCCACCAAGAGGACGACAACGCCGGTTCGAAGATAGACCTGGAAGCGTTTCAACGCAAGGCTCACGGGCGTTTCTCCGGCCCGGCGGGCTGTGAAATACGACCGCCGTACCATTGAGCGACCTCCACGGCGCGGGAGATCGGGGGCCAGCGGACCATGGGGTCGTAGAAGACGACGACCACGAGGATGGACAAGGAAAGCCAAGGTCCAAGGGGCAGGGCGCGGGTCCGCTTGAAGGGCAGGGTCGCCAGCCAACCTACGAGGGAGATGACGCAGGTCAGGACAAACGCCAGGGCGACCACAGGCCAACCGGCGACGCACCCGGCGGCGGCCATGAGGTGGATGTCGCCGACCCCGAAGGCCTCCTTACCGAAGAGCAGCGTGAAGGCGATGCGGATCGCCCAGCCCAAGGCTCCGGCGATGGCGTAACCAGTCGCGGCGGTGGCCAGCCCATGCAGAGGTTGCCAGGAGCGCATCATGGTGAGCCACCCGACATTCACTTCGGTATGGATGGCGCTGCTGACGCGGTCGGAAAACGGGCCGCCGTGAAGCATCAGCCACAGGCCCAGGATTCCAAGGGAAACGGCCGGGAGAAGCAGGACCAGCTCCGCGAGGACCATGCCGCGGGCGGAATGTCGTTCCTGATGGATGGCCTCCATGATCGCCACGTCCGATTCGCGGGAAATTGTGCTTTGCAGCAAGACAATGCCAAAGAGGAACATCAGGGGGATCAAGGCGCGACCCGAGTGCCGAAGCGGAACGTCGTTGGCCTCGGTCAACCCTAGGGCGCCCAGGAGGGCAACCACGAGCAGAACGGCAACCCATCCCGCGGCCCGCGAGGGAGAAGCCAGGGACGGGGGCGGGCGGCGAGGTGGATGCCCCGCAGGTTCGGTGGACGGTTCAGGGGGAGGGTCTTCCGAAACGACCGGCTCATCGGGATCAATCGGCTCTCGGTGGATCATCCAGAGAAGGGCGGCAAGGCCTAGCCCCAAACACGCCAGAAGGGACATGGCGGACGTGGCGTCGGACGGCCTAGGCCATGCTGCGGAGTGGCGCGGCGTCCAAATGACGTGGAGAATGAATCCACAGACGACCACGAAGTTCGTGAAGCGGATGTCCACCCAATAATGTTCGAGGTCGATCGCGGACATCGCAAAGAGACAAGCCATCAGGACGACGTGGGCTACGAGGATCGGCCAATCGAGGGCGAGGCGTTCGGTCAGGCCGACGGGGCTTCGACTCAGCCCCTCACGAACCGCGCCGATCATGAAAGCGTCGAGCAGCATGAGCACGATGACGGCCATGGCGGCTTCGACGACAAGGTAACTGGTCGCGATGGGGACGCCGCAGTGCCGACAGCGTCCGCGGAGATTGATGAAACTGAGGATCGGAACGTTGTCGAACCACTGGATGCGCCTGCGGCAGTGGGGGCAGGCGGACCAAACGGGGGAGCGCAGGGAGCGGCCTCGTGGGAGCCTAAAAATCACGGCGTTCAGGAAACTGCCGACGGCGAGTCCGACGGCGGTCCAGAAGGCGAGCCACCAGAGCGTCACCAGCGTGATCAACGGGAGGGCCTCCACGGCAGTTTGGGGAGAAGGCTTAAGAACGGGAATGCGAGCCGTCGCACCAGGGGGCGTTACCCGTTCGGAAGCACTGGCAGACGGCCTTCTTTCCCGCTTCGGCGACGTCGCAGACGTGCGGACCGATGCCCGTCTGTCGGACGCTGTGGCTGCCGTCGCAGTAGGGAAGTTTTTGCGACCAGCCGCACTGGCAGTAGGCCTTCCTGCCCGGGGTCTCGTCGATCACGATGGGGCGAGTGTCGGTTTTTCGTTCGGCCATACGAACTCCTTTCAATCGAGCGGGCGGCGATCTGCCTTTCGGCCCGTCAGGTCGAGACGATCGGAGAGGATAACCCGTGTCGGACGGCAAGGGAATGGACCGCCCGTCCGGCGAAAGCGCCTTTCCACGGTGCACGGTCCGCGACCGTTTAGGCAGGGCTGGTGCGTGTGTTCCGCGAGTGATCACCATTGCAAGACCTGGAGACCTTGCAGCGTCGAGAGCTATCGAGCGAGGACGGCGGTGGCCCACGTGGATGGATCGACGTTCCAGGCGAGGTCGTCGCCGACGGTGAGGTATTGTTGGCCAAAATCGCGGTCCTCGATGAGGTAATAGAACCCGATGCGCGGGTGCTGCTCGGGATCGAAGCCGAAGAGGCATTCAGCCGGGACGAAGGCTTCCAGGGAGTAACCCGTCCCGCGAACCTCGGCTGCCACCTGGAGTTTTTCGACGGCGATCGTCGGGGCTTCCTCACGGGTACGCTGGAACTTTCCGGCGCCGGCGGCCGGCTGGTCCTTCTTCCGCCCCGCTCCGGTCGGGAGGAAAAAGAGTTGATGGCAGAAGCGGGTGACCCGACGATTGGTTCTTGCATCGCGGGTGTCGATGCACAGGCGCAGGTTATCGCTGGTCCAGTGCGACTTCGGATTGCAGATAAGGGGGTGGCGCCTGCCCTCGACTCGGCAGGCGACGGCGAGGCCGGTTGAGTTCCAACAGGCCCAGACGTCGGCGAAATCGGGTCGGCCATCCATCTCGCCGAGGTTGGGGAGCCGTTCGACGTCCGTCCAGTCGGCGAGTCGTCCGGTCATCCGCGGCAGGGAGGCGCGATGGGCGATAGGGATCTCAAACGAGAAGAGGAACCGGTTGGGGACGAGGGTTCTCATGCGGATTCGACCTCCTCGACCTTCCCTGTTTGCATGCCGCGCGCCCAGACATCGCGTAATTGGGCGGAGTCGTTGTCGGTGAGTGATTTCAACCAGAAGACGATCCAATCGGCCTCCGAGCGCCGCACGATCTCGACGTCTTCGCCGAGTCGTTCCACCTGTGTGGGGGTAAAGACGTTCTTGGGGGTGCGCATCTCGAGGCGAACACCGCGGCCCATGTTGGTGATGATCTTGGCGCGATAGGCGCGTTCGCCGGGGACATGGAGCAAGACGGCGGTCTTGGTTCTCCAATCGACGTCGAGTTCCCTTTCGATCGATTTGAATCTCCCAATGAGGGTCATGAGCAGGGCGGCCGGCCACTGCGGGCGCTGGCTCTTGGACATCCCCTTGTGGGAGAGGTGCCACTCCTGGCCGTCGGCCTTCCAGGGTTCGGCGAGCTTGGGGGAGTTCGACACGCGGACGGCGTGGCGAACGTGAGCCGCGGCGGCCTTTTTGAGGAACGCTCGAAGAGCGGATTTGCTCACGTCCTTCCAATCCCGCAGGGAGATGTTGACGTCATCCCATTCGCCGGCGACTCCCTTGAGTCGGCGGATTCGCACGCGTTCCCATTGGCCGTAGATGGGCAGATCCTGGCGCGCGTCGAGCGTGGGGATTTTCAAGGCGGCACGCAACTCGGTTTGGGGGAAACTGCCCTGCGGAACGCGGAGGTGCAGTTCGAGCAAATCCTTAAACCCGGTGAGAAAATGGCAGAACCAGGGGGATCCCTTGCCGGTGGTGATTTCGACGCGCGAGCGATCGGCCCAGTCGGTCGGGGCGAAGTGGTGCAAAGATTCGATGACCTCGACCAGCCAGATCAGGAGATTGGGATCCCATTCGACCGGCGCGTCGTCGTGGTCGCGGCGATTGATGGTGTGCCAGGCTTGGCCGTCGACCTCCCAGGGCATCTTGACGGTTTCGTCGATGTCCGTGGTCCGGATCGAGACCTCACGTCCAGTGTAGTGACTGGGAATTGTTCGATCGTCCCGGGTTGCCGCACGTGCGGGCGCAGCTGTGTCGGGAAGCAAGAAGGGGCCGCTCCCTGACGGTCGCGGTACGGATGGAAGAAGAAACGACGGCCGCTCCATACTGTCGCGGTTCGGATCGAAACGGCGACCACTCCCTGACGGTCGCCGTACGGATCCTGCGATGGGCTTTTTGTGAGGCACTATCCTGGCGGCTTTGACGGCATCGTAGGCGGGGCGTTCGCGGATAGGCCCGATTTCCAGAACCGGTTTGAGCGATTTTCCGGTGTGGGATTCGGTCGCGCCGGCGATGGCTTCGGGCGGACCGGTGGCGACGATCCGCCCGCCTTCGTCGCCGGCTTCCGGTCCGAGGTCGATGACCCAGTCGGCGGTCTTGATGACGTCGAGGTTGTGCTCGATGCAGACGACGGTGTTGCCGAGATCCACCAAGCGATGCAAGACGTCGAGCAACTTCCTGAGGTCGTCAAAGTGCAGGCCGGTGGTGGGTTCGTCGAGGATGTAGAGCGTCTTGCCGGTCGAGGGCTTGGCGAGTTCGGCGGCGAGCTTAACGCGTTGGGCTTCTCCACCGGAGAGGGTCGGGGCGGCTTGGCCCAGGGCGAGGTAGCCCAGGCCGACGTCTTCGAGCGTCTGGAGGATGCGGCAAACCTTGGGGACGTTTTCGAACAGGGCCAGCGCCTCGTGGACGCGCATGGTCAGCACGTCGGCAATGCTCCTTCCGCGGAACTGGACCTCAAGCGTTTCGGGGACATAGCGGGCTGCGCCGCAGCTTTCGCAATCGATCCACACGTCGGGCAGGAAGTGCATTTCGATACAGCGTTGTCCCATTCCCTCGCAGACTTCGCAGCGACCGCCGGGGCGGTTGAAGCTGAAGCGGTTGGCGGTGTATCCGCGGACCTTGCTGAGGGGGAGCTTGGCGAAGACCTCGCGGATCGCGTCGAACATGCCGGTGTAGGTGGCGGGGTTGCTGGTGGGGGTGAGGCCGATGGGGGCTTGATCGACGTTGATGACTTTGTCGACGTGGTCCATTCCGGTGATTCGATCATATCCTCCTGGGGATAACCCGGCCCGATGAAGGCGATTGGCGAGGGCCTTGTAGAGAATCTCGTGCACCAGGGAACTCTTGCCGCTGCCGGAGACGCCGGTAACGCAGGTAAACCTTCCCAAGGGAAATGCGACGTCGATTTCCTGGAGGTTGTTCTCGCGGGCGCCGTGGATGGTAAGCCAATGGAGAATGTTGAATGCCGAATGTGGAATGCTGAATGGAAAAGGACGGTCGTTCATTCGCCATTCGCCATTCGCCATTCGACATTGGTCACTCACCTTCTGGTTGGGCTTCCGGCTCCCCGCGGAAACGTCGTCTGCCACCGAGCGGTCAAGGTCGGTTCGGAGGATGCGGTCGTCCACGGGGCGGCGATTGGAGGGCACGGCGACGGCTTCGCGGTTGGAAAGGTATTTCCCCGTGAGGGAGTTACGCTTGGAGCGGATGGCGGCGGGACTCGCGGCGGCGGTGATGCGTCCGCCGAAGGCTCCCGCCCCGGGGCCGAAGTCGAGGACGCCCAAGTTCCAGGTCTTTTCCGGGGGCGGTGGT
>JBBTCJ010000017.1:0-6458 GCA_038043285.1 Planctomycetota bacterium | reverse complement strand
CCGAGGAGTGCGTCGCGTACCCGGAGGCGGTTCAACTGTTCGCGGAGAAGCGGATCGTCATCGAACAGGGGCGGGTTCGGGTTTCCGGGTAGCTGCAAAGAATTTTTCCGCCCGCTGGATTTTTTGCTTGACAGCCGTCTGGGGGGGGAGGTAGGATTCCAGCCACGTTGTACGGACCCCTTTCCCTTTTCTGGAGGACTGACACATGACGGCTGGAAGATCGGTGATCGTTTTGATATGTACGGCAGTAGTCGTGGTGTTGGCCGGGACTGGAAGATCGGCGAAGTCGGCGGCGCCCACGCTGCTGCACGCATGCGCCACTGCGAGCACGGCGAGCGCGGTCGCGCAGTGCTGTACGAACACGTGCTGGCATGGGTATGGCTGTTGCGGTTGCACCGGCGCGTGCACCTGTCCCTGCAAGCCTGAGGATTGCTCCAAGACCTGCCCCAGCGGGGGTAGCTGCGGCAGTTGTTCCAATCAATTCGGCGGTACCGACTATGCAATATCCAAGGCTGGCTGCAACATGACCGCTTTTTAGAAGCAGGCGTGGCGATCGTGCTCGGAGGTTCTTGCGTGACAGCCATTGAATCTTTCGGATGGCATAAGCATGATCGTCAAAGGGGGTAGCAATCAATTCATGCGCCTGCGATCCAAGTCTTGGTTCGGGAGGTTGGCCATGCGATACAGAATGGCGTTTGTTGGGTTTTTGGGGTTGTTGCTCGGCGCTGACGGCGCGGTTTTGGTGCCCGCCGACGAATCTACCAGCGGGAGCCGTCCTGCTGAGATCCACGCGAAGTGCTGGTTCAACGCCCAACCTGTGCGGCTCTACGATCCGCCCCGGTTGATCCTCCTGGAGTTCTGGTCAACCCGTTCGCGGGAAAGCTTGCAATTGGTCAAGTCCATCGCAGCGTTGCATGAGCACTATCATGACAAGGGCTTGCTGGTGGTGGCGTTGACCTCCGACGACTGCGACGAGGCGGAGCGGTTCACTCGACGCGAGAAGATCAAGTACAAGGTAGGCGGCGAGAGTCGTTCGCCGAAAAAGTACGCGATCGAGAACCTCCCCGGCGTGGTCCTGCTGGATGCGAACGATCACCGGATCGTTGGCCGATGGCAGGGCAAGGAGGTGAGCAAGGAAGCGCTCGCCAAGGCCATTGAGGAGTTCTTCAGGGCGCCTGGGGGAGCCGCGGCGCAGTCCGCGGGGATGACGCCGGAGGAGCATTCCGAACTCGTCGAGAGCGTTGCCGCCGCGACCAACCCGCTTGGCAACATTACTTCTGAGATTCTGGCCATCGAGGGAGAGATCGGTCCGGAAGCGTTGGCGCCACTGAAGCGATTCTATGAAGCCAACCTCCCTGATGACACGGCGCTCGACGACGTGGAATCCCGGACTCGCAGCTCCGCACGTTGGGCGATCCTCGGGGCGGACCGGGACGTTGGATACGGCAAGCTCCTGGAAAGTGGGAGGCTTTCCGAGGCCGCCAGAGCGGCGATCCGTGACAGCGTTCTGGAGATGGCGAGGAATGACCCTGCATTTGACGTCCGAACCGATGCGATCCATGCACTCCGCGGGCTTATCGGTGTACCCGGAGACCCGGTGCTGTTGGAGGCTCTTCGCCAAATGCGAGAAGAGGCCGAGGCGGATTCATTCGTTCGTGCGTCGCTTGACCAGGCCATCCGTGAACTCGACCCGGCCACTCGAGAACAGGCGAAGTCTCGGACCCTCGCGAACAAGCTCGCCCGCCAGCTCCGCCAGTCCGCCAACCCGGCGGCAACCCCGTGGGCCGATGCCCATGCCTATTCTCTAACGACGGGGCAGCGCGCTACGGAGCAGCTTCTTGAGGATTACGAGGCGTTTGACGATCCCGCTAGCGACGAAATCGGACAGCAGAATGCGACCTTGAAACGCAGCATGACTATCGACGAGCTTGGGAACCGCGTCGTGCGCGGGGAGATTCAAGACCTGCGGGAGGTCAAGGAACTGCTGGGGCGCGGGCTGAGCCAGGAACCCGACAGCTCTCTCCGCATGGAGATGGTCAGCACGCTGAACACGATCGCCAGGTCCGGCGGCCGGGGCTTGCGCGTGGAAATCATTGAGCTTTTTGAAAAGCGACTGGCCGAGGAAACCGACGGCTACGTGCGGGCCGCCCTGGATGGCTACTCGAAGGAACTGAAAGGGAAATAATCCCGCTCGAGCTGGAGCCGATGGAATAGGCGGCAGTCGGCACCTCGGTGACTCAATCCATCCCCGACACGCCGGACACGCTGGCGGCGAGGGTCTTCGCCGAGGAGTGCGTCGCGTACCCGGAGGCGGTTCAACTGTTCGCGGAGAAGCGGATGGTCATAGAGCCGCGCGACGCGCAAATCCTCGAACGAGAATCGAGATGATCGCACGGGATCGTGCGATCGGCTGATAGGCGCTTGGCCGGCCGCTCCCAGGTCAGCGGCCGATCCAAGCACGTCACCCGCCCATCCCCCTACGGAAAGCAACGACCCAAGGCCTCTCGATATCGGGGGTGACTGCGCCGGCGGTGAGCGCATCGCCTTTCCGACACCGACCCCTCCTCGACGAAGCAGGGCTGCTCGATCGTACGAAGCCCGAAACAGCTCACGCATTGGACGCGAAGTCACGACGTGAGAACTTCGAGCCGATCCAAGTTGTACGTTGGGGAGATGGAAGGCGGATGCCCCGTTGCAAAGCAACGGTTCGGCTCGGCATCACCGGACCGTCGAACGCCTGAACTCTCCGCTGCCGGAGATCAGTCGCCCTCGGACCACGCTTTCCTATATGCGATTATTGCCCGCCAAAGTGGCCGGGCAAGAAAATTCCTGCAATTTTCTCAGAAACTGGTCCACGGGTCGCCGTTGGGAACGCCCATCTACAGTCGCAGCGTAAGACAGCCGCAATCACACGATACAAGGCGTGCGGTGTTCGGGATCTATTGACCACGGACGACTGGGCCGACGATCTCAGGTTCGCCGGTGGCGAGGTTGTAGAACAACCGGTCCATGGAAAGCTGGGTAGGAAGTTTTCCAGGCTGCTGCTTGACGAGCTGCGCTTTCCTGGACTTGCTTCCAACGATGGTGAGCAGTGAGCGATCACGTTCGAAAACGACGTCGTCGGCGTTGAGCCACAGACCTTCGGTCTGATCTTGCAGCAGCACGTCACCAAAGGCGCGGAACTGGCGAATTCGGTCCGAACTGAGGCTGCCCATGCGGCGTTCCTCGTTCGTCCGTGCGCGGGAGGAACGACCGAGGAAGTCCACGGTGAGTACGTTGGAAGTAACGAAAGTCCGCCGACCGGGTTGCCGCGCGGGTTCGGCGCCGGGAGAGACCCCGAAGACACGCTCCAACTCCTGGCCGCTGAGGTGCTTAAGATCCACGCCTTCCTCGAAGCGGACCTGGTCGACGGCGAAATCGTACCACATTCGCCCTTTCCACTGCACGAGGGTCTTGGAGGGACCGTTGTCGTCGGAGCCTGCAAACAGGTCGCCGCGCGCGGGCGCTCGCACCGTGCGCGGGGCGTCGCTGGCGAGGAAGTCCTCAAGCTGCAAATTGCCGGCACCTTCGATAAGCATCTTGGAGACTTCATCACGGAGGTTGACGGAGAGCTTCGGGCCTTCGAGGCGCGCCCGGCTCTTCATCTCGCCGGTGGCCGAATCGAAGGTTGAGGTCTGGGCAACGGCGTGCCCCGTCGCATAGATCGAGGCGATTTGCTTGGCGGAAGTACGCCGGGAAAGCTCCCCGCGAGGTTCGTCGCCGTCGCCCACGACGCTGTCGACGATCGGTTGCAAGACGCCGAGGCGACGAGCGGGCGCGTCCTTCGCGGTCTTGACGACGTCGTCGAACTCGGCGCGCAACTCGGCGCAGTCGAAGGTGGTGGTGGATTCACTCGCCGCATGAACGTCGCCGGTGAAGATTGCAAAGTTTTCGCGACCCTGATAGCGCATCGACTGCGTCCAGGTGATCGCGACGGGGACCGGTTCTGGCACGGTGCGGCCGTCGAGATCCTTGTAAGACTGGAGCAACATGCGTCCCGGACCTGGAACCTCGGCCCACTGGTCGGGAATCCGAGCTCGGACTTCGGCGCCGGTCACCGTCAGGGTATCGAGGCGAACGGTCGCGGGAAGGTCGCCGCGGCCGCGGATGACCGCGGTCTGAAGGTTCCCCCCGTCGGCGAGCGAGCAATCCAGTTCGTCGGCCTTGACCTCGAACGATTCCTTCGGATCAAAAACCGACACCTCTTCAAAGGCACGGAAGCGCTAGATCGACGCGCGTCCGGGGGATCTTGGGGAGGTGGGGTTGTCGGCGACGGCGTGTGGTCCCACTTTGCGTGCGGCGACCTCGGTTTCAGAGACCGCGGCGGGGGATAGGGCCGTCGTTTCATGCGACTCAAAATCGATCAAGAGGCGATTCTTTGCTTGGAGTGTTCTTTCCCCCTGCACCATGACCACTCCATCGGCAGCGGTCGCGCGCGTGGGAACTGAAGCATCGGAGGTCGACAGGGCGAATTCGGCGGTCAGCTCGCCGCAGGACAATCGCTCTTCGGCACGGCTTAGCACGACGTTCCCGTGAGTGACCATGCGGTTGACGGTCTGGGTGGTGCGACGCAGGCTTCGACGCGAACCGAAGAATATGGTCGCGGAGTCGGCTCGTAGCGTGGAATCGCGGTCCCGTGCATTAATGCCCCCGCCAAAGGAGACCTCGTTTAGCAGACGTTCTTCAGTAGACACGATTCGCCCGGAGAGATCCGGCCCGATGGTCTGCACGACGCGTCCTTTCGCGTGCATTTCACCCTGGAAATCGATGGCGCTCTCCGAGGGGGGATTGGGTTCCTTTCGTAATCCGCGATCCGTGGCCCCCGGGGCCGAGCCAAGCCCGCTTAGCGACCCAGGCCCCTGCGCGTGGATTTCGAAGGAATCCGCGGCGCGGTGGAGGGACAGTTTCCGGGTTCGTATCCGCCCTTCAGTTAGTGAATGCAGCAGCACCGGGGCGTCGTCCTCGCCGACAAACTCGGCGTCGCCGGAATCTGGGGAATAGACGATCCGACTGGCCTCCCCCTCGCCGTCTGAAGTCCACAGCCGAACCGGGGATCCCTCGGCAACGACTCGCGAATGCATCGCCTCGGCAAACTTGGTGCTCTCCGGCGGAACGGTCTCCACCGTCGCGCCGTCCTGCCACTCGAGCACGATACGCTCCTCCGGCGGAGTCGGGGTCGAACTCGGCGTGTCCAACAGGCCTGGCGTTGGTTTAGCAGCCTCATCGTGGCTGTCGGCGGCGAACTCTCGAAGAATCTCCAACGCATCCGCAAGAACGCGCGACACCACGACATCCTGTCGGACTTGAGACACGTCGACTGAGCCGTTGAAACGCGCGAAATACCGCGTCGGGCGTTTTTCCTCGCGAGGCGCCTCGTCCTTCGCCCGAAACACGGGGATGCCGGCGTCGGCGCCGACCAAACCTTTTGCCCCCACGGCAGCCGTTGGCGCGTTTTGCCGCGGCGCCGCCTGTGCGGCGGAGGGAGGTGCGAGCTTTGCTTGGAGCGAGGTTCTGACCCAGTCAGCGACGGTCAAGGCCCCGCCGCGCCGGGCAGAAGGGCTGACCGGAAGTTCCAGGCGACCCGGATGTTGCGTGAGTTCCAGCCGACCGCCCCGCGCGATGCGCAACGACTCGACGCGGTTGTCTGCCTCATCGAAACGCACTTCCAGTTCGGCCGCCTCAAACGACGCATCCGAAGCGGTTAGTTTGAGCGATCCGGGAAGCAGCAGGCGCCGGTATTCTAGGTCGAACTCCAACTCTTCGGTCTGGATTCGAACCAAGTCCGCGGCCTGGTCGGATTCTACGCTGCCTTGCGCCGGGTCGGGATCGTTGGGTGTGGACTTGTTTCGATCGAACTCCACGAGCACGCCGCTGTAGAGTCTGCCGCGCACAGGGTCGAGCCGCCCATTGGCCTGTCTTGAGGCCTCGAGCAATCCTTCGCCAGCGGTCACCCGCACGTTGTTGCCCTGTTTCGTTCGAGTGCGAATGATCGGGCTCTTGAGAAGGAACTCGCGCTGCGAACCTGGCCGCGGAATCCAGTCGCTGACGTTGATTTCCAGCGCCGCGCGGTTTCCCGACGCGGGGTAGATTGTAATGTTGATGTCCCGAGCCGCGCCGATTCTCGCCTGACCGACCGGAACGCCCTCGGAACTTGCTCCGGGGGAAGAACTTGTCGCGGCGCCGGCAAACTCGGTCGGCGGCGAAGGAAGTCGCGGTTCGGTCCGCCCGGCCTTTTGTGCGCCGCTCATCTGGCTAAACTGGTACATGGAGTAACAAACCACCAGAATGGCGAGCGTGGAAAGCGCCACGACGGCGGTCCGCAGCAAGCTGCTGCCGCTACGACGATGGGATGGACGTGGAATCATGTTCGTGGGAGGCCTTACGTCGAACGTCACGGACTTTCAAGCATTTCTTAGCGG
>JBBTCJ010000016.1:0-2678 GCA_038043285.1 Planctomycetota bacterium | reverse complement strand
GAAACAAAATCACGTCGCGGATGCTGGGGCTGTCGGGCAGCAGCATGACCAGACGGTCGATGCCCACGCCCAGTCCGCCCGCCGGCGGCATACCGTATTCCAGCGCCAGCACGAAATCCTCGTCCATGACGGCCATCGTCTCGTCGCCCTCGCCGGCCACCTGCCGCGAGAAGTTCTCCCGCTGCACCCGTGGATCGTTCAGCTCCGTGTAGGCGTTGCCGATCTCCATCCCCGCGACGAACGCCTCGAACCGAAGGGCGATCGACGGATCCTCCGGATGACGCCGCGTCAGCGGACAGATCGCCGCCGGATAGTCGTACACGAACGTCGGTTGAATCAGCCGGTGCTCGACGGTGGCCTCGAACACCTGGTTGGCGATGACCGCGTCGTCCTTGCCGGCGACGTCCATGCCCAACTGCGCGGCCTTGCGTCGAACCGCCTCGGCGTCGGCCAGGTTCACCCCGGCGTATTCGCGGAGCAGGTCGGCGTACTTAACCCGCGGCCAGGGCGGCGTGAAGTCCAGCACCCGGCCGTGAAAGACCGCCGTCAATCGTCCGCGGGCGACGCCCTCCGCCGCTTCGCGGTAGGCGCTTTGATGATTCCGCTCGGCGTAGGCGATCGCCGCCTCGTCGCCTTGCTCCTTGGCGAGCCGTTCACATTCCTTCTCGATCGCCTCCGCGCGGCGCGGGACCGCCTGGCGCGTGGCCGCTTCAAACGCCGCCGCCGCCATCCCCTCCACCCGCTCCATCATCACCCGATAGTCGGCGTAGGCTTCGTACAGCTCGACCATGGTGAACTCGGGATTGTGTTTGGTGCTGATGCCCTCGTTGCGGAAGTTCCGCGAAATCTCAAACACCCGTTCCATGCCCCCGACCAGCAGACGCTTGAGGTATAGCTCCGGGCTGATTCGCAGAAACAGCCGCATGTCCAGGGTGTTGTGATGGGTGGTGAACGGTCTGGCCGCCGCCCCGCCGTACATCGGCTGCAACACTGGGGTCTCCACCTCATAGTACGCGTGACTCGTGAGGTACGTCCGCACCGCGTGAATGATGGCGCTGCGCATGCGAAACACATCGCGGACTTCCGGGTTGGCGAAGAGGTCGACGTAGCGCCGGCGATAGCGCAGGTCGACGTCAGTCAGCCCGTGCCACTTCTCCGGCGGCGGCTGCAAGGCCTTGGTCAGGAACGTCAGCCTATTGCACCAAAGCGTCAACTCACCGGTCTTGGTGCGTCCCAGGACGCCGTCGACGCCGATAAAGTCGCCCAGGTCGAGCTGCTTGACGATCGCCCACTGGGAGTCGCCGAGGTCGCCCTTGTTCAGTCCGATCTGCAACCGACCGCGGTCGTCGTGGATGGTGAGAAACGCGAGCTTTCCCATGTCGCGGAGCAGGACGATCCGTCCCGCCACCCGCGCGGTTCGATCCGACCGCTCGCCGACGCCGATGTGCAGGTTCTCGACCGCGCGGCGAACGCCCACGATTGTCTGCGAGCCGTCGAAGCGTCCGCCATAGGGATCGATGCCGAGAGCCATGAGCGCATCGCGTTTCTTTTCCCGCTGAACCTTCAGCCGATCGTCGTCGTGCATATCCTGCAAGCCGCTGTCGTGGGGCGGTTTTCCCTGGAATCAGAGTCGAGGGCGGATGCTAACCGGGCGAGATGGGCGTCGCAATTGATAGCGGCTGGGTGGACGGCTTGTGGCCTTTTCAAATCGACAATCGGCAATCTCAAAAGATTCCGCCCCCATCACAAGCCCGTGGGCCGATGACAGGGGCGGTCCTCGCTATCCTGAACCGGTCGGGCGGCGAGCACGCGAATCAACGCGCCCCGCCGTCCTAAACCGGAGTATGTGTTACGGACAAACCTGGTTGCACGCGCCGACGGACGGACGAATCGTGTCCAAGTGCGGCTCGTAGGAGGCCGCCCCCTTCAAGAGGTCGATTTCGTCGAGAATATCCAACGGCCCGAAGACTCCGCTGCGGTCGATGTCCGCACTATACATCGGCAACGTCAACACCGGCGGCGGGGGCGGCGGGGGAGGCTCATCCGGGCTTGGACTCCGCGGTATCCAGAACGCAAGTGCGGACACCAGCGCAACCACGTCGTCCGATGTCGCCGCGAAATCAGAGTCCACGTTGCCCGGATGCGACGTGATGGTCCCCAGCGAGCATGGAGCGTTGCCCAGGTACGACACGCGGGTGGCGGCGTCGGGCGTGATCGGTCGGGCGAAGGTAAGGGTCCACGTACCCGGCGGACCTTGGACCACGTCGGTGATCGAGTTGGCCTCGCCCAGCGCTTCGGCCGTCTCGCAGAACTTCCAGCAGACCGGACCGCCGAGCGTCGGGGCGTTGACGACCATCTGGCTGTAGCCCAGAAGGGGCACGATCGGCGGCACGCCGCTGGGATCGTGCGGTCGGCGAGCGTCGAGAATGCCAGCCGGCGGATCGATGAACGTCACCAGCCCCGCGCCGCAAATCGGCGCACAAGACGCATGAATCTGTCCCGCGCCGCGGCCTCCGTTCTCATCGCCGATTCGGACCTTGAAGCAATCTCCGATCTGCGCCTGGAACTGAACCACGGACTCCGGATCGCCGGGGTTGCAATTGTTTGTATCGAGGTCCGCGTCGCCGTTGCAGTCCACCGGAGCACCGGCCGCGGGCGGACAGATCTGGCAGCCGTCG
>JBBTCJ010000015.1:0-9266 GCA_038043285.1 Planctomycetota bacterium | reverse complement strand
CCCCGACGTCAACCACTCCCGCAGATAACCCGCACGTCCGATAGGATGGGCAAGCGCGATCCCGCAGCGCTCGAAGCCAAGCTCATCCGCGATCCGCTTCACGACTTCGCTTCGTTCAATCGGAGTCACAGGCACATGCTATCCAAGCGGAAATCCGATACAACGTGAAGGCCGTTGACGCGCCCATTCCGCGCCGTTACCGTGCCTCGCCCGTCGGATGCGGCGGCCCGAACGCGCCGCGCGGCTGTCCGTGGCGACCCAGGTCGCAAGAAAGGATTTTGCTGAATGTTCTCACACGACTGGTTCCACGGGTCGCCCTATCAGGAACAACGCAACGACGCCAAGTGGCGCTGTGTCGCCGGACACTTCGCCAACGTCAAGCCCGAAAAGCTCCACGACCACAAAGGCGCTAACAAGTTCCTGAATGAGCTTGAGGTCCGAACGTTGATGTACCTGCGCGACGGGTTCAGCTACGAAATCCGCGGATTGGCCGACGTCCCCAGCAAATCCCACCTGGTCTTCGAGTGCGTCCCCGTCGACGAACATTACAAGGTCGGCGCCTTCGTGGTCTCGCTACCCTACGAGGAGATCGTCCGCGTCGAGGTCTTCGCCGTCCATCCCGACGAAAAACCCGAAGACATCCCGCAGATCACCGGGTTCCGCGGCCATCCGGATCAACACGAATTCAAGTACCCCGAACCCAAACCCCCCGCCCCGCCGGGAAGATGATGACCCGGCTGACGCCGAGTTACGCCCACGTCTCTGGTGCGCCTCCGCGAGGTCGGGTTCAACCTATCACGATCACGCCGAGCTGAGCCGAACCTCATCGTGCCGGCAGGCACTCTGGGTCGTTTGCGACGGGTCGGGCCGTGACGCGACCGAGATACACCACGCCGCCTCCGAGAAACACCTCATGCCCGCCGTGACCCATAACTGCGCCATCCAGTGCGATGGCTGAACCTCGGCGGCGACTCCGCCGATACCACGAGTGCCGTGACGGTGGACAGGTTCGGGCCTTCCAGGGCACTGATGCGCCGTCCCCTTCCGCCTAGAGCGTTTTCCGTTTTTGCGTCGCGTCGCCCTTCATGGGCGGCGCGGCTCTTGATGCTGGGATACCTCGCCGCGGATAAACCGCTGCGCTACACGAAAAAGAGAACTGCTCTAGTCGCCTCACGACCTAACAGATGGAGCCGAGAATAATGATGAGACCTATGAAAGTCGTCGCCATTCGTGCCGCTCTAATCACTCTTGTTCTGACCGGCACCGCATGGCTGTCAGGATGCGGGATCGTTCGCGAGTTATTGTCGCTAGGAACGTCAAACGACAATGCCGGCGATCCAGCAGCCGATTCCTCGACAACCGGCGCAAAAGCATTCGTCAGCCCGGGGGGAACCGCCGGTCTGAGCATTGGAACGTCCGATACAGGCGTTGCAGCCTTGGCTGGATTCGACCCGGGAGCGTTTGTCCTCTCCGCGGTAGGGTCAACATCGACTGCCGACGACGTCGTTGACCCGGCGCAGTTCGACGGAAGCGCGCCTCCGCCCCCTCCGCCGGACGGCGGGACAGCTCCGCCCCCTCCACCGCCGGACGGCGGGACAGCTCCGCCGCCTCCACCGCCGGACGGCGGGACAGCTCCGCCACCTCCGCCACCGGACGGCGGGACAGCTCCGCCTCCTCCACCGCCGGACGGGTCTATGCCCCCACCGCCGGGAGGAACGATGCCCCCTCCACCGGACGGAACAATGCCTCCCCCTCCGGACGGAACAATGCCGCCTCCGCCGGGTGGGACGATGCCTCCCCCTCCGGACGGAACAATGCCGCCTCCGCCGGGTGGAACGATGCCTCCCCCTCCGGACGGAACAATGCCGCCCCCGCCCGGTGGAACGATGCCTCCGCCGCCAATCCCCGGTTTGACGGGTCCGATGTTCCCAGGCGGCTCACCGCCTCCGCCTCCACCGCCGGGTTTTGAGGGCTTCGCGCCGATCAACTTCGAGTCCGCCGATCTCTCGACGTTTTTGCAGCAGTTCGCGCCGCCTCCGGGTGGGACGGTTCCAGGTGCTCCGCCTCCGCCGGGAACGACGCCACCGCCCGGGTCGATGCCGCCTCTTTCGTTTGCGGAGATTCCGTTCGGAGAGTTCCTGATGGATCATCCGCTGGAGATGGTCATTCCGGGCATACCGCCCAAGTTCGAACCAGGGGCTGCCTTCGGAGCATTCACGTTTGGGACGGTCCCACCTCCACCGCCGGGTTTCCCGCCGTTCCCACTGCCTCCGAGTATCGCAGGCTCGGGGTTTGGGTTCGCTCCGCCGCCTGGCTCTTTACCTCCTGGAACACCGCCCCCGGGCGGTCTCCCGCCGGAACCAATGCCGATCATCGATCCTAGCGCACCGGGCATGCCGATCGGCGCACCGCCGGGACTGCCGCCCGGATTGCCGGAGCAGTTTTACGCGTTCCATGACGCCCTGACCGCCATGCATGAGTTCCTACAGAGCGGTGCACTTCCGCCGCCCGGCGGGCCGCTCGGTGATGGAACCGACGGTCTTCCGCCCGGCATCCAATTCCAGTTCCTCGACTTCGAATCGATCGCCGAGTTTCTGCCGCCGTCGTTCCTTTCCCCGGAGGCCGTCGCGGGCGCTTTTGACAGCTTCGGTGAAGGGCATCCGCTGATCGGCGAAGGCGCCGAGGTCAACCCTGAACTGGAGGAAGCCCTGTTTGAGCACCCGCCGGTCCCTGAGGGCTTCGACGGTTTTGACTTCACCGGCGATACGCCGCAATTCGACGACCTCCTAACGGTGTACAATCCGGCCACCGTCGGCACGACGCTGACCGGACAGGTGAACAGCACCTTCAGCGGCGTGCTCGACGACGGTGGTCTCCTGAAATGTGTCGATACAACCGTGCTCGAGGTCATCCCCGGTCAGGCGGCGCCGTTGGTGCAGATGGAACCTGGCGTATATCAAACGCAGTGGGTCGTCGATACTCACCAGCAAACCAGTTCCCATTTCGTGATTGAAAACCCGGAGGATCCCGAGCATCCGCTGGAGTTCGACGTGTCCAAGGAAGTCTATAGTCAGGTCACCTGGACCATGTTGATCAAGGAGGTCGACACCGACGGCGACGGCGTGGTGGATGAAGTCCAAACGACCGGGGCCAACACCATTGAGGTCATCGAAGAGAACGTGGACGGCGAAATGCCTACCAACATGCCGCCGCTGCCCGAACCGCCGGCGCTGTTGATGCCCATGCAGTTCCAGGGCGTGATGGCCGTGACCAAGCCGGACGAATCAGCCGAGGATGACTCGACGTCCGACGAGCCATTAAGTTCGGGCGCCGACGGACAGTAGCTCACATTCGATCAACAACCCACGCGGCGCCGCCCTGACGCAATCGGAGCGGCGCCGCGTCGCGCGCGCCGAGGCCTGGGGATGACGACCGGCGTCCGTGACAGCTTGGGCGGGGCAGGGGCGGGTGTTCGGAACCGCGAGTGCGAACGAGCGGTCCGCGCTGGACCGCTCCATGCTGTCGCGGTTCTGATCGGCGTTTCACCTCTTTCGAAGTTCCGGACCGGCATAAACTGGGCCGGCGAAGACAGGGGAAGTGTCTCAGATGACAGCCGCCGGAAGTTCACGGACCCTGACGACCGGCTTCCCGGGTTTCCTGTTCGCGCGGTTCCGTTTACCATGTTCGCCAAGTGAAGCTCATGCGGGATGGAAAACGGAGATATCTCATGAGAAGGACAGGCATTGGCGGCAGTTTGATTCTGGCGGTCCTGATGGGTGGGTTTCTCGGCGGGGCCGCCTGGGCTGAACCGAAAACGACCGGCATCGCCGCGTACGTCAAGATGCGTTGGCCCGGCGCCGCGACGCTTGCCCCGGATGGAACCCTCTACTTCGTCTATGACCCCGATGGCATCCGCCAGCTCTACAAGGTCTCTTCGGGCAAGACGCAGAAGGACGCGGTCAAGCTCACCACCTTTCCCGACGGCGTCGGCGGGTACAGCCTCAGCGACGACGGGAAGTGGATCGCCATCACCGCGGCCATCGGCGGGAGCGAACAGTTCTCGCTGTACCTGATGGACACCGCCACGGGCAAACTGGAAACCTTGTTCGAAAATCCCAAGTTTGTGTACGCCGGCCCCGTCTGGCGCCGCGACAGCCAGGCCTTCGCCTACCGCGCCAACGACGAGTCGCTCGCGGATTTCCACGTCTCGGTCTTCGATCTCGCCACGCGCCAATCGAAAAAGGTCTTCGCTGACAAGGGGCATCATGACGCCGTCGACTTCAACCGTGACGGCATGAAGCTGATCGTTCAAAGGTCGATCTCCGCGACGCACACCCAGCTTTTCGAGGTGGACCTTGCCTCCGGCGAGCGCCGCGAAATCACCCCCAAGGACGAGCAATGGACCTTCGAACCGGTCGGGTACAACTTCGATGATTCGCAGTTCATCGTGAACACCAACTACAAGGGCGACTTGCAGGCCATCCACGCGATGGATCTTCGCACCGGGGCGGTCAAGCCGGTTCTCTCCGACTTGTCCGGATGGGAGGTCGATTTCGGCGTGCTCAACGAGGACCGCACGGTGCTGGCCGTCGGGGTCAACGAAGACGGCTACGGCACGCTGCACCTTCGCCGCACCTCGGACTTCACGCCGGTCGCCGGACCGAAACTCCCCAAGGGCGTCGTCGGCAACGTCGCCTTCCAGGGAAAGTTCATGCTCTACGCCCTCGACAACGCCAACACGCCGGGATTGATCTACAAGTGGGATCTCAACAAGCCCGACGCGTCGAGCGTCGCCCTCACCGACGCGGACACCCAGGGCATCGACGTCTCCAAGTTCCGCCTGCCGGAACTGGTGCGCTATGAGTCCTTCGACGGCATGAAAATCCCGGCCTTCCTCTACCTGCCCGGCGATTACGAAAAGGGGAAGAAGATTCCCTTCATCGTCAGTTACCACGGCGGACCGGAAGCTCAGTACCGGCCATCGTTCAATCGCGCGTATCAATACCTTCTTGCCCGCGGCTACGGAGTGATCGCACCCAATCCACGCGGATCGAGCGGATATGGCAAGGCGTTTCTCGAAGCGGACAACTACAAGAACCGCATGAAGAGCGTCAACGACGGCGTCTGGGCCGTGAAATACCTCATCGCCCAGGGATTCACCGAGAAGCGTAAGGTGGCGGCCTGGGGCGGAAGCTACGGCGGGTTCATGACCATGGCCGCGATCACCGAGGCGCCGGAACTGTTCGGGGCCGCCTGCGACGTCGTGGGAATCGTCAACTTTGAGACCTTCCTCGAACAGACCAAGGACTATCGCCGCAAGCTGCGTGAAGTGGAGTACGGACCGCTGACCGACCGCGAGTTCCTCAAGTCCATCTCGCCGATCCACAAGGTGGACAAGATCGACATGCCCCTGATGGTCGCTCACGGGCTGAACGACCCGCGCGTGCCGGTGGGGGAGGCCATGCAGATCGCGGTGGCCCTCAAGAAACGCGGCGTCGAAGTCGCGGAGTTGTACTTCCCCGACGAGGGGCACGGGTTCGCCAAGGAAAACAACCGCCTCCTCTACTACGAAGAGATGGCCAAGTTCTTCGACAAGCATCTGAGACAGTGATTCGCCGAACGCGCTCTTCGCTCGCGGCGGCGGATTATCGCGCCCGGCACGACTCGAACGTGCGACCCCCGGTTTAGGAAACCGGTGCTCTATCCTACTGAGCTACGAGCGCTGAATGTTCATAATCTAATGTAAAATCGGCACTTACCATCCGCCACACTAGCTGCCCGGACATAGCGACTTCGGCATTTGGGAGAATACTTGGGAGAATACTCGCCCCGCTTCTCTCCGCCGCCGATACCAAGCTCGCAACGCCCTGCGACCGAGACCAACAGCATGGGACGACCTCGCAAGCGCCTCCAGACTGACCAATACGACGGGCGTAAGTTCACCACGATCGCCGTCACCAAGAACGGCGCGATATCCTACCAGAGAATCCACCTGCGTACCAAGGACGACGATGTCGCCCGAAGGCGTCTGACCGCCCTGGATGGCGTGAGCCGCACATCTTGGTCTCCCGCGTGTACCGACCGTAGGAAATGTCCGTCCCCACCAACAGCTTGCGGATGCGGCTGCATTGGTCGTTGGCCAAGGCGTTCATCGGGTAGATGAAGATCGCCTTGACGGCATCCTCGCCATCCTTGTGGACGCGCAGGCAGTGGTCGATGATCGGCATCAGGAACGCCTCGGTCTTTCCCGATCCCGTTCCCGTGGCCACCACCGTCGCCTTCCCCGCGAGAATCCGCTTGCAGGCGTCGGCTTGATGCTGGTAGGGCGTCTCGCAGATCGGGGCGAAGCGCTCGCGGGCCAGCGGGTGCAGTTCGTTGATGGGCGGCGCGATTGCGTACGGCTGCGACAACGCGACGAACGGCTCCCGCGTCAGGAAGCCGTCGGTCTCGATCTCCCGGTTGAACGCCGCCTTGAGTTCCTGCTGGCGCGGATTGAAATGCGTCTTGAGCAGTCGGAGGTACTCGTCCCGCAGGTTTCTGGCTATCAGAAGGGGGTTCATTCACGAAGACTCCGACGCCTGCCCGTCACTGCTTCAACCACGCCTTCACCGCACGCTCGGCCTTGGCGACCTTAGCCTCATTCTCTTCCACCACATACAATCGCGCCGTCTGGAGTTTCAGGCCGCTGAGATGATGAAGAATGCTGCTCGGCTTCTCCATGAGCAGCACGGTCTTGCCCTTCTTGTCCAGAAGGCGCACCAACTCGGCTGACGCCTGTGGGGATACGCTCGCGGCCTCAGACATGGACATCAATGGCCCGAGCTTTTCAAAGGCGACATCCTTCGGGTCTTCCCACAGCCAGCATTCAATCGGGATACCGCACTTCGTCGCCACGGATTCGAGTTGATCTTGTCGGCGGGTCAAGAAGCGGGAGTGTTCCTCAGAACGCGCCCCCCCGCGTGCGAGGGAAGAGACTCCAAAGATCAGCTTCGGCGGTTTGCGATCGCGCAAAGCCCGACAGAGGCGACCGAGTGCTGACGACTTGGGCTGAGTGTCGGCCTGTTTCTCTACGATCGAATCAATCCTACCGTCGTGGAATGTCAGAAACTCCGTCGGATGTTTGACGAGCTTTTCGATGTCGTTGCCGCTTTTCCACAGTTCGCCTTGTTCGCGCAGCAGGAAGAGCGTCTGCCTCATCAGCGCTTCAAAGGCGAACACGGTCTTGTGGAAGTAGACGGCTTTCGACATGAAGTACCGCGCTACGATGAAATGCTCCACCGCCGTTTCGGCTTTGGCGTGCAACACAAGAGTATCATCGCCATCGAGATCGAGGTTGCTGAGTAGGTAGTTCAGGTCGATCCGACCGAACGGCACGCCCGTGGCTATCGCGTCGCGCACGAGGTAGTCCATCCGGTCAAGGTCGAGCGTCGAGTGGATCAATTGGTTGTATCTTCGCTTCCTGTGTTGCCCTTGTATGATCGATGCGATGTCGGCGGGATCAATACCTGCGCCGTTCAGGATGCCCGCAATGTCCTTTCGTCCGGTGACGATCATCGCGCTGAGCTTCTCATGATCGGGATACGAGCGCGCGGGCTTGCCACGCCGTCCACGGCCAAGCAACGCCTTGCGGTAAGGATCACGATCCAGTCTTTCCACGAGGTGGGAATACGGATAATGCCCGATGTCGTGCAGCAACGCGGCGATCCGCAACAAGCGGCCCTCGGTGTCGGTGAACTTGCCCCGTCGAACCATGAGTTCGATGGCCCGGCTCATGATGTGGAACACGCCAAGAGAGTGCGAGAAGCGTGAGTGGCTGGCCGAGGGGTACACCAGAGTCGCCAGCCCCAATTGCTTGAGGCGGCGCAGCCGCTGGAACGACTGCGTATTGATGAGGTCAACTTCGAGCCGACTTAGCCCTATGTCTCCGTGAACGGGGTCAGTGATGACTTTGAATCGGTATTCGTCTAGCTTTGATTTGGCCATTCATCTTCATACCACAGGTAGAACCTTGTTCACCAACAGGCCGACCCGACCAAGCTGCTGCCACGCCTGCTGTGCATCATGCTTACGCCCTTTGAACCGTGGCTTGCTGTCGATCAGCGCTTGCCAGATTTCGTCGAAGTCGCGGCGCGCATTCCTGCCCATGTACGCGATATGCTTGAGGTAGTGCAGCGACGCAAGAAGTTCCAGCCAGTCGTCCTCGTCGATGCCGTCCGGCCTGTTGGCCCAAATGGTCTCGGCCTTGCCCGTCAATTTGCGAGCGAAGGGCGCTAGCGTCTCACGCTTGTAGTCGTCCTCGCCGCCGTCGATTTGTTCCTTGGCGCGAAAGGCATCGTTCGTCAGCTCGCGGCAGTACGGTCCGTGCAAGTACCATCCAAAGCGATAAGCCAGATCAAGCCCCGTAAGCTGCGTCAGGTACACCTTCTTCTGGATCATCAGCCGCCGCTCGAAGCTGTCCAGCTCCAGCGGCTGTCTTACGGCGTCCAGAACCAGCTTCAATACGATCTGTGACGGGTTCATTCGCTCGCACCTCCGTTCTCCCGAACATTATCCGAACCGCGTCTGTCTGTCAAGTCGCCCAAGCGAGCACAATCGACCGGACTCCGACGCCAGCCCTCGACTATGCTCCCGTGTAGCCTGCCAGGGTACCGTACGGCCCGATGGGCTATCCTACTGAGCTACGAGCGCCTGGTGGTATGATTCTACCCACGCGCGCGGCCCTTGGCGATTGAGCGGGGAGCGCTCCCTTGGCCGCGCGATCCACCGACCGCCGCGCGGAGCACCGCCATGCCCAACCCATCGTCCGCCGTAGCAACCCTGGAACGCGAATTCCTCGACATCCGCTGTCGCATTCTCGACCTGGCCGCGGCGCTGGATCGCGTCCAGCGCGGCCAAGGCTTTGCGGCCGTCACGTCCGATCCGCGATGGCGAACCATCCATGCCGCACTAACCATCGCGTCAGACGGCCACCCCGACCGCGCTGACCGCGTGCAGATGACCTTCTCCGACCCCTATTCGCCCGATTGGCGGCGCCAAGACATTCCGTGAACGACGCAGGCCGATGGCCGCGCCGATCGGCCCTTCTGCGCGGCTACGCCCGATTCCACTGCAGCGCGGCCGACATGGGCTTCTTGAGCAAGTCCGGCACGCACACCTCGTTTCCGGATGGATCTTGCGCGGCGAAGGAACGTCGTCAGGTCTCTTCGAAGGCTTAGCCCGGATTTCTCACCGAGGGGATAGATAAAGGCTGCATCCTGTGGCATAAA
>JBBTCJ010000014.1:0-3392 GCA_038043285.1 Planctomycetota bacterium | reverse complement strand
CCCGGCGCCGACGATCGACCGGACCAGGACCACGACGGCATCCCCGACTGTTTGGACTTCAGGCCGATTCCGACCACCACCGCTTGGGGGCTGGCGGTCCTTACGCTCACGTTGCTGGTTGCGGCCAAGCTTCGCCGCGTCAACGAGGAGCGGCTATTGGGTGGTCAGAGGGAATAAGAAGAAACCCGCGACCCGCAAGACCTGCGAGTCGGATGAGTCAGGAACGGCGGCGAGGATTTCACGCGGCGAGCAGGAGCATTCTCATGTGGAGAGCTTCGACCTGGAAAATCGGATGGCTTGTGGGCATCTCCCTTGCCTCGGCGGCTCACGGGGCCACGTTGTACGTCAAGCCGAACGGAACCGGCAATTGCGGCACCTGGGCCTCGGCGTGCTCGTTGCCTACGGCCCTCAACAACGCCGTGTCCGACGACTCGCTTTGGGTCCAGTCTGGAACCTATCAGCCGTTTGCGCTGAAAAACGGCGTCAAGATCATCGGTGGGTTCGCGGGAACCGAGACCGCGGCCTCGCAGAGCAACCCCACGACGAATCAAACGATCGTTGACGCGGGTCTGGCTGACCGGTGTGTCAGCGGGAGCGGCGAAGGGCCGACGACGATGCTCCGCGGGTTTATCCTGCGCAATGGGTATGCCGACGGGATGGACGTCTGGGGCGGGGGCATCTTGCTCGAAAGCAGCAGTGCGATGATCGTGCAGTGCGTGTTTGAGAACAACCGGGCGTCGCATTTCGGTGCTGGGGCTGCGGTGAAAGGCGCCGGCTCGCCGGAGTTCATTAATTGCACGTTTCACAACAACGGGACGGGAAGCGGGACCACTGCGACGCCCTACGGCGGCGGGGGCGTCTACGTGGAGAGTGGAACGCCGAAGTTCACCAACTGCCTGTTCGTTGACAACGTGGCCGGGGAGGCCGGCGGCCTCCTGGTGAGATTTGGTGGCGTCACGCTGGTCAATTGCACGATCGCCAACAATAGGGCGGAGTTCGGCAGCGGCGGCGGCGTGTTCGACCAGGAGGGAGCCTTCACGATTCAGAATTCAATCTTGTGGGGAAATACTTCCGTTCGCACCGGAGCCCAAATCTACAATCAGGCCGCAAAAACTTCGGCGGTCAGCCACAGCGACGTGCAAGGGGGATACCCGGGCACGAGCAACCTTGATGCCGACCCGCAATTCATTGATCCCGGCAAAGGCGACTACGACATTCCGGGAACCTCGCCATGCAAGGACGTTGGGAACAACGCGTCGCTCCCGGCCGACGTAGCGGACCTCGATTGGGACACCAACGTGACCGAGCCGATTCCGAAGGATCTCGGTGGGGTCAATCGCAAGATTCAGTTCACCGTCGACCTCGGAGCCTACGAGGGGCCGCTGAACTCGCAGTAATCCATCGCGCCCGATCGCGGGTGGAACCGCCGTCACCGCGCGATCATCGCCATGATCCGACCTCCCTTTCTGATCCAGGAACCGTGCGAATCCTAACACACGCCCTGGACCCGTTCTCGGGGGGCAGGTCAGCTATCACGCGACCCTGTGCGCCGGACAAGCGACTTCCGCGAAGAGAACCGTGTATGAGGGATCAACCCAACTTCGTTCTGGACGCATTACGCGATCTGCAATCGCGCGCCGAGGCTAATGCGAAGAATTATCCCGGGCTGCGGCACATGCTGGTGCTTCCACCCGGGGAAAGCATTCGTGTACCGCCGCCGAGCGGATGCCGACCTCTGGGAGTCGGTCGTCAGCAACGGAAATACGCCACGGTCAGATTCGGCGAAACCGAGCTTGTGGGAAAACTACCACCGCGCAAGAGCTGGCCGAAGGGAACTAAGCCGCTCCGGGCGGTGGTCGCCGGGCCGAGCGATCGGCGTAATCCACATGCAGAGCAGCCGTACCGCATCCACCTGTTCTTCGACGGCAACGCCGGCGGGTTCAAACGTCTGCAATCGCTCGCCGACGACCTGGCCGGAATACGCCAAGACGTGACGCGGGCATTGTCGGGAAACGACACCCTACTGCCATGCAACGTGTTCTACGCCGATGGTTATTCCGGACATGACGAGAAGGCCTCGCGACTGGATTCGTGGCTTTGTACCGTACATTGGTGGGCCTGGTTCTGGACGGAGTGCCCCTTTCGCACCAGGCCGCGGGTGGTGCACGCAAGTCGCACGTACGAGACCGACCCGCGCGACGAAGCCGTCAAATCGAAACTGGCATTCAGCCTGTTCGATGCCGACGTGCTCGCCGCGTCCGCCGCAACGCTCTCGCTGATCCTCGGGTTTTTCGAAGAACCTCCGGTGCTCTATGGTTTTGCGGAGTATCCATATGTTCCCAAGCCGGACGAAATGCTGCCGGTCGAGGTGGCCAGCCTGAGCGAGCGATTCATTCGGTATGTGGCGAAGTACCTTGAAGGGAAAGCAAGCGGCAATCCGCTCGCAGTGGCTGCTGATCCGTCGCTGCCCGGTTCGGTCGCCGAAGGCGGGATCCTCGACCACCTCAAGGACGCGAACGGGGGAAGGAACAAAGCCGCGGCACGGATTTGGCGCTATGGGCCTGCGCTTGCGGCCGCGCTGAAGCGATACGACTGCAATTCGGAGGGCGTCTTATCCGTGGTTCAAACCGCTGGGGAGGGCGGCGGCGGGCCGTCCGAAGTGCTCCCGACCTGGGAACAGACCAGAGCTGCGCTTCAACAGGACGCGAATCAGCTTCGGCGAGGGAATACATCGCGATTACCGCAACCGAAAGTCAGCAACGCTCCGGCAGACACACAGCCGTCTCGCGAGCCGAGACAGATATCGTCGGCTCGACCAGACACTGGAATGCCACCGTTGGATGGCCCATCGCTGACGAACTCGGCAATCGGCACAAAAGTGGCTGAACCCATGACCAATCCGGAGCGGGTAGCACATCTCAAACCGTCGCGCGCGAAGGCGAAGGCGATCTACGAATGGGCGATGGCGGAAATAGATGGCGCGGAGGATCTGACCTACGCCGAGTTGTTTGACAAGCTCACGACTGACCCGCGCTGCGACGGCGAAGGGTTGCCCGGCAACGCCGCAACATTCGCACGCTACTGCCGCGCCGCGGGTATCCGGCGCAACACGCCGCGCTGCAAAAGAGGCGTAATGCGAAGCGTCCGGCGAGCCTCCGACCTGTAGCGTCTTGCGGTCCGACGGACCGAAACGGACCGTCCATCAAAATCCGCTTTCCACGCAACCCCCTCTAGCGATCAACCACTGCCGATTTCGGCCCCAAAAAGCGGACCGCGTGGCCCGGTCCGCCGGTCCGGTCTGTGGTCTACATACGGCGTGCGCAGTCAGCGGCTGTATCCCGCCCGCACGCCGGGAGACCTGATCGGAGTGTCGCGATGCCTTCGCTCACGAA
>JBBTCJ010000013.1:0-87075 GCA_038043285.1 Planctomycetota bacterium | reverse complement strand
CTGTACCTGGATTACAGCCGGCGCGCGGGAGAGTGGCTTCCGAATGAATTCGGCGGCAAGGAAGACATCGACGCCATTGAACTCCTGCGCACGGTGAACACCGTTGCCGCCGCGGAAGCCCCCGGCTGCGCCATGATCGCCGAGGAATCCACATCGTGGTCGGGGGTCACGAAGCCGACCTCCGAGGGCGGACTTGGTTTCCAGCTTAAATGGAACATGGGCTGGATGCACGACACTCTTTCGTACTTCAGCCAGGATCCCGTACACCGCAAGTACCATCACGACCGCCTGACCTTCGCCATGCTGTATGAACATACCGAGGCTTTTATCATGCCGCTCTCGCATGATGAGGTGGTGCACGGGAAGCGATCGTTGCTGGAGAAGATGCCGGGGGATTTGTGGCAGAGGTTCGCCAACCTGCGGCTTCTGCTCACGTATCAATACCTGCGACCCGGTGGAAAGCTCCTTTTCATGGGGACGGAACTCGCGCCCTATCGCGAATGGGACTTTGCCGGCAGCCTGGATTGGCACCTGGCCGACGAGGCTCCGCGCCGGGGTCTGCGAGCGTTGCTGATCGCCCTGGGACAGATGTATCGTTCGCATCGCTGCCTCTGGGCTTCGCCTCGGCAGAGCGAGAGTTTCTGCTGGATCGACTGCAACGATCGGGACAACTCGGTGCTCTGCTTCCGCCGAAGCTGGGAGGGCGATGAACTGGTGGTGGTGCTCAACCTCACGCCCGTTCCGCGCGAGGGTTATCGCGTCGGGGCGCCGCGGTCCGGAATCTACGCCGTGCGGGTGAACAGCGATGCGGCGGAATACTGGGGCGGCGGGTACGCCGGCATGAAGGACGTCGCAACGTCGGGGGTACCGTGCCACGGCTTTGCGCAATCCCTGTTGCTTTCGCTTCCACCTCTTGGCGCTTTGGTTTTGGAATTACGTTCGTGAGCGATGCACACCGAGGCGCGCTTCGACGCCTGGCCGACCTCGTTGGAATCCTTCCGGGTTACGTGGATTCGACGGGCAAGAGGCAGACAACCTCCGACGCCACGCGAGTTCTGCTCCTCCAGGCCCTTGGGTTTGACGCCTCGACCGAGACTCTGGCGGATTCCGCGCTGCAAGGGCTACGCCGTGCGGAGCGTGAGAGGCTGGTTGCGCCCGTACGGGTCATGCGAGGCTCTCCGCGCGGCCGGATTCGAGTGGAACTCCGCCTTCCGCGCGAGCTCCAGGGGGCTGTCGAATGGCTGGTGACCATTCGGGGCGAGAACCAGGGCACGATCAAGGCGTCGGGTGCCGCGGTGGTCGGCCTCCGCACGCCGGGGGTGACCGTTCCATTGCGCCAAGCCCTGCCGATGGGGTATTACACGCTGGACGTAACCGTCCGGCGCGGCGAGGCGACACGACGCTCGGTGCAGTCACTGATTGTCGCGCCGACGCGCTGCGTGAATCCGACGGCGGTGTTGGGGCGGACGAAGGGTTGCGGGATTGTGGCGAATCTTTACAGCCTGGCCAGCGGCTCCCATCGCGGCGTCGGCGACCTGGGAGACCTCCAGTGCGTCGTGGATTGGTCGGCCCGGAAGGGGTTCGACTTTGTCGGCGTCAATCCGTTGCACGCGGTGGGCAATCGCGGCGACGACGTCAGCCCCTACCGCCCGCGCAGCCGGCTGTTTTACAATCCGATCTACATTGACCTGGCGTCGGTACCGGAGGCGCGGACCTCCGCACGCGCCCGGCAACTCATCGACAGTGGGGTGAAGGAGTTACCGCGCAATGCCGCCTTGATCGACTATCAGCGGGCGTGGTCGTTGAAGGATCAAGTGCTCCGCGCATGCTACGCCGAGTTCGAGCGCCACGACGAGCACGGGCCGACCGCGCGAGGCAGATCGTTCCGAAGGTACTGCGCCGAGCGTTCATCTATGCTGGACGCCTACGCAACGTTTGCCGCGGGCGCCGCCGGGCCGCGCCGGCGGACGAGCGGCCGCGAAATGCAGTATCAGAAGTACATCCAGTTCGAGGTCGATCGGCAGCTTGGGGCGGTGCAGCGAGGCGCCCGCGCTTCGGGAATGTCGATCGGGCTGTACCACGATTTGGCCGTCGGCGCGGCCCCCGACGGATTCGACGTTCACGCGGACCCGGACGCGTTCGCCGCCGGCGTTCACCTCGGCGCACCGCCCGACGCCTTGGCCCGGCAGGGCCAGGATTGGCAACTCGTCCCCCTGCATCCATTGCGCCTTCGCGAGAATGGGTATGCGGCTTGGATCAACTTGCTTCGCGCCAACCTGCGGCACGGCGGAGCGTTGCGGATCGATCACGTCATGGGTCTGACCAGGCAGTTCTGGATTCCCGCCGGTCGGCCGTCTTCGGAAGGCGCCTACGTGCGGTTCCCGGCGGACGAACTTTTCGGCGTTCTGGCGGTGGAAAGCGTCCGTCATCGCGCGATCATCGTTGGCGAAGACCTGGGCACGGTCCCCCGCGGCTTCGACAAGACGCTGCGAAAATGGGGAGTCCTCTCCACGCGATTGTTGTACTTCCAAAAGGACGCGAGAGGGCGATTCGCGCGACCCTCCGAGTATCCCCGCCACGCGTTGGTCACGTGCAGCACGCACGATCACGTCCCTCTTGCGGGCTTCCTTGCGGGGAGCGATCTCGAATTGCGAAAGAGCGTGGGAGGGGCGACAGCATTGAAAGCGCACACCTGTGAGGCGAGACTGCGCTCGAAGGACGGTCGAGAGTTGCGATCGGCCATGCAGCGCGCCGGCTGCCTGCCCAGGGGACGGCACGCGTGGAGTTCCGTGGAGATGCTTTCCGCCGTCCACGCTTTTCTGGCGAAGACTCCCTGCGTCCTGGTCGGGGTTCTCCTGGATGACCTGGCTGGGGAAACCGTTCCGGTCAATCTTCCCGGCGTCGGTCCCGATCGCTTCGCGTGCTGGCGTCGGCGCATGTCGACGTCCCTGGTGCGGTTATTCGCTGCACCAAACGTCGCCGCCTCGTTGCGCGCGATACGTTCCAGGCTCCGCTCGCCGTCGCAACGTTCGCCGCGTGAATGAACGGTTATCGGGCGACCGTGACGCCCTCTGTCACGGCGGCGTCATTTCGCCGATGATCGCGGGACGGCGCGTTGACCGCCGCTCATGGTCCGCCAAGATGCGCAAGATGCCGCAAGACCAATACGGAAGTCGGGTTCCCCGGCGCGAGCCGCGGGCTTTCGCCCGCGCGGACGCCGCGCACAGAGTGATTCCAGCGCCTGCGCGAGCATGGCGCCCCGCATGCCGATCGCCGCTCCTTCGGCGTCGGGAGAGTCCGTACCTCAACAAGGCCGCGGTGTTGCTTTGCTTCACGCTGTTGGCTCTATGGCCTGGCGGTTGCTCCAGGACGCCGACCTCCGAGAAGCTGACCGACCACAACGTTCTGATCATCACCCTGGATACCACTCGCGCCGATCGGGTGGGATGCTACGGTTACGCGACGGCTGAGACGCCGACGCTGGACGCCATTGCCCGGCGCGGAACGCTGTTCGAACGCGCCCTTGCCCAGGTTCCGCTGACGCTGCCGTCCCACGCGTCGATGATGACCGGTCGATACCCCCGCGAGCACGGCGTCCGCAACAACGGCGGGGCTGCTCTCGGCGATACCTTACCGACTCTGGCGGAGAAGTTCCGCGAGCACGGCCACCGCACCGCCGCCTTTGTGGCCGCCTTTGTCCTCGATTCTCATTTCGGCGTCGATCGCGGGTTCGAGGTGTACAGCGACGACATGGGGGCCGAGCAGCGAAAGAGCCAGACTCAGGCGCTGGAGTGGCAGATCTCCGCCGACGTCGTCGCGGACCGTGCGCTGAGATGGCTCGAAAGCGATCCGGAGCGTCCGTTTTTCTGCTGTGTGCACTTCTACGACGCCCATGATCCGTATGCTCCTCCGCCGGAGTTTCGCAAGGAGGGACGCCATCCGTACGACGGTGAGCTTGCGTTCATGGATTCCCAGATCAAGCGGCTGACGGACTGGCTTGAGGCACACGACCTCGGCGCCAAGACCTTGATCGTGGTCGTCGGCGACCACGGGGAAGCGTTCGGGGAGCACCAGGAGCAGGGTCACACCAACTTTGTCTACGGGGAGAACGTCCACGTTCCGATGCTCTATGCCCACCCGGACGTGATTCCCGCCGGTCACCGCGTCAAGACCCTCGTCGAAACCGTGGACATCTTTCCGACGCTCCTGGACCTCTTTGGATGGACCTCGCCGGAAGGACTCCTTTCTCGGTCCCTGGCGCCGGCGTTCCAGCGAGATTCGTTGGACGAGCGAGGCGTGTATTGCGAATCCCTCTACTGCCTGTATTCCTTCCACTGGGCGGAACAGCGCGGGTTGACCACGCCCAGATGGAAATACGTCTCATCGACCAAACCGGAATTGTTCGACTTGCAGGCCGATCCGGCGGAGAAAGTGAATCTGATCGACCAAGAGCCGGCGGTCGCCGAGGAGATGCTCCAGTCGCTCAAGGCCCGCTACCTGGCCATGAAGCCCGGCAAGGCGAAGGAAGCGGCGCACGACGTCGCATCGCGAGAAGCCCTCAGTTCCCTGGGCTACGTCGGGGGTCTGGCGGAAACCAGTGAGGAGCAATTCCTCACCCCCGGCCTCACCGATCCGCGGGACAAGCACGAGGTCATGCTTCGATACCGCATGGCCAAGATACTCATGGAGCAGCGGAAGGATTTTGTCTACGCGATTCCACTGCTGGAGGCCAACGCCGAGGAATGCCCCGATTCGCATTTCTTTCAGTACGTGCTGGGCTACTGCTGTCTCCGCGCGGAACAGCCGGCGGCCGCCTATCCCGCCCTGCTCCGCGCCGTGGAACTCGATCCGACGCACGTGCAGTCCCAGGGCCTTCTCCTGGACGTGCTGGTCAAACTGGGGCGCGTGGATGACGCCGTGGCGCAGGGCGAAAAGGCGATCGAACGGAACCCGGGCAGCGGCGAACTTCAGGCGGCGATGGCCGCGATTTTTGAAAAACGGGGCGACAAGGCGTCGGCACTCGCACACCTCCGGAAGGCCGTCCAACTCACTCCCTCGCTTATTCGATCTCACGCGAAACTCTGTGCCGCCCTCGACGACCCGGGCGAAGTCGCTGCGGCCATTGAAGCCTTCGTCCGAGCGGTGCGCAAGCATCCCGATGATGCCGACGGGCATTTCGGCCTGGGCGGTGCGCTGTTGCGCATTCAACGTACCCAGGACGCGGTTGTTCACTTCCGGGAAGCCGTGCGTCTGAGACCGGACTTTTGCGAGGCGATGCTGAATCTCGGCATCAATCTGATTTCCCTGGAGAGCGCCGCAGAGGCTCAAACCGTCTTCGAGCAAGCCTCCACGACCTCGGGATGTGAAGCCCAAGGGCTTTACCACCTCGGCAAACTCGCCGCAATGGAGAATCGAATCGAACAGACCGTCGGGTTGATGGAGGCGGCCATTGCGAAGAGCACTGCCTACGCACCGCCATTCGAAGAGCTTGCTCAGTATTACATGCAGGAACGTCGCGTCACGGACGCGATGCGAGTTCTTCGCGCCGGCGTTGATGCCGACGACACGCGAGATCGGCTGGTGGTGATGCTCGGGCGAATTCTCTCGATGTCCAGCGACCCCGACGTGCGAGACGGTCCAGCCGCCGTCGCGTTACTCGAGCGCGCAGCCATACGCACCAAGCGGGCCGATCCGGCGATCCTCGTGATCCTCGCGGCCGGCTATGCCGAGTCCGGACGGTTCGATTTGGCGATCACTGCGGCGGAAGAAGCGATCGCCAAGACTGCGGGCATGACAGTAAGCGAAGAAAGTATGCGGCGAATCCGGGAACAGTTGGACGGATACCGTCGTAGCCAGCCCGCCCGCGACCCCGCATTATAGGACCACTTCTGCGAAGCCGCGGAAATCGTGCTGTAACTCATTGTCGATGCTAAGGTTACGAAGTAATCGACGGCCGCGAAAGAATCTTTGAGATTTCCTGTTTTTCTGTTGCAAAGGGGTAACAGGTTTCGCTATATTGATGCGTTATCGGAGGCGTGTCCCGCGTGACACTTGCGCCGGATCGGCCTTGTTCAGCACGTTGCCTCGACGAAGGGGCGTTTTTTGGGGGGGTGTTCCCCAAGGCGTGTTGACGGACGGGAAGCAATGCGAAGCGTACGGCGACCTATCAGCAACGAAGCGCGGCGCGTGATGCGGCAAGCATCGGCGGTCGGGCTTGCTTTGTTTGCCAGCGCCACAGCAGTTGCCTTGGCGATTTCTTCGCCGCAGCACCGCTGGCTGGGATGGGTCGGACTTGTTCCCCTCTTTTACGCGATCCGTGCGTTTGGTCCGTTGATGGCCGGCGTGTGCGGCGGGGTCTGGGGTCTCTCGCTTTTTGCCGTCGCGGCGTTGGTCGGCGGGTCGTCGCTGCACGTCGATGCGACAACGTGTGCGTTGCTGTGTGCGATCCCGGCGGCGTACTCGTTTCTTGGCGCCTGGTTGACCCGCCGCGTCGGATTCAGCCCGTACCTCCTCGGTCTGGGGTGGGTCGGCGTCGAATTCGCGCTGGTTCCGCTGGGCCTGCATTACGGGCTGATGGGCGGGACGCAGACCGACGGATTGGCCATTCGGCTGGTTGGGAGTTTCACCGGCTATGTCGTCGTGGCGTTCCTGGTTGCCTACGTCAACGCCGCGCTGCTGTCGGTTCTTTCGGAAGTTCGCGTGTCGATCGCGCGGCCAAGACCGGTCGCGTCGAACGGCGGGCCGCAGCGTCTTATTCCCCTTGACATCCCAAGTCATCTGTCTTGTCTCCTGCTTCCCCAATGCCCTCGTGGGCCACCCTTGCTCGCGTAAGCGTGAGGTCGTGACCCGGATGAGGCCGTAAAAGTGTCCGGGGCGCGACGTTGAAGCGGGCGGTTTTTCGATTTCCAACATCATTGATTCGAGGGTTTGCGAACCGGCCAAGGTCGTGAGCCCGACGGGCCGCGAAGAGGGGTCGCTAAGCGCGACGCGCGGCACGTAGGAATGAGTAAGGGTAGGGTCGCGGGGAATTGTTCTCCGCGGAACGAAGGTTTTTGGGAGGAATGAGAGATGAAAACGCATAGGTCTTATTGGGGCATCGCCGCTGTGGGCGTTGCCGCGGGCGTGCTCGCCTTGAGCACGGCGATTCAGGCTCGTCCGGCGCAGCGCTCGGTGACACCGGCGAAGGCGGATATCTCGCTGCGGTTGTCCGATCGCGGCGGCTTGCAGTCCACGGCTGCAACCACGTGCGAGAACGCCGGCTTTGAAGTCGTCGATGGGGCGTGCAGTTGGGAAGCCGGCTTCTCCATATGCGGTGGTGCGTACTCAATGACGTGCAGCACGCCGATCGCAGGAAGCTGCACCGGCAATCCGCTGGTGGACATCAACTGCTGCATCGGCGCCCCGAACGCGCTGAACGGCTGGTACATGTCGGGCAGCTCGCAGCACTGCCGCGAGCCGCACATCGACACCATCAATCCCAAGACCGGCGAGCAGCACATGCGTTTCCAGGCTGACCCGCTGGGCGGCAACCCGCCCGCCACCACCGGCTTTGGAACCGCCTCCCGCGTGAACGCTTTCGGCCCGTCAATGGGCCCACAGTCCTCGGCTTCGCCGACGATCATGTCCATGGACTTTGCGATGAACGCAGCGCCCGGCGTCCCGCCGTTCGCCGGCAGCATGCAGAACTTCAGCGTCGCCGACAGCGAAGGCAACAGCACCGGCGTCATCATGTACTGGGATAAGACGTACGGCGGGGTTTACGTGTACGACGGTGCGGCCGCTGGGTACGCGTTCCTGGGTTACGCCACGGGCAATGGCGCCTACAATCACCTTCAGGTCGACCTGGACCCGTGCCTGGGAACTTACTCGTACACGTTTGACGCCGTTGACGGCGTGCACACCTATTCGCACGCCAATGCCGGGCAGTCCAACACCATCGAGCGCATCATTTTCGCACACAACAACGTAGCGGGCCCAGGTTGGGATCTTGATAACTACAACGTTACCCGCCTTGGCGGCTGCCCCTTCACCTGCGGCGACAACAACCTCGAGCCGTGGGGCGAGGAGTGCGACGGCACGGACGACGCGAATTGCCCCGGCCAGTGCACCGCTGGGTGCACCTGCCCGCGGCAGTGCACGTTTGAGGCGCCCTGCGTTCTGGACAACGCGGACAACGGACCATACCTCAACTCGGTTGGGTTCTATCTGTACACGGCCGACACGCCGTTCACGTCGTTCAACGCCTGCAACACGGGATTTGATACGTACATGCAGGTGTACGACGCGGCTGACCTGAGCACGCCGCTGGCCGAGAACGACGACTGCGACAACGGCGCGTACGGCGCCGGGTCGGATCCGGGCGCTCCGTGCTACAACAACGTGCCGGACTATGAGTCGTGCACCTGCCTGGCGACCGTTCCGGGCACGACGTATCTGATCTGGGTACCGACAGTCTCCGGGGGGGATCCGGCCCTCGGCTCGTCGGAACGGATCGGGGCGTACAAGAAGACGGTTTGTGGTACGCCGATTCCGGGCGGGGCTTGCTGCGACGCGATCGCGGGCGCCTGCACGGACGGCGTCGATGCGGCTGCTTGCAGCGGCGACTACAAGACCTTCTACGTCAACAAGACGTGTGATCTGACTCCGGCTTGCGTGGCGGTCACCGGCGCGTGCTGCAACACGGCTTCCGGGGCGGGCGGCGCCTGCTCCGAGACGACCTTGGCCCAGTGCCCGGTCGGCCCGTACGTGAACTGGTCGGTTGGGCAGCTCTGTGCGGACGTCAACTGCCGCGAGGTTACCGGCGCTTGCTGCGACACGTTGCTGGGCGACTGCGCGGTGACGGTCAGCGGCGGATGCCAGGGTGAAGACGATCAGTGGTCGGAAGGCCGCGATTGCACCCAGGTTCAGTGTTCGCCGGCGCAAGGTGCTTGCTGCGACAGCGCAGTGGGCGGCGATCGGACGCAGGCGAGCTGCACCTCGACGAGCATGGTCGAGTGCAACTTCGTCTGGACGCGCGGCTCGACCTGTGCGGAAGTGATCTGCAACCCGGACTTCATTGCGATCCCGACGGTTTCGGAATGGGGTCTGGTGGTTCTGGCCCTGCTGCTGCTGGCGGGCGGCAAGGTGTACTTCGGTCGTCGGCAGAGCGCGACGGCCTAAGGCGTAGAGAATCCGATCGGTCCTTAGCGGTTGCTTTCGGCTGCCGCAGCGAGCGATCGGAGATCGTGGTAGGGTAGTTCCGGGGAGGCGAGTCGAGATTTCGGCTCGCCTCCCCTCTTTGGTGGCTTCGCGGCGGGGTCGAACTGGCGTCGAGTCGCTGACCGCGTGACCCGATCAGTGCACTGGCGAGGGGGCGGCGATTGACCGCTCCATTCTGTCGCGGTTCTGATCGGCATTTCAGGTTTTTCGAAGCTCCCGGCGGGCGGATGGAGTGCTTGACGGGGGCGATCTTCGGCGGGATACTGGATGGTTTCGTGCGGCGGGGGAGTGCCGGTGCGGTTGAGGCCGAGCGGGCACCACGCGATACGGTTGTTCTGGAAGCCGAGTTTATTGGGAGTCACCGATGTACGCAGTCATCGCCGACGGGGCGTCGCAGTATCGAGTCACCGAGGGGCTGGTGTTTGAGGTCCAGCGCAAGGACATTGCCGAGGAAACGAAGTCGATTGACTTCGAAAACGTCATGTTCGTCGGCGACCTGGAAGGCGGCCCGAAGGTCGGGCAGCCGTATGTTTCTGGGGCCAGGGTGACGGCCTCGGTGATCGGCGAATTGAAGGGCGACAAGCTCATCATCCGCAAGCAGAACCGGCGCAAGGGCTACAAGCTCAAGAAGGGCCACCGGCAGAAGTACTTGCAGGTGAAGGTCGAGACGATTCAAGCCTCGTGAAGCGACACCGCGGAATCCGCGGGTGAGTAAGGACCGCTCCCTCACGGTCGCGGTACGGATAGAAGAAGAGGCACCGCTCCCTTACGGGCGCGGCTCTGATAAGAAGCGACCGGCTGTTTGAACAGAGCCGCAAGCGTGAGCGAGCGGTCCTGCGGCTGCGGTCGGCCAATCGCTCTTCTTTGACCGGTCCCATCTATTCTCCCGGTTCGGTCATGGACCAGGGGTCGAGGGTTCTGTCCAACTCGGCGTCGCTGAGGAGCTTTTTTTCCTTGGCGATCTGGCGGACCGTTTTGCCGGAGGCGTAGGCCTCCTTGGCGACGGCGGCGGCGTTGTCGTAACCGATTTTCGGGGCCAGGCTGGTGCACATGGCCAGCGATTCCTCGATTAACTCCTTGCAGCGATCTTGGTTGGCGGTGATTCCCGCCACGCAGCGATCGGCGAAGGTTCTGGCGGCACTCGCCAGCAGGCGGATTGATTCCAAGAGGTTGTGGGCCATCACCGGCATGCCGACGTTGAGTTCGAAGAAGCTTTCGCGGCAGGCCTGGGTCGTCGCGGCATCGTTTCCGATCACCTGACAGCACACCTGAATCATCATTTCGCTCATCACCGGATTGACTTTTCCGGGCATGATGCTGCTTCCGGGCTGCGTCGCGGGGAGCTGAATCTCTCCAATGCCGCAACGTGGACCGCTGCCCAGCAGGCGGACGTCGTTGGCGACCTTGGCGAGGGCCACGGCGATCGCCTTGACGATGCCGCTCACTTCGCAGACGGCGTCCTTCGAGGCCTGGGCTTCGAAATGGTCCTCGGCTTCGACGAATTCGATGCCCGTGGCGTCGGAGAGCGCGACGGCCATGCGCTTGCCGAACTCCGGGTGGGTGTTGATTCCCGTGCCGACGGCGGTCCCGCCGATGGGCAGTTCGCGCAGGGCGCGAATGGCCTTCTGCGTGCGCAGCACGGAGAGTTCAACCTGGCGCATGTATCCGCGGAACTCCTGCCCCAGGCGGACGGGCGTGGCGTCTTGAAGGTGTGTCCGTCCGATCTTGACGATCTTTGCGAACTGCTCGGCCTTCTGGTGCAGGGCGGCCTGAAGGTGTTCCAAGGCGGGCGCGAGATCGAACTTGAGGGCGTCGGCAGCGGCGATGTGGATGGCGGCGGGGATGGCGTCGTTGGAGGATTGCCCCATGTTGACGTGATCGTTGGGATGAACAGGATCCTTGGCCCCGATCTTTCCGCCGGCGAGCACGATCGCGCGGTTGCTGATGACCTCGTTGGCGTTCATGTTGGTGCTGGTTCCCGACCCGGTCTGGAAGATGTCAAGGACGAAGTGTTCGTCGAGCTTGCCATCGATGACCTGTTGGGCGGCGGTGACGATCAGGTCGGCGAGTTTCGCGTCGAGCTTGCCCAAGTCGCGGTTGACCTTGGCCGCCGCCTGTTTGATGAGTCCCATGGCGCGGATGAAACGCCGTCCAAAGCGGTATCCGCTGATGGGGAAGTTCTCCACCGCCCGCTGGGTGGATGCGCCCCAATAGGCCGACCCGGGTACGGTCATCTCGCCCATGCTGTCCTTTTCGATGCGTGTTTCCGAGGCCATGATCTCGTTTAACTCCTGAATGGTGCAATCCATTCCGCGCCAACGCCGAATCATCGTAACCCGTTCGACGAAGAAGGGGTAGCACGCGCCATGCCAGACCTCGCCTCTACCGATGAACCCCATTCCCTGGGTGATCGCGTGCGGCGGCTTTGTCCGTCCCGTACAATCGTCCCCTATGGACATCGTCGTCGCGGACAATCTGGTCAAAGCTTTTCCCGCGCCGGACGGCGGGGAGAAGCGGGCCGTCGACGGCGTCAGTTTTCGGGTTCGTGCCGGGACGATCTACGGGCTTTTGGGGCCCAACGGCGCAGGAAAAACCACGACGCTCCGGCTGCTCAGCGGGTTGATGGCGCCGACGGCGGGAACGGCGTATGTGGCCGGGTTTGATGTGGCGACACAACCGGCGGAGGTTAAGCGGGTGTTGGGCTTCTTGACGGCCAACACCGGACTTTATCAGCGACTAACCCCGCGCGAGTTGCTGGTCTATTTCGCTCGACTGCACTTGCTGCCGTCGGATGCCGCCGATGCCCGGGCTGATGAACTGATTGCGAGTTTGGGCATTGCCGACTTTGCCCGACTTCGGTGCGGAGCGTTGTCGACCGGGCAGAAGCAGCGGGTCAACATCGCCCGGGCGCTGGTCGCGGATCCGCCGGTGCTCATCATGGACGAGCCGACGCTGGGGCTGGACGTGCTGAGCAACCGCGTGATCCTGGACGTGATCCGCGGACAACGCGACGCGGGAAAGACGATCATCCTCTCCACGCATTATCTCGACGAAGCGGAGACCATGTGCGACCAAATCGGCCTGCTGCACGACGGTCGGCTGGTGGCGGAGGGGAGCCTCGGCGCATTGCGCGCAGAAACGGGCGAGCAGCGCCTGACGAACATTTTCCTGAAGACGATCGAAGCCCACGAGCCGGCGGGGGCGCCAAGCCCATGATCTTCCCGCACCGCATTCGAACGATCTACTGGAAGGAACTCATCGATATCTTGCGTGACCGGCGAACGCTGGTGGCGATGGTGGTCGTTCCGATCGTGCTCTATCCGCTGCTGATGCTCGGCTCGGTGCAGGCGGTCAGTCATCAGACGAAGTCCCTGGAACACGAAGATCTCGTGCTTGGGGTTGTCGACGACGGGCAGAGGGGGATCCTGTCGTCGTTGATCGTCGCCGATGCCGAAGCCATCCGTTCCGAGGCCCCTGCGGGTGAGGCGCCCCCCGACGATGAGAACGCGCCCCAGCCGTTAGCCCAGGAGAAAATTCAGGTATTTGCCTCGCGCGACGAGCTGGAGGAGGCGATTCGGCAGCGCGTGGTCCCGGTCGGCGTGATCTTTGTCGAGGGACTGGACGTCCATCGGGCCGACCTGACCCATCGCGTCTTGATCGTGGCGGACTACGAGGAGCCTCGCGGCATCTCCGCTTCGCGTCGAATTCAGGAGATGCTCAGGCGTACGGAGGAGCGAATTCGCGGCGATCGACTCGCAGGCCGCGGACTGCCGCCCTCGTTTGTTGAGCCGCTGGACGTCGCCACGGTGGACCTGTCCAACCCTTCGTCGGTGCTGGGGGCGGTTCTTCCGCTGATTCTGGTGCTGATGACCATCACTGGGGCGATCTACCCGGCCATCGACCTGACTGCCGGTGAGCGAGAACGGGGCACGCTGGAGACGTTGATGGTCTGTCCCGTGCCGGTGATCGACCTGATCGTCGGCAAGTTCATGGTGGTGACGACGGTGGCGGTCGTGGGGGCTGCGTTGAATCTGGCCAGCGTGACGGCGACGGTGTACTTCGGCGGTTTCGACCGCATCATCGCGGCGCGAGGCGAAGGGCTTCCGCTCGCCCAGATGGCCTTCATCCTGGTGGCGCTGATTCCGTTCGCGGTGTTCATGTCCGCGATCATGATCGCGGTGTGCAGCTTCGCGCGGACGTTCAAGGAGGCACAGAATTACGTGACGCCGGTGATTCTCGCGGTGCTGGTACCGGGCGGGATCGCGGCGTTCCCGGCGACGCGGCTCGAGGGGGTGATGCTGGTACTGCCGGTGGGGAACATGGTGGCGCTGGCGAAGGAGTTGCTTCTCGGCGCCGCGGTTCCGGTTTGGCAGATGGCGATCGTGATCGTCTCCACGTCCTTGTATGCCGCGGCGGCGATCGCGGCGGCGGCCAACATCTTCGGCAAGGAGTCGGTGGTGTTTGCCGACGCCGGTTCGTGGCGCGGAACCTTCGCCCGCGCGCGCCTGCGGGTCGCGGATCGACCGAGTCCGTCGCTGGGGCTGCTGTTGGTCGCGGTGTTGTTTCCGATCTGGTTCTTCGTGCAATCGACGCTTTCACCGGCGCCAGGTCACGACGCCCGGGGATTGCTTTGGGGTTGTGCCGTGGCCATGCCGGTGTTGTTCGCGCTGCTGCCGGTGTTGCTGCTGGCCTTCCGCAAAGTGCGCATCGCCGCGGCGCTCTCGCTTCGGATGGCGTCGACGAAGGACGTCCTGGGTGCGACGCTGATCGGAGCGTCTGCTTGGGTTGTTGCGCATGAAGTGAATGTTTTTCAGGCGCAGGTTCTCGGGGTGCCGCAGCAGGTGGTCGAGAGCGCGGCGCAACTTGGGCAGACGCTTTCGGCGATGCCGCTGGTCGCGGTGTTGCTGACGATCGCCGTCGTGCCTGCGGTCTGCGAGGAGTTGTTGTTTCGCGGTTTGTTGCTCAGCTCGCTGCTCGGAAGCACCGGACCGTGGCGGGCGATTCTGGTTTCCGCCGCGGTGTTCGCGGCCTACCATTTCTTTTTCTTCAAGGCCGCGGTTACGGGAGGACTGGGGATTCTCCTGGGCTATCTTTGCTGGCGATCGCGGTCGATCGTGCCCTCGATGCTCGCTCATCTGCTGCACAACGCCCTGGGCGCGCTTAGCGCCGTGCGACCAGAGTGGTTCGCGTGGATGGACCTGCCGGGCGACGCCGATCCGGAGGGCCAGTGGTCCCACCTTCCAGTGCGAGTGATCGTCGTCGGCCTGTTCGTCTTCGTCCTGGGGATCGTTCTGATCGCCCTTCGGTCTTCTGAGACGCGGCGTACGATCCGCCCGGCGCCCGCACCGACCACCGCATGAGCTGTGCGAAGGGAAGGGGTCCATTGCTCTCGGCGGTGCGGCCCTGGTCGGGCGGCGAGGTTTTTCCCGGTTCGGGATACGATCGTTGTGAAAAAGCTCCGACGGTCGGGGAAAAAGACACCGGGGTCAGGCCTTGTGCGTGGAGGGTCCGCCACGGGGTCGAGGAAGGATCAGGCCGCGTTCCGCCGCCTGTTTTCTGGCCTTCATCTCGGCGGCCTTGTAGACCTCAAGCAGGGCTGCTTGAACGGTTTGTTCATCGATTTGATCAAGAAGCTCGTTGACCGTGTTGCGCGTTGCCTTGGCTTGTCGTTGATCGACGCGGCGGCGAAGGGTGACGGCTTCGACGATGCGCTGGAGCGCGTCGGCAATTCGCTGCGCCGCATTGACCCGATGTTCGCGCATGGCACCCTCGACACTTTGGCATACCGTACCGCCGCGCGCCGAGGGTTCAAGGGAAATTCGTTGCACTCCCTCGGCATTTTCTGCGCGAACGCCGAGCGCACCATCGCGTCCCTTGCCGAGGCTTCCCCGCTTAACGGTGATGGTTCTCTTGCTTGACGCGCGACTATGGGGTCTTGTTGTTTGGGCCGTCGGGCCTGAAGTGATAGGGCTCGTGGTTCCGGAATCGTTGGAGCCGCCGTTGTAGTTCGCTATGTAGCCGATCGTCCTCTGCGTCTCGTGCCATGCGCAAGGCGCGTTCGGCGATGGTGATGCTCTCGTCGAACCGATGCGCTTCGGCCAAGGCGGTCGCCCAGCGCATCAACGCGGTGGTGTTGGTGCCGCCCTGTGAATCGCTGACCAATCTCGCCAAGCGTTCGGCCTCGTCCCCGTTGCGGACCGTCGCGTCGGGGTAAGTCGCCAGCAGTTCGGCCAACAGGGCGGCGGCCCCCATATCGACGGGGTCGGCGCGAAGACGATCACGAAGAACGTCTGCTCCCTCCGCCGGCTGCCCGAGGCGCGCGAGCGCCATGGCGAGCTTCTCCGACACGCCGCGGTGGATGGGGTCAAGGTCGATGGCGCGCCGAAGGCTCTCCGCCGCCGCACTCAGTTCGCCAAGTGCATAGAGAGCCACCCCGAGGTGCCGCGTTCCGACGGCGTCCGTCGGGTTCAGCGCCAGTCCTTGTTGGTACTCCGCGATCGCCGACTTGGTCGCGTCAATGAGCATCAACGCATCACCGTAATTGACATGGGCGATCGAACTCTGCGGGCTGACCTGCACGCCGCGCCGCCACAGCGTCAGCGGGGACAGCCAAACATCGCATTGATCAAACGTTGCGTGCATGAGGACGACCAGCGGCAGGGTGCAGCCCAGCACGGCGCCGAGAGGCTTCCGCGCCGGCACGGAACGGATCCAGGCCCGCGCACCCCTTCGAACCGCCTCCGCGAGGAGCACAGCGAACCCCAGACTTGGGAGGTAGCTATAGCGGTCGGCGACGAGTTGCGGTCCGCTTTGGAAGAATCCCAAAACGGGCACGACCTGAATCGTGTAGAAGGCCATTGCGGCGGGGATGGCCGGGGCGCGGCGCTGAACGCCGACGCACACCGCGATGCAGGCTACCAGGACTGCCAGCGAGACCCAGAGCATCGGACCCATAAGGGTTTCGCACGGTGGAAGCGGGTAGAGCGGTCCCAGTTCGACCGGCCAAAGCGTTTTGCGCAGATAGAAAACCCACCCATATGCTGCCTGCGATAACCTGGCCCCCAGGTCGTGCGCGGCGAGCGGGTAGAGCGCCTCCTGATCCGCCTGGGCGATGATCGCTCGGATGCCCGCGGCGCCGCAGATCAGAAACAAAGGCGCTTTTTCGAGGAGCAGTCGACGGACGCGAGAGCGACCCGTTGCCGCATCGCGCATTCGTTGCAGGGGAAAGGCGTCCAGCAGCAGAAGCACCAGGGGAAGCGTGACGGCGCTTGCTTTCGCGAGGAGTGACAGCGCGCAACAGGAAAACATGGCCACGTAGTTCCGCCCCGGTCGCGTGCAAACCGATTCGTCCGCCATGAAGCCGTCGCACCGCGTTGTGCGATCGGCTTCGGCGAAGCGAAGGTAGAACCACACCGACAGGAGGTAGAAGGTCGCGCTGAGCACGTCGCGACGTTCCGCCAGCCAGGCGACCGATTCGGCTCGGAGAGGATGCACCGCAAAGAAAGCCGCACCGGCGCACGCGGCCGAGGTCGTTGCAAACGGATGATCCGCGCGATCAGCCCCGCGCCGTCGAAGCAGACGACGAAAAACGAAGAACGCGATGATCGCCGAAGAACCATGCAGCACTACGCTTGTGAGGTGATACCCGAAGTGTTCGCGACCCCACAGCGTGTAGTCAAGCCAATAGCTCAGCCAGGTCAGCGGCTGAAAGTGGCCCGTGTACGAGGTGGTGAACATCCATGACGCGTTCTTCGGCGTCAGCGATGTGTAGCGCTCCTCGTGGACGAGCAAGTCATCGTCGTCCCACCCGACCAGCCCGGCCGTCAGCGCGGGCATGAAGGTTACGAATACAAGCAAGATGAGTGCCAGAACGCCCAGGATGAGTTGTCCAGAATCGCGGTTTCCAGCGCGCACGGTGCGGCGCTGACGGACGCTTTGACTTGTTGTCGCAGGGGTCGCGAGGATTCCTGGGCCGGCATCTGCCGCGGTCTCGCCTTGGCGTGTCGGCGTCGATGGACCGGAGTCCGGTTCGGATTCTCGAGGCACGCCGGCGGGCATAGGTGCATTGTAATCCGCCGAGGCATGAGGTCTACTCGGAACAGGGCGGGGGCCTCAACCGGTGGGACGCGCCGACCGATGGATGTCCTACGGCGCCGCACGCGCCGCGGCCTGCTCGAGGATGAATCGCGGAAAGGAATCGCCATGAACTGTCAAGCATCGAGGCGTCGATCCACGCGTTGTGTTCAAGCGGCCTGGTTGACCGTCGCCGCGGCGATGAGTGGAACCGCCGTCGGCCCGCATCGCGCGGGCGCCAATGAACCGCCGCCGTTCGTCCAGCCGGCATCGCGCGAAGAGATCGCGGCGCTCATTGCGGACTTGAGCGATCGTTCCTACGCGCGACGAACAGAGGCCACGCGTCGGCTGCTTGCCGCCGGAATGGAGGCCTACGACGATCTCAAGCTGGTTGCCGCGGGCAGCGATTTGGAGGCTTCGATTCGGGCCAAGCGACTGGTTGCCGCCCTCGACAGCCTTTTTTTCGTGGGAACCGAGGTGTCCATCGAGTTCTCGCGCAACGAGATCGCCTGGAACGAGTCCGTGGACCTTCTCCTCACGCTACGCAACAACTCCGACCGACCCGCGCGGATACCGTTTGAGGTCGAACCCACGGCCACCGACGAACCTCAGATCGCGCAAGCCGCCCAGGTTGGAAGAATGCTCGACGCGACCGAGTGGCTGACCGTCACCGCGCCGGGTGGGAGTACCCTGACCCTCAGCGTTGACGATATCGGCGCGGACGAGGAGGTCGTCAAGGTTGTTCAATCTCGTCTCAACAGCGGTCCCGCGTCGGTGATTCCGCCGCGTCAGGAGCTCCGGCTCGTCGTTCGCGACTTCAACCGCGGTTGGGCGAGGATTCCGCTGCTCGATGCGGGACTGTATTCCGTTGCCTTCACCTATCAGCCCGGATGGAATGATGAATCTCTGACGGCGGGGGGAATAGGGCGCGTCGCAAGCAATGCGGCGAGCGTCAGGGTTACTCAGGCCGCACCGCCGACGGTGTCGCGTCACGGCGTCGAGGCGGACCTCGAAGTCCTCCGCGAGGGCCGAGAGGTTATCGCCCGACTCACCAACCGGTCCGATCTGCCGGTGTTCGTGAACCTCAATTTCGGTCCCGGGCTGCCCTTCGCGGAGGGCCGATGGGTCTACGAGAAAGCCGAAAGGCGGTTGGAAATTCCGCATGAAAGCAAATCCGGAGTTTCGTGGCGTGACTTCCGGACCGCCCTGTTGAAGGAGGTGCCGGCGGGCGAGAGCGTCGAGGTCGTTCGCACGGGCTGGGAAGATCTGCGGAACCGGTGGGGGGCGGCAGGCGCCAAGCTCGACGCCGACCCGTGGCGACTTTCGTTTTCGTACGCAAGCTATCTCGATCGAAAGTGGCAGCAGCGGCAGGGTGAAGCCTTGACGGCGGATGACGTTCCGCTCGTCCTGCGCGATCGGCTGCCGCGCCGTCTGCTGGTGACTCGTCAGGTCAGCGCCGGCGTGGACGTGCAACTTGATCAGATTGCTCCGTGACGAACATCTCAATGATCGCCATGACTCCTCGACCGATTTCACGAGTTTGACCCATGCGCGGCGGAGTTCTAGAATCGACTTCGATGACGGCCGCGCCGGTAGAAGAACCGCCTGCACTTCCCAGCAGCACCGACCCAGAGAACGCGATCGAGTCGTCGCGCATGTCGTTCGGCGACCACCTTGAGGAGCTTCGCACGCGGCTAATCCGGGCCTTGGTCGGCGTCGCGATAGCCTGCGTGGGTACGCTGAGCTTCGGAGAATGGATTCTCGAATGGCTCTTCCGGCCGCTTTGGATCGTGCAGCGGGCCAACGGATTGCAACCGAATCTACAATCGCTCGCCCCTACGGACGCCTTCGGAGCGTACATGAAAATGTCTTTTCTGGCGGCCTTCATCCTGGCGATGCCGTGGATTCTGTATCAAGCGTGGACGTTCGTGGCCAGCGGGTTGTATTCGCATGAGCGCCGCTTTGCCCGGAGACTTACGATCGCCTCGTCGGGGCTGTTCCTGGTCGGCGTGTTGTTTCTTTATTTCCTTGTCCTTCCGGTTGTCTTGCAGTTCTTTATCAGCTTCAACCGCGCGTTCGAAGCCAAGGATTTGTCCCCGTCCTTCGTGCACCGTCTGATCGGATCGGCGGGGAATCCACCGCCGCCGGACGTTGAACCGGCTGCGCGCTTCAACATCCCGATTCGTCACGACGATCCGACCGATGCGGACCCCGGAGACGTCTGGATCAACTCCCAAACGAATCGACTGGTCATCCGCCGGGAAGACGGCGAGTATTCCGCTCCCCTGGAGCCGCACCGCGTCGCACCCATGGTCGAGAGCCAATTTGCGATACCCTCGTATCTTTCGTTCGTGCTCATGCTGGCTTTGGCCTTCGGCGTGGCCTTTGAGACCCCGATCGTAGTCTGCTTTCTCGCCTGGAGCGGCTTGATGTCCAGCGCCGCCATGCGGGCGTATCGGCGGCACATCATCTTTGCGATCGTGGTCATCGCCGCGGTCATCACTCCGCCCGACGTTGTGAGTCAATTGACCCTGTGCATTCCCATGTACGGGCTGTTTGAACTCGGTCTGGTTGCCGCCAGCATGATGGAACGCGGCCGCAGGACAGGTCAGGCGGGGACGACGGTTCATTGACTCGGGTTCTGGCGCCACCTGGCGAGCCGCAAGGAGCATCCGGATTTCACCGAGCCGGGTGGGGACGAAATTCGAGGTTTGACGAGCGCCTCCCTTCCACCAAGGATACGCCCGTTCCATTGGGGGCCTGACACACCGTGGCTGGGCGAATCATCACGCTGTTGACGGATTTCGGCGCTCGCGATCCCTACATCGCCGCGGTCAAGGGCGTCATCCTTTCCATCGCGCCTGAGACGCGGATCGTCGACATCACTCACGAGATCGCACCCCGGGACATCGGCCAGGGGGCGTTCGTGCTACGCCACGCGCTTCCCTGGTTTCCGCGCGAAACGATCCACCTCGCCGTGGTCGACCCGGGTGTGGGGTCCGCGCGACGGATCGTCGCCGGAAAATATCAGGGGCAGTATGTCGTCGCTCCGGACAACGGGTTGCTGACCTGGGTCCAGCGGGATTTGTCCTTGGAGGCCATGCACGTCGTCGAGGACCGTCGTTACTTTCTGCCGAAGGTGTCGAACACGTTTCAGGGTCGCGACATCCTGGCGCCCGTCGCCGCCCACCTGGCCAAGGGGGTCGAGCTTCGACTGCTTGGACCTCCGGCAGAACGCATCGAATTGCTCAGCGTTCCGCATCGCGCTGAGCGGACCGACAACGGTTGGCGAGGGCAGATCGTTTATGTAGACCGATTCGGGAATCTTATCACCAACCTTCATCGGGATCAGCTTTTTCCCTCGGCAGGCCCACCGATGGCGTGGGATATCTTCGTCAACGGTGAGAGCGTCGGGGCGATCGGACGGACCTTCCGCGATGCCAAACCCGGCGAGCCGGTGGCGATGATCGGAAGCGCCGAACTTCTGGAGGTGGCCGTGCGTGACGGGAGCGCTCAGGCCTTGTTGGGGAGCGGGCTGGAACTCGTTGTCGAGGCACGCCAGCGCTGACCAGTGGGCAAGACTGGAGAGGTTGCAACGCGCGGACCGATAACAGCGGCAGTGACAACAACGCCCGTGGGCCATGTCGGCCGCGAATGGATGGGAGGGGTTAAGGATGGCACAAGCGGTCGCGGGAGTCGAATCGGAGATTGGGCAGGAAGCCGCGCGAGTTCACTGGAGGCTGGATGACCTTCCGGTCGCGCCGATCGGTCAGCCGGCGGCCTGGTTCGACGTTCGGTGCGAGGCCGAATCGGTGACGGTTCAGCCGCGCCGGCCGCTGCCTCGGCGTTGCACGATCCGTCCGGCCGCGTTGTTTGAACAGGATCGCGGGTTTCCCGATCTGTGCACGGTCATGGGTCGGTTGGTCTTCGGCCGCGGCGCGACCGACGCACAGCGATACACGCCGTTTACGCAGGATGCCGGTCGGGCGTTGCGCGAGTTGTTCCTGCCCATCGAGGCCATGCCGGACGATGACTGGCTGAACTCCGCGCCGCGCTGGACCAATGCCCAGGCGATGGCTCGGAGGCTCTTCTCCGTGGCCGGGGTTCCGTGGGACGGGTTGTCCGGGCGGGACGTCGAGGAGTTGGTCAATTTCGTCCACTGTTCCGAACCGATTGAGACGTGCGCCCTCCATGCCCTTGTCCAATGGACCCGCGACAAAGGCGATTGCGTCATCGAGATCGGGTCGTTTCGCGGGCGCTCGATCTCAGCATTGGCGATGGGGTTGCGCGCCGCCGGAAGCGGCGCTAAGATCGTTTCGGTCGATCCGCATGGCGCCCAGCCGCATAACCGGCAGCAGGTTCGCCTGGCGCTGGATCAGATCGGCGAAGGGGACCGCCTGGTGCAGTACATTGGTGCGTCGGACGACGCGCGCCGGATCCTCCGACCCGGGTGTGCTTCGCTTGTTTTCATCGACGGCGATCATTCCTACGACCAAGTGGTCAGGGATTTCGAGAACTATCGAAGCCTGGTGGCGCCAGGCGGCTGCCTGGCGTTCCACGACTACGGTTTCGGAAACCATGCGGGCCAGGCTGACGCTCAGCCCGATGTCCGGCGGGCGGTTGACGAGCACGTGTTAGGTTCGCGCGGTGTTCGGCCCCTCCTTTTGGCTCAGGTTCTGCTCACCTTCGTGAGGGACTGACGGGCAAGATTCCCGCGGGTTTTCTCGGACCACGAGCCGATCCCGCCGGACCCCGGTTGCAACTACACCGGTACCTCGCTGACACCGATAGATTCGGTGAAAGGCAGGGTGGCGCGTGTCCACCGGTTTGACGACGAACAACCGTCGTCAAACGGTCCTGTCTCGTTTCCGCAGTTCCCAATTTGGAGGTACGGCGAATGAACACCACGACGACGAACTGCAACACCGGCTACGATTCCCACTGCACCATCCCGACGACGATTCCGTTTGAAAACATCAACACGCCGGGTTGCTACATCTGTAACTGGAGCGGACACCTTCTCCGCGTGCCCGATGACGGCGTCGCCCCCGGCCGCTCGCCGCTGCTGACCATCGTGGGCTGCGAGCCGCTGTTTGTGACGAAGATCAGCGACAATCCGTTCATTCCAATTACCAAGGCTCGGACGATTGCGTCGAACATCGACTGCAACGTGAACTTCTAGTCGCGTCAGCCGTTCCTGAGAATCATCCGATCCGGCGAGGCGGCGGCGAGTCGCCTCGCCGGGCTTTTTTGGGTCCGGGCATTGGATGGGCCCTGCGGACATCTCGGCCGCGCCGCGCGGCGTGAAAAAAGTTCTTGCCGAATTCGCGCAACGCGCATGGTGACGCAACTCTCAGCGGCGCCAGAGCTTAGGGTTGATCGGGCGCGAAGGAGAAACCCGCGCGGCAACACTGCGAACGGGGCGCGACAGCCCTTCGTACGGCGGTGAAGTCACGGGGCAGAATCTGCCGACAATGTCTTACCGCGCTGGGACGGCGCGGCTTCAGGGAACGGATCAGGCTCAGGATGAGCGACACGTCGTCATGGCGTCTGCTGTTGACCCGCGCGTCCGGGAAGTGGCAGATTCCGCTTCTTGCCTTGTCGTTCATCATCCTTCCGGCGTCGGTTTTCCTTCTCCGTCCCGATCCTCATAAGACCTCGCTGGCGGAGGCCGCCTCGACGCTGGAGCTGTTCGTACGCGCCGAAATGTACGATCGGGCGCTGGCGTTCGGACAGGAAGTTCTCAAGCGTCCGGAGTGCGCCGGCGGACCCTGCGCCCCGGTGCACCTTCAGCTTGCGCGTACGAAGTACCGCGTCGCCGCGGAGGATGGTTGGCGCTCACGGGCGGCGCTCGATGCGATCATCGAGCACTACCGCGAGGCGGCGGCCTACGGTGCGCCGATGACCGCGATTGATTTCGAGCGGTTGGGCCGCGCGTTGGAACGGACCGGCAACGTCGTACTGGCGCTGCAATGGTTGGAGGAGGCGATCCGAGCGGGAGCGACGAATCCGCTGGCGATCAAGAAGCATATCCATGAGGCTCGGCGGGATCGTGAGCATGCCGGTCCGGACGAGTTGGCGCCGGACCTCGACGCGCTTCTCAAGGAGATCCCGGAAAACGATCCTGGGCTACTGGCCTGGGGGTTGGAAGAGAAGATAGAGATCCTCGACGCGCAGGGGCGAATCGACCAGGCGGAGCCGATCCTGGAGTCTTACCGCGATCGAGGTTCCGACGGCACCCTTCCAGACGAATTGGAATACCTGCACGGGTTTGTTCTGTACAAACTTGGGCGGTTTAACGAGGCCGAGGTGCTTCTCCGCACGTTGCGCAACCGCGTTCCGGCGGACAGCGCGATCAGCGCCAAAGCGGGCTGGCTTCTGGGGCGGGTGGTCCTTTTCGACGACGGACCGAAACGCCCGGAAGAGGCCATGTCGTTCTTCCGCGACGTGCTGGCCCATCATCCCGTCGGGCCCTATGCGACCGCGTGCCGATTGGGCATCGCCGAGGCGCAGGTCCACCTGGAGAGGACGGAAGCAGCCATCGGCGCCTACAGCGACGTCGTCGCCGATCTCGCCCTGGACGGGGACACCCGGTTGGTCAACCACGATACGCTTCGAGCATCGCTTGCGGTCATGGCCGAGCAACGCCGACAGCTTGGACAGCTCGCGGCGGCCGAGGCCTACGCGAAGCTCGCCGTGAATCTCGTCGATCCCGAGGACATTGAGCAAACAGCGTTGCACATGCAGCAGCTTGGGGCCATCGCCCGGGACCACGCCGAACAATTGGTTCAAGCCGAAGACGCATCCAAACCGCTTGCCGCGTCTGATGCAGGTGATCGGGCGGGAACCGTCCGCGATTCATTTCGCGCGGCAGCCGCGACGTTTGGAAAACTCGCGGAACTTCCGCTGCAGGATGAACGTCGCGTCGCCGACGCCGCGTGGCTTGCGGCTGAACTGACGGCCAAAGCCGGGGATCGGTCCGAAGCCATCAGGCTCTACCGCAAGTTTCTGGAGAACCGACCTTCGCACTCGCTGGTTCCACGGGCGTTGCTCCGGATCGGTCAACTACAACAGGCGGCTGGGCGGCTGAAGGAGGCGGTGGAAGCCTTCCAGGAGTGCCATCGACGCTTTCCGGAGACCCTGGACGGAATTCGTACGCTCGTTCCCCTGGCGCGATGCCATCTGGCCATGGGGGCGGACGAGCTGGACCTGGCCGAGAAAACGCTGCGGATCGTCCTAGAGGACTCGGACGTCTTTACCCCGGAGGCGCCGGAGTTCGGGGACGCCCTGTTTCTGCTCGGCGACGTGCTGCAGCGAAAACAGGATTACGAACGGTCGGTAACGGTCCTTCAGGAGGCTTTGGATCGTTATCCGAGCGATCCGAGGGTGTGGCGGGCGAGGTTTCTTCTGGCGGATTCATACCGACAAAGCGCCCTGGCGCTCCGCCGCGACGCCCAGACGGCACAGTTCGGCGGAGAGATCGAAGCGATTCGCCGGGATTCGTCGCAGCGTTTCGGACAGGCGCGCCGCTGGTTCCGCGAAATGATCGACGAGTACGAGCGCCGCGGTTCGGGACAACTGAACCGCCTGGAGCGGATGTACCTGCGGCACGCCTATTTCTATGAGGCGGACTGTTACTTCGACGCTCAGGAATACGACGTGGCCCTGAAGCTGTACGAGGAGGCGGCCGGAACGTTTAAGGAGTCGGTGAGCGCGTTATCGGCGTATGTCCAGATCATCAACTGTCATGCATTTCTCGGACAACCGCGGGAGGCGCGGGCCGCGCTGGCGCGGGCCCAGGTGCTGGCTCGTGCGATGCCCGAGGAGTCGTTTGCCATCAGTGTCTCGCCGGAGCGGAAACAAGACTGGGTCGGGTACTTTGAATGGTTGGCGGCGACAGACTTGTTTTAGGGGGCAAGCATCTTCATGTACGCGTCGGGATCCATGGAAATAGTTGCGGGCGGCGAATTGTTGGCGCTGCTTCGGGAGCAGGATTCGCTGTACGCACGACTTGAGGCATTCGCCGCCCGGCAGCGCATGCTCGTGACCGGCTCGGACGTCGGTCCGTTGCTGGGACTGCTGGAGGACCGACGGCTCATGTCGACCGCCCTGACCGAGATCGCCTCCCGTCTCCGCCCGTTTCGCCGGAAGTGGGCGGAATTTTGCGGCACTCTTCCCTTGCCTGAGCGGGAGGAGGCGGAGCGACTGCTCGGCGTCGCGGACCAGCGCCTTCGCCGGGTGATCGAATCGGATGAGCTGGATGCGCGGATACTGGCGACGAGGAAGCAGGGCGTCGCGGCGACCCTCCGCGCGGCCGACGCCACGGGCGCCGCGATGTGCGCCTATCGCGCCGCCGTCGACCGTTCGACGCGCATCGACCTGGTGAGTGAGGGCACATGATGCCGGCAACGATTCCCCGATCGATTGTGACCCACGCCACGGAGCCTGACTGGGTTTCGCTCCTGCGGACGTACAACGACGTGGCCGAGCGATTGAAACGGTCCCACGAAGCGCTGGCCGCGGAGGTGCATCGTTTGCGCGACGAGCTGCGAGAGAAGAACCGAGAGCTGCAACGCCGCGAGAGGTTGGCTGCCCTGGGGCGGATGGCCGCGGGAGTGGCCCACGAGATTCGCAATCCGTTGGGCGGGATCGGGTTGTACTCGTCGCTGCTGGAACGCGACCTCGCCGATCGGCCCGCACAAAGGGAGATCGCGCGGCGAATCAGCGACGGCGTCCAGAACATGGAGGGAATCATCCGCGACATCCTGGCGTTCGCCGGTGGAGCGGAGCCGAAGTTCGAGGAGGCCTTGCTGGCCGAGATCGTCGCTCGCGCCGTGGAGCAGACGGCGCGCGCCGCGGATCAGGCGGGCGTCAGCGTCGAAGTCGACGGTTCGGTTGGCCGGGTCGGTGTTCGGTGCGATCCGGGACAAATCGAGCGCGCACTGGTCAATCTGATTTGCAACGCGATCGAGGCGGTGGATCGAGGCGGACAAGTCTGGGTGAGGGCTGCAAGCCCCACGGGTGTCGGTCGGCATCAAGGCACGCCGCTCGTTTCGGTGTCCGTGGAGGACAACGGACCGGGAATCGATCCCGCGGTGAAGGACCGGGTGTTCCATCCGTTCTTCACCACGAAGGATTCGGGGACCGGGCTTGGACTGGCAATTGTTCACGGGATCGCAGAGGCGCACGGCGGCGAGGTGCGGGCGGAGTCACGCATCGGTGGCGGGACATCGATGGTTCTGCGCCTTCCCGCTGTGGCTGCTGATCCGCTGGGGAATCGCCGCGTGATACGCCGCGCGAGCTGAAAGCGCCCGGCGAATGGATGCGGCGCAGGTGTGGTGCCGGATGGTTGCATGGGCTGGAGGCCCGCGTCCAGGGTACTCGGAGAGGTTGGAGGCTGTCCCGAACCCGCAGCGCGGGCGCGGAAGAGACGTTGGGAACCGGTTGCGTGGGTAAGGAGGTCGTGGCGGAACATGGCAAACATCGCGGTCGTGGACGACAAGGAAATCCTGCGCGGTTCGCTGGAGACGGCGCTGATCCGCGAGGACCACGAGGTGACGACATTCGCCGACGCTGCGGAGGCGATCGAGCGGATCAAGGAGCAGCGGTTCGACGTAGTGATGACCGACCTGAAAATGCCGGGCACGGACGGACTGACGCTGATTCGCGACCTGCGGGCCGCCGGCTGCGAAACGCCGATCATCGTCATGACCGCCTACGCGACGGTCTCCACGGCGGTCGAGGCCATGAAAATCGGAGCGTTTGATTACATCCAGAAGCCCTTTGACGCCGAAACGGTCGCGGTGCTGATTGAGCGTGCTCTGGAACACGCGCGGCTTCGCCGGGAAAACGAGGCACTGAAGGCGACAGTCGAGGACATCCGGTTCCAGCGAGGTCTTGTCGGAAGCGGACCCGCGATGGAGGATCTGCGTCGCCAACTCGAGAAGGTGGCTTCAAGTCACGCGACCGTGCTGATTACCGGGGAATCCGGAACGGGGAAGGAACTTGTCGCGTCGCAGGTGCACCGGAACTCGCCTCGCGCGGACAGGCCGATGTTGTGCGTCAACTGCGCCGCACTGTCGCCCGCATTGCTGGAAAGTGAACTGTTCGGACACGAGCGGGGTGCGTTCACCGGGGCGGATCGTGCTCGGAAGGGACGTTTCGAACTCGCGGACGGCGGCACGCTTTTGCTTGATGAGATATCAGAATTGGCCGCTCCATTGCAGGCCAAGCTGCTTCGAGTGCTGCAGGAAGGCGAGTTTGAGCGGGTGGGTAGCAGCGTGACGCGGCGGGTGAACGTTCGCGTCGTCGCCACCACCAACCGCGATCTGGAGCAGTGGGTGGCGAGGAAGCGGTTTCGTCAGGATCTCTTCTACCGGTTGAACGTCCTGCCGGTTTGTGTTCCTCCGCTGCGCGATCGTCGCGAGGATATCCCGGAGCTGGTCCGGCATTTCCTGGAGCGGGCGCAAGCCACCGGCGGACCGGCGGGGGTCCGCGTGTCGCCGGAGGCGATGCAACTGCTGACGGAGTACGAGTGGCCGGGCAACGTCCGCGAGTTGGAGAACCTGTGCTGTCGGGCCGCCACGTTGTGCCGCACGGACGAGATCCAACCGGAACTGATTGAACCGTGGGTAAAGCCCAAGACGGCAGCCGCGGACGGAATCGGCGCGCTCCGCGACGGAAGAATGCTTGAGGACATGGAGCGGATCCTCATCGAACGCACACTGCAGCGGTTCGACGGACATCGGGCCAAGTCCGCCAAAGCGCTGGGCATGGGAATCCGAACATTGGGCATGAAGCTCAAACAGTGGCGCGATGAGGCCGCCTCGCGCAATGAGCGGCTGGCGATGACCGGACAGGGTGTGTGAGGCTGATCCGGGCGTCGATGGCGGCCGGGCGCAGGAAGTGCGCTGAGCGCAAGGTCGGCCGATCGGGTTTTGGTGAAAGGTCGCCTTGCCAGCCTCGATTCGAGGGTTGTTATGTGTTGGCACGGGCTGTGTCATGGTCGAAGCTGCGGCGCCGGGCGGTGAGGCGCGCCAAGGTTGATGGTTTGGGGAGACGCAAAGTGTTCTTTTCGACGTTGACCGACGGCGGAGCGGCGCCGGCGCTGATTGCCACGATGACCTTCGCCGAACATCGGGCGCAGGTGATTGCGAACAACGTCGCCAACACCCATACCCCCGGATACCGAGCCAAGCAGCTCGACGCGAAGGGATTCCAACGAGCCTTGCAAGAGGCATTGGACGTGCGGGACGAAGGCGCGGGGCGGCCTTTCCAGATTCGCGGCGGGAAAGAAGTGGCTACGGACGAGCGTGGGCGACTGAGAGTGACGCCTTCCGACAAGCCGGTGGACAATGTTCTGTTCCACGACGGCACCAATCTATCGCTAGAGCGGGAGATGGCGGACCTGGCGGAGACCGCGATGACGCATGAAATGGCCAGTGCGCTGCTGAGGGGTAGCTTCGACCGAATGCGCACGGCGATTCGAGGTTCGGCACGGTAGGCGTTTTCGGATGCAAGGAGCGATGGACGCGTGTTTGGAACCCTGGACGTCAGTACGTCGGCTCTGGTTGCCTATCGCACGCAACTGGACGTGATCGCCGGGAACGTGGCGATGAAGGACGTGACGCGCAATGATGCGGGCGACCCGGCCCCGTATCGCCGTCGGGTGGCTCTGCTTTCCGCCGGCGATCCCGCGCGGGGGAAGGATGCACCCGGCGTGCACGTGACCTCGATCATGGAAGATCCGGCGCCCTTCGAGCTGCGCTGGGATCCGGGACACCCGGATGCGATCAAGGCGGGTAAGGAGAAGGGATACGTCCGCGTATCGAACGTGGACGAGCACACCGAAATGGTTAACGCGATGGTCGTCGCGCGGGCGTACGAAGCCAACATCACCGTGGCGGAGGCGGCCAAGCGGATGGCCGGGACAGCGCTGGCGCTGCTGGCGTAACGGGGTTATCCACGCCGCCGCGCGCATCCATTGGCGATGAACGGGGCGGTCGGCGGTGGGAGTTCTGGAAGCGATGTCGGATCCGATTTTTTCAACGAGCCCGATTCTCCCGGTCCATACGACGGTTCGACCCGGCGTCGTACCAGGGGCGGAGAGCGCTGCCGGCAGGGATTTCCGTTCGGTCCTTCTGGACAGCCTGTCGGAGGTCAATCGGCTGCAGTCGGAAGCGGACGAGGGCGTGCAGAAGCTGGTCACCGGTCAGACGAACAACGTTGCCGAGGTGTTCGCCGCGGTCAACAAAGCGGGAATCGCCTTCGACTTGTTAATGGAGATTCGTAACAAGCTCACCGACGCGTATCAGGAGATTCAGCAGATGCGTGTGTAGCGCGACGTCGCGAGGACCGCGTTGGTCCGCGGCGGAGCGGCTCGCTCGGATGCGGGTTGCATAGGACATGGAGCGTCTACGACAACTCATCAGTGAGATCGCCGCGCGGCTGTCGGTGTTGACCGTATCGCAACGGCTGGCCATCGGGCTTTGCACCGTGTTGGCGGCCTTCTCCATGCTTTGGCTGATGCAATGGTCGACGTTGCCGGACACGGTGTCGCTGTTGAACCACGATTTCAGCTACTCCGAGTTAGACGGAGCCGAAGAGGCGCTGAAGGCCAACGATATTCCCTACGAAATCCGCGGGACGCGCGTGTTCGTCGGTCCCGCGGACCGGCACAATGCCTTGCGTGTCCTTCACGCCGCCAACGCGCTTCCCGAAGGCAGCCTGTACGACATGGCGTCGGTGGTGAGCGATCAGAACCCCTTCGCGGCCCCGGAGGCGCGGGACTATGCGCAAAACTATGCCAAGGGGAACGAGCTGGCCAAGATCATCGCCACGACGCCGTCGGTGAAACAGGCCTCGGTGATCATCAATCCGAAGAGCAAGCGGAGGCTGGGGGGGCAGTCGGACGTTCCCACTGCCTCGGTCGCGGTGATGCTGGCGTCGGGGCAGGAGTTGAGCGAGCAAATGGTCGACGGATTCGCCAAGCTCGTCAGCGGAGCGGTGGCGGGCCTGAAACCGCACAACGTGTACGTGACGGACACCAACACCGGCCGCTCGTACAACACCCCGCATCCCGACGACCTTGCCAGCTTTGACGTGTTCAGCATGGAGAAGAAACGTGAGGCCCACTTGCAGTCCAAAATCCTCGGCGCGCTCGCCTACATCCCCGGATTGCGGGTCGCGGTGACCGTAGAGGTGGACTCCAGCAAGCGCACCATGCAGAAGCTCCGGCACGAGGCGGCGCAGCCCAGGATCGAGACGGCTCAGAGCAGTGAACAAGGCGGCTCGTCACCTGCCGCCGAACCGGGGGTGCAGGCCAATCTCGGACAGGCGGTATCCGGCGGAGCGGGGGCGTCGACGAGCACCACGGAGCAGTCGAGCGTCGAGAACTTTGAACCCAAGCTCGCCGAGACCGAGACCGTTGAGCAGGTACCGTTTGCACCGAAGTCGGTGACCGCAGCCATCGGCATCCCGCGGAGCTTCATCGTCGGGATCTTCAAGGCACGGTATCCCGAAAAGAGCGACCCCAAGGACGAGGACGGCGAGTTTACCGGCATCATGGAAGATCAGATCGCCAAGGTCCGGGCCGGCGTCGAGCGGATCGTCATGGCCAAGGATCCCAAGAACGTCCAGGTGAACGTCTACCCGGATGTCGAGTGGAGCGCCAGTGGAAGCAGTTGGAGCCAGCTCCCCGGAGTCGCCACGGTGGTGGAGGCGCGTACCGAGTCGATCGACGCTATGGACATGGCCCGGGACTATGGTCCGCAGCTCGGCCTGGCGACGCTGGCGCTGGTGAGCATGTTCATGATGATGCGGATCGTCCGCAGTGTGCCCAAGCCGCCGCCGCTTCCCGAAGTGGAGACCGCCAAGGCTGCCGGTTCCAAGCCGTCGTCCGAGGGCGCCGACGAGGAGCAGGAACAACTTCTCGTCGCGGGCACGTCTCCGGTGGGCAAGGCCGCCACCTCCGAGACGCTGTTGATCGCCCGGGAGATCGACGACCAGACGCTGCGTTTTCAACAACTTGGTGAAGAAGTCTCGAAGCTGGTGGAGTCCGATCCCGAGGGCGCGGCGGGCCTTATTCGCCGCTGGCTCGATAACGATTAGAAGCCCGGGCACACTGTTCGTTTCGGGTCGAGACCGTTCCGCAGTCGCCAGGCTGCGGGGCTATTGTGGTGTGTACCGACCGGGACGATGAACGCGGAGGCTGCGTCAAGGTGGATGCCGTCGCGACGTCCGGTTACGCCGTGAGCGCGGAGGAATGGGTATGGGCAAGGAAGCCGAGACGTCACCAGACAAGCCGGCGCTGAAGGGGGTCACCAAGGCGGCCATCCTGCTTGTGAGCATGCAGGGCGACGTGGCGGCTGAAGTTCTCCGCCACCTCGACGAAACTACCGTCGAGGACATCACCCGGGAAATCGCCCAACTCGACCTGGTCGGCCCGCGCGAGCGGGGGAAGATCATCGAGGAGTTTTACAACATCGCCCTGGCGCGATCCTACGCCAAGCAGGGCGGACTGCCCTACGCCCGGATGCTCCTGCAGAAGGCCATGACGCCCGAACAGGCGGGCAACATCATGCGGTTGATCGAACATCACGTTCACCGCAAACCGTTCTCGTTCCTGGCCAAGACCGATCCGGAAAACCTGACGACGTTCATCCAGGACGAGCACCCGCAGACGATCGCCCTGATCCTCTCGCACCTGGCGCCGACCAAGGGCGCGGATATTCTGGCGGGGCTGCCGCTCAACAAGCAACTGGAAGTGGTGATACGGATCGCCACGATGGAAAACACCAATCCCGAGGTGATCCGCGAGGTCGAGCAGGGGTTGGAGTTGCGCCTTTCCGGCGTCGTGTCGCAGACGTTCCAGAAGGTCGGGGGCATTGAATCGGTGGCGGAGATGCTCAACAGCGCCGACCGCTCGACGGAAAAGGGGATACTGGAAGCCCTGGATGCCCAGGATCCCGAGCTGGTCGAGCAGATTCGCCGCCTGATGTTTGTCTTTGAGGACATTCTGCTGGTCAACGACAAGGGCATTCAGTCGGTGCTGAAGGAGATCGAGAACGACGAACTGTCTCTGGCGCTGAAGACGGCGAGCGAACCGTTGCGCGACAAGATCTTCCGCAACATGTCCGAACGCGCCGCGCAGTTGATCAAGGAGGACATGGAGTTCATGGGACCGGTGCGGGTGGCCGACGTCGAAGGGGCGCAGCAGCGAATTGTAGACGTCGTGCGGCGCCTGGAGGATTCGGGCGAGATCATCATCTCCGGCCGTGGCGGCGAAAAGGCAATGATTGTTTGACGACCGAACGGCGCGGCAAACGCGAGGACGTGCGATGTCGACGGTGATCAAGGCGGGACAACCGGGGAAGGTGATTCGACGATTGGCCGCCGTCGACTTGGCCGACCATCTGGCGCTGGCCAAGCAAGTGGTCGGCGACGCGCGGCGCGAGGCCGCCGCTACCGTTGCCGCGGCGAAGCATCAGGCGGAACGAATTCGCGCCGACGCGCAGCGAGACGGCTACGATACCGGTTTCGCTGAGGGGTACGAAAAGGGTAACCGCGAGGGTCGGCAGGACGGACTGCAGGAAGGGCACCGCGAAGCTCTCGAAACCGCCACGCGAACGTTCAATGAACAACAGTCGGCCCTGGTCGCGGACATGGTTCGAGTTGTGGGCGAGATCGACGCAACCCGGCGCGATCTGGAGATCGCGGGGCGACGGCACCTTCTGGACTTTGCGATCCAACTGGCCACAAAACTGACGTTCGCCATCGGCAACGTCCGCAGCGAGTCGGCGCTGGCGAACCTCGAACGTGCGTTGGACTCGGTGTACGCCCGAACGAACCTGGTCATTCACGCGAATCCCAAGGACCTTGCGGCCATGGAGCGTTTCGCCCCGAAGCTCCTGCCGCTGACGGAGTCGGCGAGCGGGGTGCGTTTCGTGACGGATGATTCGATGGCTCCCGGCGGTTGCCGAGTCGTGACCGGGAAGACCGAGGTGGACGCGACGCTCGAGACGCAGCTCCACGAGCTGGTGGAATTGCTGTTGGGCGACGCCTCCACCGGCGCGTCCGACCTGCCGAACCCTGGGGCTGCCTTGGGGCAGGGTGATGCGCGCGGACCGGGAACCGCCGCGGAAGATCACACACGAGGCGCCGATGGTTGACATCTTCGCGGATCAGAAAGGTTTGTTGGAACGATCGCTCCCATTGCGGACCACGGGACGAGTTGTCGAGGTCATGGGTTTGACCGTGACCGCCGAGGGGCTTTCGCTTCCCGTCGGTTCGCTGTGCGAAATCCAGCGACGCGACGCGGAACCCGTCGCAGCCCAGGTGGTCGGCGTGCGCGAGGACCGCGCTACGCTGATGACCCTGCAGGAGCCGACTGGGGTGCGAACGCAAGACCGCGTGCGCAGCCGCTTGGGACTTCAGTTTGTGCCGGTAGGACGCGACATGCTCGGCTGTGTGGTCGACGCCCTTGGTCGGCGCATCGGTGGGAAGGCCGGGTTCACCACCGAGGCGCATTATCCGGTATTCGGCGACGCGCCGCGGGCGATGTCCCGGCGACCGATTGACCGACCGCTGCCCACCGGTATTCGGGTCATCGACGCCATGCACACCCTGGGAGGCGGGCAGCGCTTTGGGATTTTTGCCGGAACCGGCGTCGGAAAGAGCATCTTGCTGGGCATGATCGCGCGATCGACGGCCGCGGACGTGACCATCGCGGCCCTGGTCGGAGAACGCGGACGAGAGGTCGGAGATTTCATTCGGCGTGATCTGGGCGAGGAGGGCATGAAACGAACCGTCCTCGTGGTCAGCACCTCCGACGAGTCGCCTGTGCTCCGCGTGCGTGCGGGTTTTGTCGCCACCGCGATCGCCGAATACTTCCGCGATCTGGGCAAAGACGTCCTCTTGTTGATGGACTCGACGACGCGTATGGCGATGGCCCAACGGCAGATCGGGCTATCCGCCGGGGAACCGCCGACCACCAAAGGCTATCCGCCCAGCGTGTTCAGCCTGCTGCCCAAGTTGTTGGAACGCAGCGGACGCACGAATCGGGGAAGCATCACCGGGTTGTACACCGTGCTCGTCGAAGGGGACGACCTGACCGAGCCGATCGCCGACGCCATTCGCGGCGTGCTGGACGGGCACCTTTGGCTGGCGCGCGACCTAGCCAACCGCGGGCATTACCCGGCCGTCGCGGTGCTGGAAAGCATCAGCCGGCTCATGCGCGACGTGGTGGACGCGGACCACAGCGCCGCGGCGGCGGAGGTGCGGAAGGTGCTGGCGGTCTGGAAGGACATCGAGGATCTGGTCAACGTCGGGGCCTACGCCCCGGGAAGCAATGTTGAGTTCGACGTAGCGGTTCGGACGAAACCGGCGATCGACACGTTTTTGCAGCAGCGGATGGAGGAGCGTCCGGGTTTCGATCAGACGCGTGGTGCATTGCTTGAATTGAACACGCGGATTCGATCCGTTCGGGAGGAGTTGTCGCGCAAGCCGACGGCGGACGCCGCACCGAAGCGCGCCTAGGACGCTCGACACCGAGCCGCGGGCTTCAGCTCGGGCGAGCCGCCGTATGGCGAGACTCCTTGGCTTGGCAGACGGCCAGGAGAGCTTCACCGAGTTGGGAAGGCTATGGCCAAGCGGTTCCGGTTCAGGTTGGAGTTCGTGCGAAAGCTGCGGGAGCAGGCTCGCGACGTGCAACGTCGTCGCGTCGCGGACTCGGCGCGGACGGTCACGGCCACCGAACAGGCCGTCGCTCGACTGCAAGCCGCGCGGTCTCGGAACGCCGAGGCGACGCGCGAGGCGCAGTCGGCTGGATTGCTCGACGTGGCTTCATTGCGCTGTCAGTACCGATTTCACGGTTGGCTGATGCGAAAGCAGGAGGAGTTCGGAGAGACGCTGCAGACACAGCGGACGGAGCTGGACGGGGAGCGTTGCCGGCTGGGCGAGGTTACGGCGAAGCTTCGCGTGATCGAGAAGCTCAAGGAGCGTCAATGGCGCGGACACCTCGATCAATTGCGCCGCGAGGAACAGGCCGTGGATGACGAGGTCGCGCTGCGCATCGCATCCTGGTCGTTGGCCAGCGACAAGGTCCAGGGCGCCGAAGCCGGCGCGGAGGTCGTCCGATGAGCGGGGCGATTCGCAAAACCTGGGACTTGGCGGCGTTGTTCGTGGTGTTGAACGTCATCAGCTTGCTGGGCGTGGCCGCCTACCTCGTGGGCACGGGCGCGCTGACCGCGGAAACAGGTCGTCGGGTGTTGGCCGCCCTTCGCGGCGAATCAGCCGCCAAACTCATGCAGGCCGCACCGCCCCCGGTCGTCCTGCCCAAGGGGCTTTTCGCCCGAACCGACCAGGTCGACAACGCCGACGCCGAGGCGCAAATGGACATTGAAATCCTCCAGCGGGAGGCGGAGCGCGTCAAAGTCGAGCTTGACCAGCGCCTCGTGCTGAGCAATTCGATCCTGCTCAAGGTCAAGACCGAGCGCGAGGAGTTCAAGGCCGAGCGCGAGGCGGCCGTTCGCCGCGACGAACAGACCCGCAACTTGGTCCGCGACGAGGGGTTCGAAAAGCAAATCGCCATCTTCGAGGCCTTGTCGCCCAAGGTGGCCGTACAGCATCTGATATCGATGAACAACCCCGAGGAGGCGGCCAAGGTTCTTACCGCCTTGGACGCGGACCGAGCAAGAAAAATCGTCGAGGCGGCCAAGCGAGGCAGCGAGATGTCGCAGATGCAGGCGATTCTGCAGCGAATCCGGGAGGTGGGGGCGAAGTCGCCGCCGAAGGACCGGGAGTTCCTTGGCGCCGTCGAACCCGGTGGCGCTGCGACACCGTGAACACGGCGACGTGCAAGGGATACGCAACGGCAAAGGACGCCGTACCGAGGTCGCCGGCGCTGATCGAAGAATCTCCGGGATCCGGAAGCTCCGGAGAAAGGTCGAGATCCTTCGCCGCCTGGCATCGACGACCGCCGGACGTCTTGCGCGTTCAGTGCGACGGTGCCGCTATTTCGGAACTGTGGAACTGGCCGACAAGTGGAGAGGGAGTCAACCGATCACCACAAGCGTTCCGTGCGGAGCGATCGTGGGAGCGTGACCAAGGGACCGTCATGATCGTCGCGGAATCACAAGATCAATTTTCCATGACGCGGAGCGTCGGCTACCAGCCGACGGCGGCGACATCTCGCCGCCGGTCGGCCACGCGCGTCTCTGCCGACCAAGAGCCGTCTGCACCAACCGCGCCAACGTTCGCGTCATTGCTGAATGCGGCGTCCCCCGTCGTTGGTGAACAGGTTCGCCGAGACGCCGATGCAAGTACCCGGGCGATGTTCGATTCCCCCCACGCCGACGGACATGACCTTCGCGCGACGCAGCTTCAGGAACAATACCGTTCTGCCATCGACCAGAACCGAGCGAACGTCGCGGAGCAGCGAGAGCAATTCGGCAGCGAGGCGATATCGAACTCCTCGGCCGCGCCGACCTCGGATCACGCCGCCTCCAAGCCGCCACCGTCTCACAAAGCAGCTGACGGCGGCGCGGCGGTTCTTGATCATCCATCATCGCTCGGTCCGCCGCCCTCGACCATGGGAGCGTCGGTCGGGAATCCAACGCCCCCGGAGCGGGCTTTACCGTCGGTTCCATCGGAGAAACAAGCCGGATCCCGTGCGGATGAGGCCTCGCGCGCGAATGCTTTCGTTCGTCCAGCGTCTCCCGCTGGTTCACCGCCGATCCGCGACTCGGTCCCTCCCGGAGCCGCGGGCAACGCCGCGGGACAAGGTTCACCCAACCTGGCCCAACAGGTCGCCAAGGCGCTCGGCGGCGTTGGTGCCGGCGAGGCGGGATCCTCGATTTCCCCGGTCGATGCTGGTGTGAAGAACCGAACCGCCGCTGATCGACCGGCCCAGAGCCAGTCTCAACCTGCGCCGCGTCGCGGTGAATCTTTGCCTCGCTCGCGGGCGGACGATCTTCGCCCTCCGGAGGCCAGAAGCTTCGAATCGTTGGTGAACGCCATCCGGCTGAGAACCAGCGATCGCCATTCGTCGGCGCGGATCCGTCTGGAGCCGCCGGAGCTGGGCCGAATTCGCGTGGACGTTCGGCTCACCGGGCAGCGTCTGCTTGTGGACGTTCAGGCTGAAACTGAATCCGCCCGCGCATTGCTGACGGATCGTGCGGAGCAACTCAAGACGTCGATGCGCCAACACGGGATCGAGGTCGAACGGTTCGATGTGAGGCTAAATCTTCCGATGCCGGTCGATGCCTCGCAGGTCGCGGCCGGGGGCGCGGCAGATCCGCTTCAGCCGCCGACGCCCAGGCACGAGCCGGGGAGGAATGCCGGTCCGGTTCGAAAGGAACCCGACATTGGGCGTCGAGGGGCGCTCACGTCGGGTGGTGGGGAACATTCAGTCCGTTCCGCCGTCGGGGACCGACGGCTTGATTTCATGGCTTGACCGTCGGGCGGACTTTCGTCTTGCCGCAAGACGAGTTCACCGGGCGACGCGGGCGGAGCTTGCGTCGGCCCGTCTAATGAAGGATGGAGGTCTCGCGTGCCAGTCACTGCAACCCAGCCGGTCGGGGCAAACGCCGCATCACCTTCCGCGCCGTCGGCGCGGGGAGCAGCCGGCCTCGGCTCCGACGATTTCTTCAAGCTCCTTATCACGCAGCTGACCAATCAGGATCCGATGAAGCCGACCGACAACGAGGAGCTTCTTCGCCAGATCGCCTCGATCCGGGAGATCGAGCTTTCGTCGACGCTGACGGATTCGCTTCGCTCGCTTACCGGGCAACAATCGTTTACCTCCGCATCGGCCCTGCTGGGACAGCACGTGACAGGAACGCCGGGTGAGGACGGCCTTGTCTCCACGGGCATGGTCCTCGGCGTACGCTTCGGCGAAGGCGGACAGGTTGTGCTGCAACTGTCCAACGGGTCGGAACTGCCCCTCAGTCAAGTGGCCCTCATCCAATCGCCGCAGTCCGCGGCGGAAGCGCTCTTGGGCAAGACGGTGGCCGGGTTGGACCTTGCCGATCCCAAGGAGCCGAAGCTCCTCGAAGGCGTGGTCGCGGGGGTCTCCGCTGAAAACGGAGAAGTGACCCTCGAACTAGACACCGGCGAGCGCCTGCCCTTGAGGAACGTGATGCAAGTGCAAGAATAGCGGGCGAGCTGAGAACCGTTTTCTCCAACGAAATCCGCCCCGCCGCATCCGTGCGGCCGGGCATTGAGGTGATGCGAAATGTCCCTTACCGGAGCCATGTTCACTGGATTCACCGGAATCAAAAGCAATTCGGTCAGCGTCGACACCGTCGGCGACAACCTGGCCAATCTGAACACCACCGCATTCAAGAATCAGCGAACGCTTTTCGAGACGTTGCTCTACCGGACGATCCACGAGGGCGATGCCCCCAGCGACACTTCGGGCGGCACGCTGCCACGGCAGATCGGAACGGGTTCTCAGGTGGCGGCCATTCAGCGCGACTTTCGACAGGGCAGCCTGGACCCCACAGGTCTTCAGAGTGATCTTGGGGTCGACGGCGACGGCTTCTTCGTGCTCAGCGCTCCGACCGGCGAGAATCTTTTTACCCGAGACGGCGCCTTTCACCTCGACGCAACGCAAACCATGGTTTCGTCGAACGGGTCGCCCTTACAGGTCTTCGTCGCCGACGCCGAAGGGAATGTCGACGTCAACACGCTTGCAAATCTGGTCGTCCCCCTGGGAACCACCAGTCAGGCGATCTCAACCACTGAAGCCGTCATGGACGGGCGGCTCGATCCGCAGACCGCCCGATCAGCCGCGGGGGCGATCGTGACCTCCGGCGTGCTGCGTACGTCCTCCGGCTCGGCGGCGACGGAGTCCACGTCGTTGACTTCGCTGGTCAACGCCGGCGATCTGCCCCTCTTCGCGGATGGGGACGAACTGACCATCGCCGCGACCAAGGGCGGCGTGGCCGTCCCGGAGACCGCCTTTGTGGTGGGCACGACCGGATCCACCGTCGGCGACCTGGCCGCCTACCTCGAAGAGGTGCTGGGGATCAACACCGACCCCGCCACCGGAGGTACGCCGGGCGTGCGCATTGACGCCGGGGCGCTGGTCATCGAATCGAACTACGGGGAGATCAACGCCATCGAGATGGACGAGACGTCGGTGACCAACAAGACCGGAGTCATCACCGCCCCGTTCTCGTTTTCGACTACCGCTCCCGCCACCGGAGAGGGCGTCACCACCACCTTCAACGTTTACGATTCGCTCGGCAGTAAGGTGGACGTGCGGTTGCGTTTCGCGCTGGAGTCCAAAAGTGACACGGGCACGACCTGGCGTTTTTATGCCGAGTCCATCGGCGACAGCGACCTTTCGCCGGTGCTGGGGACGGGAACCGTCAGCTTTGACCCCGATGGTCAATTCGTCGCCGCCACCGGAACGGATATCACCATCGACCGCGCCAACGAAGGCTCGACGACGCCGGTGACGTTTTCGCTCGATCTTAGCGGCCTGACCGGTTTAGCAAGCCCCGGCGGCGGCTCGCAGGTCATTATGGATAATCAGAACGGCGCCCAAGCCGGCATCATGACCAACTACTCGATCGACCGCGACGGAATCGTCACCGCCGTCTATTCCAACCAGCTGGAGCAGGTGCTCGGCCAGGTGGCGCTGGCGACCTTCACCAATGACGAAGGTCTGATCGCGCGGAGTGAGAACGTATTCGTCGCCGGGCCCAACTCCGGCGACGCGACGTTGACCACGCCCCAGACGCAGCGGGCCGGCGCTATCGTTGCCGGCTCATTAGAGCAGAGCAACGTCGAGATTGCCCGGGAGTTCATCACCCTGATCGAAGCCTCCACGGGAATCTCCGCTTCCAGCCGCGTCGTTCGCGCCGCCGACGACCTGTTGCAAGAGCTGTTGCTGCTGGCGCGATGATGAAATCGTTGGCGGCCGAGCCGGCGCGGCCGCGAGGTTGTCGGAAGCGCCTTGGGCAGCGCACCGCGGAACGCGCGGTTCAGCCCGGCTGTTGCTCCGGTCGGTGACACACGGGCCGGACGGTTGGGGAACGCCGGAAGGATTAGGCGATGCGGCATGAAAACCAGAACGGCACCCGGGGAGCCTGGTGATGATCACCTTGACCCGCCTGGACCAGCGTGTCATGGTGATCAACGCCGAGCTGATCAAGATGATTGAGTCGACCCCCGACACGATCGTCACGTTGGTCAACGGCGACACCGTGATCGTCCGGGAATCGATGGAGGAAGTGGTACGTCGCGCGATCGACTATGCCCGGCAGATTCGCGCGTTCAACGTGGTGTAGCCGGTATCCCGAAGCCCGTCTATCCCGTGGGAGTCTGGGTTGGGTCAGGGGATTTTCTGGACGTAAGGTCTGCTCGCCGATCCGGGGGGTAAATCCTGTGCGAGGGCCGCTCACGGCAGGGGAGTCCGCCGGGAAACCGAGGGCCAGGCGGCAGTGGACGGACGCCGGTTTGAACCATGAACCTGAACGAATCGACAGCGTTGAGCACGGAGACCGGGCACGCCAGGCGCAAGAAGCCGGCACGAAGCACTGACTTCGGAACGGTCATCGGACTGGGCGCCGGCGTGGTCTTGGTGCTGGCGTCGATCCTGATGGCTTCCGACCTCGCGCCGTTCATTGACTTCGCGTCGATGGTGATGGTCGGCGGGGGCGCGGTGTGCGCGGCCCTGGTCAGCTTTCCGCTGCAAAACATTCTGGGCGTGGCCGCGGTGCTCGGGAATTGCTTTCTGACTCGCGCCGACGATCCCCGCGGATTGATCGCCGAGTTGGTTCGGCTGGCACAGATTGCGCGCCGCGAGGGCGTCCTTGCCCTGGACGCAGTCGCGGAACAAACCGTCGATCCGTTCGTCAAACAGGGAATCCAGATGGTCGTCGACGGAACCGATCCGGAGATGATTGAAACGGTCATGATGAGCGATGTCGAGGCCTTGGAGGCGCGTCACGCCGACGGCAAGGCACTGTTCGACAACGTCGGACGATTCGCGCCGTCCTTCGGATTGATCGGCACGCTCGTCGGACTCGTCGTGATGCTCAAAAACCTGCAAGATCCAGCGTCGATCGGACCGGCAATGGCCGTCGCCTTGCTGACGACCCTCTACGGGGCACTGATCGCCAACGTCATCGCTCTGCCGATCGCGGAGAAACTCGGACGGCGAAGCAGGGAAGAGGTTCTCTTGAAGATGATCGTTGTGCGCGGAGTTCTCGCCATCCAGGCCGGAGACAATCCGAGGATCGTGGCGCAGAAGCTCAGCACGTTCCTTCCTTTGGGGATGCGGCGGTCGATGAGGGTGGAGAAGGCGGCCTAACCCGGAGGATTCAGACCCATGTCGCGTCGCGCGTTCACGACCGGTAGCGTCGGGGCTGATCCCCGACGCGATCTCACTCCGCAAGGTGCGCCCGCGTGGATCGTGACCTATGCGGATATGGTGTCCCTCTTGCTGTGCGTTTTCATCGCCATGACGGCGATGGGCCAGATCAAGAAGGACCGGTTCCTACGGACCGCCGAGTCTTTGAAACGAGCGTTCAGTGGGTTTGACGGTAGTTCTCAACCGTTCCTCGCTGCCAACGAAAGCAAGAACCCGCTTGTTCAACGGATCCTCGAGCTCGCGTCGCCGATCAACAACGACAGTCCCGGGGAATCCAACGACACGACGCTTGAGGACCGAGAACTTCGCGTAACCAGCCTCTCCAACGGGTTCCAGGTGGTCCTGAGCGGAAAACTCACGTTCGACCCATTCAGTGCCGAATTGCGTTCAGAGGCCCGCGACCTGCTGGCGAAAACCGCCGGGCGACTTCGAGGATATCGGACGCGGATATCCATACGCGGTCATGCGACTCATGAGCCGCCTCCCGAGCGAGCGCCGTTCAAGGACGCGATGGATCTGTCCTACGCCCGCGCGAAGGCGGTCGCTGACGAACTGACGGCCGGTGGAGTCGAACCCAGCCGGTTCTTGCTGACGGCTGTCGGCGATTCGGAACCTTACGTCCGGCAGGCGGACACGGAAGAGCGACGTGCCCTGAACCGTCGCGTGGAGATTGTGGTCACGGAGGATCTAGTGGGCGACGACGCCAGCGTTCCGGCGAGCGAACTAGAGGAACCCCCATATGGCCGGTGACAAAAAAGAGCAAACTCCTGCCCCTGACGCCGCGGCCAAGCCGCCCAAACGCTCCAAGCTGCCGCTCATCATCGTCGGCTCGCTCATGCTCGGAGAAGGCGTTGCCGTTTTCGTCTTGGCGAAAGCCCTCCTCTTGCCTCCCCCGGCGACCGCGGAGGGCGGCGAAGAACATGCCGACGCCGAAGCGTCAGCCTCCGAGGAGCACGGCAGCGAGAGCAAGGGGGGCGAGCATGGTCTGGGCGGAAAGGCCGATGGGCACACGACGGCCGAAATCGAGCTCGCCGATTGTCGGCCGAGTAACACCATGACCGGGAGGTTGGTGACTTTCCGGATCCACGTATCAGCACTGGTGCTACAGTCGGACACCGAAAAGGCGGCCAACTTGGTCAAGGCCAATCAGGCCAGGATCAACGATCGGGTGAACTTCATCATACGGGCGGCCGAACCGCAACATCTCAAAGAACCAGGTTTGGACACCATCAAGCGAAAATTGAAGGCAGAACTGGATCGCGTCCTTGGGGAAGAAAACCTCATCAAGGAGGTTCTGGTTCCCGATTTCCTTCAGTCCGGTCCCGGCGTTTGAGTGTCGCGTCGCTAATCCTTTCACCGATATAGACCCAGGTTCGAGCCATGGAGGGCTCGTCGAGAATGGGCGTGGGCAGGTGACCGACAAACCGATGGGGAAATCGTCGGGTCAAAGTTCCGGAGAGGCCATCAGCCAGGCGGACATCGACGCCTTGCTCGGTTCCGCCGGGCAGGCGTCGCCGGATCCGCCATCCGGCGGAGACGCTGGAGCCATATCGCAGTCGGATATCGACGCCCTGATGGCGGCGACCGGCGGGGAGGAATCTCCGCCGGAGTCATCGGGAGGCGTTGGGCCATCACCGCCTGATACTCGCCTTGATTCCCTGGGCAGACCCTTTGACGAGGTGGCGGCGGCCATGCAGGCGGCCATCGAGGAGGAGCGGGCCGCTAATTCCGCGGCAGGGGGTCCGGCCTTCGCAGCCTCGGTCCGGTCTCCGGAGCTTCCCGATTTCACACGGTTTTCCGCGGCAGGCGTTGACCCCAAGCGGGTAACGATGCTCAAGGATGTCAGTCTGAACGTAAAGATCGAGCTTGGGCGGACGCGCATGCGCGTCGAGGACGTGCTCAAGCTTGATGACGGGAGCGTTGTCGAGTTAGACCGCCTCGCTGGCGACCCAGTCGACGTCTTCGCAAACGAACGCCTGATCGCCCGGGGTGAGGTGCTGGTGCTCAATGATGCCTTCTGCGTCCGCATCAGCGAAGTCTTCTCGCACGACCCGCACAGGATCACGCAATGAACCGGCGATCGCGCGGAAACTTTTTTTGTGGTCAACGTACCCCGCCCGATCGCATGCGTATCCGGGTCTTGGGCGGCCTTGCCTTCCTGTGCACAGCCGTTCCTCCCGCCTGGGCCGACGATGCCCCTTCGCAGGTCGGCGGCAATCAGGTGGCGCCGAACCAGACGATCGAGCTGCCTGCGGATCCTCACGATGATGTTCCGCACCAGACCGCGCTGGGTGACTCGATCCGCGGGACGGAGTTGCAGGACGCACAACACCCGCCGGTGCCGGATTCCGCCGAGTCGTCGCGGCAGGCCTCGCGTCGCGCTCACCGGAAACTGGAAACGCCGGGGCTTGGAAGCGGTGGGGAGACGCCTTGGTATCGGACTCCCCTTGGATCCATGACCATGGTGCTGGGTTTGATCGGCGCCGCCTATTGGACCGCGCGACGGGTGGTCCCTGGTGCTCGCCCGACCGACCACCGCGCGCTGCGCGTGCTCACCCGGTCCGGTCTGGGACCGCGACAAAGCCTGGCGCTCGTCCAGGTCGGGCGCCGGATGGTCCTGCTCGCGCTTTCGCCGCAGCGGGTGGATCGTATTTGTGAATTGGTTGAACCTGACGAGGTAGCTGAGATATCAGCGTTTTTCGGGACCGCATCGCCGGGGGAGTCTGTCGGGTTCGAGCGCGCGCTGACGGATCAGGCGAGAGCGTTCGACGCTGCCACTCGCGATTCGCGGAGGGGTCGACCGGTGGCCGAGCTGTTGGAGCGTCTGCGGATGCTTCGCCGTTCAGCCTAGAGCAAGATCCGTTCTCGTGCAGCGTCGCGGGTTGTCCGCCGCGCTTTGCTGAAAGCGCTGCCCATGAAGGGCGATGCCGCACGGGCGGCGAGAATGTCTAAGTCAGTGGTTCGATCCGTTCAGTTCCGCCACGCGGGCCGGATGCTGCCTGCGGCGTGAAGGGGCGGAGAGGATCGACGGGGCCGTGGAGCGGCGCCGTACACGGGGCATGGAGGCTCGTCGATGCCGCGATGGATCGCAACCGTCGCGATTGCGTCGTTGTGCTGCGCAGGCTCGGTCCGCGCGCAGACCCCCGGCGCCTCCGCCTCCCCATTCGACAACCAGGCCAACATTCCCGATCTGACCAAGGTTCTTCCGACCGCGACCGACGCCAAGGGCGTCAGTGCGAGTCTGCAGATCCTGGTGCTGCTGACGGTCCTCACGCTGATTCCTTCCATCCTGGTGATGATGACCTCCTTTCCCCGGGTGATCGTGGTGCTTGCGCTGCTCCGCCAGGCGATCGGCGCGCCGCAACTTCCGCCCGGTCAGGTTCTCCTGGCCCTGTCCCTGTTTATCACCGTACTGGTGATGTCCCCGACGTGGCACAAGGTGCAGGCGGAGGCGATCACGCCGTATTTCAACAATCAACTCGGACAGACCCGCGCGATCGAGATCACCGCCTCGCACCTGAAGGACTTCATGTACCGACAGATCGAACAGGCGGGCAATCACGAGGACGTCTACCTGTTTCTGGAGTATGCCGAGAATCGCGAAATCGCTTCCGAGGAGAAGCTCGACATTGAGACCGTTCCGATGACCGTGATGATCCCGGCATTCATGCTGAGTGAGTTGAAGACCGCCTTTGTGATGGGCTTCCGAATCTACCTGCCCTTCCTGGTGATCGACATGGTGATCGCCACGATCCTGCTTTCGATGGGCATGATGATGCTTCCCCCGGTGTTGATCTCGTTGCCGTTCAAGCTGCTTCTGTTCGTGCTGGCGGACGGGTGGCGCCTGGTGGTCGAGACGTTGTTGTACAGCTTCACCTAGCGGAACAGCCGGAGTAGGCGCGATGTTGACGACGTGCGATGGACGTCGAGAATCCTGCGACTTGGTTGTCCTTGGTAGCGCCCCGTCACGGCTGCGGTGCGGGTGTTCCGCGGACCGAGCGCCCGCGTCGGCGCGAGGATGGCGATGGATCTGACTACGGCCATCGAATTAGGGCGGGACGCGTTTTGGATCACGCTGGTGGTCGCGGCACCGGTGCTGGTGATTGGCCTGGTCGTCGGCTTGTTGATCGCCTTCTTCCAGGCGGTGACGCAATTGCAGGAGCAGGCGTTGACGTTCGTGCCCAAGATCGCGGCGATGGTGGTGGCGGCCGTGATCTTCATACCGTGGATCGCGGAGCAGATGGTGGCGTACACCCGGGAGTTGCTCGGCTCGCCGCCGTGGTGAGCAATCGATCAGTGGAGTTGACGTGAGGAAAGGTTCTGTTGGTTCATGCCGTACCCGTTGTTGAACATTCTGACGGCGCTTCCTGCCTTCGCCCTGGTGCTGTTCCGCGTCTCCGGGATGGTGGCGACGAGTCCGGTGTTCGCGTCCGCGGCGATCCCGGTGCGCGTTCGGGCGGCCTTCGCCCTGGTGCTTTCGACCATGGTCTTCCCGATCGTGTTCAAAGCCTCCCCGGAAAACGCTCCGCTGGCGCTGACGCTCGCCGGAGCGGTGAACGAGTTCATGATCGGCGCTGCCATCGGAATGACGCTGTCGTTGCTCATGCTCAGCGCCGAAGTCGCCGGTACGCTGATCGCGCAGCAGGCCGGCCTCTCGCTCAGTGAAGTCATCAATCCGCTGCAACAGACGGAGGCATCGGTGATCGGACAGGTGTATGCCGCGGTCTTTACGTTGCTGTTCTTGTCCGCGGGCGGGCATCGCGAGGCGGTCGCGGCGCTCCTGGATACTTACAAGGCGGTTCCGGTCTTGAAGTATGAAGCGGGCGAGCCGATTCTGCTCCTACTGGTCGAGACGACGTTGAGCGCGTTCGTGATCGGCGTCCGCGTGGCCGCGCCGGTGGTGATTGCATTGTTCCTTACCGAGGCGGCCTTGGGCGTGGTGTCGCGTACCGTTCCGCAACTCAACGTGCTTTCGGTGGGGTTCACCGTTCGGGCATTCGTTGGGCTGGGCGTTGCGGCGCTGACGTTGTACGCGTCGCAACCTGTCGTGCTGCGGGGCATTTGGGATGGATTGGACGCCATTCGCGCGACGTTCGGCTTGGAAGAGTTAACCCGAGGAGCTTGACGTGCCGGCAGGGTATGAAGACAGGACGGAACCAGCTACCCCGCGACGACGCATGGAAGCCCGCGCCAAGGGGCAGGTCGCGCGAAGCCAGGATCTTACCTCGGCGGTCCTTTTGCTGAGCGGCTTTGCGGCCTTGCGTTTCCTGGGGCCTGACCTGTGGCAAAGCCTGATCGCCATCGTCGGCGTTTCGCTTGACAGCGATGGAGGATGGACCGACGTGGCCGGGCTGCGGCCCTTAAGCGAGGCGATCGGCTGGGAGATCGTTCGTCGCCTCGGTCCGCTCCTTTTGGTCATCGTTGGCGTCGTCGTTCTGGTGCTCTACGCTCAGGTTGGTCCGTTGCTGACCTGGCATCCGGTGACGCCGAGCCTGGCGAAGATCAACCCGCTCAGCGGGCTGCAGCGCCTTTTCTCCGTGCGCTCGCTCATGTCCGCGACGTTGAACCTCGCCAAGTTCCTGGTCGTCGCGTCCGTCGCGTTTGTGTCGATCCACGCCTCCGCGGCAGCCGTGCTGTTCTCGCCGACCCTGGACTTTCACGACGTCGTTCGCCTGGGCGGGACGCTGGTCGCCGAACTGGGCATCCAGCTGTGCGCCGCCATTCTCGTGCTGGCGCTGTTGGACTACGCCTGGCAGCGCTATCGGCACGAGCGCGACCTGCGAATGACCAAGGAGGAGGTCAAGGACGAGCTGCGGAGCATGGAGGGCGATCCCGCCGTCAAGCGCCGCCGCCGCCAGCTTCAACTGCAGCTTGCCATCCAGCGGCTCCGTAAGGACGTTCCCAAGGCTGACGTGGTGGTGACCAACCCGACGCACCTGGCCATCGCCATCCGCTACGATTCCGACAGCATGGTCGCGCCGAAAGTGGTGGCCAAGGGCGCCGATTACGCGGCCCTGCGCATTCGCCAGATTGCCGCCAAGCACGGGATTCCGATCGTCGAGCGCCGTCCGCTGGCTCGGGCGCTGTTCGACGCCGTCGACGTCGGGCAATACGTCCCGGAACGATTCTATCAGGCGATCGCGGAGATTCTGGCTTACGTCTACGAGTTGACCGGTCGCTCGCCGCTTTCTGCGCGACGTGAACTGGTGGGAGTGTAGTCGCCGATGCCCTTGCCCTACGTTCAACAAGTGAAGGGCCTGTCGTCGCTGATCGCGAAATATCGCGGGGCGATCCTTCCGATGGCCGCGCTGGGTTTGATCGTGGTCATCCTCATTCCGCTGCCTACGCCGGTCATGGACTTCCTGCTGATGATCAGCATCACCCTCTCCGGCGTGGTGTTGCTGACGGTCATGTACATTGACGGCCCATTGCAGTTTTCGTCGTTCCCTTCGCTGCTTTTGGGACTTACGCTGTTCCGTCTGGTGCTTAACGTGGCCACGACGAGGCTGGTATTGACGCAGGGCAATGCTGGACAAGTGGTGGCGACCTTCGGCGGATTCGTTGCCCAAGGATCGCTCGCAGTCGCGGCGGTCATCTTCGCGATCATTGTGATCATCCAATTCGTGGTCATCACCAAGGGCGCCACCCGCATCGCCGAAGTGGCTGCCCGCTTCACCCTGGACGGCATGCCCGGAAAGCAGATGGCCGTCGACGCCGATCTCAACGCCGGAAGCATCACCGACGAGGAAGCCAAGCGCCGCCGTTCCGAGATCACCCGCGAAGCGGATTTCTACGGGGCCATGGACGGCGCCAGCAAGTTCGTCCGCGGCGACGCCATCGCCGGGATCATCATCACGCTGATCAACATCCTCGGCGGCGTGATTGTCGGCATGGTCCAGATGAATTTGTCCCTGCCGGAAACCTTGCGGCGGTTCACCATCCTGACCATCGGCGATGGACTGGTGTCGCAGATTCCCGCCTTCGTGGTGTCGGTCGCTGCCGCCATGCTGGTGACCCGTTCGGCCTCGAAAACCAATTTGGGCGAGGAGTTGCTGGGGCAATTGACCAGTCAGCCCGTCGCTCTGATTTTGACCGCGGGTTTCTTGTTGGTGCTTGCGGTCACGCCGCTGCCCAAGCCGCCGATTGTGCTCCTGGCCGGTTCGGCGGTCGGCATGTCTTATCTTCTGAATCGACGCCAGCAAGTGGTTCTCGCCCAGGCATCGGCGGCGAAGGCCAAGCCCCCCGTCGAACGCGTCGAGAAGCACCTCGCGCCGGACCCCATGGAACTCAACGTCGGGTACGGTCTGGTTCGGCTGGTCGATCGCAAGCAGGGCGGCGATCTCCTCGACCGCATCACCAACCTCCGCAAGCAGGTGGCGCAGGAGATCGGCATCATCGTTCCGCCGATCCGCATCCGCGACGACGTGCAGTTGCAGCCCAACGACTTCTGCGTCAAGCTCAAGGGCTTGCAGATCGGAAAGGGCGAGGTGTTGCCCGGACACCTTCTGGCCATCGACACCGGTTCGGTCGCCGAGCGCGTCGGAGGCGTGGAAACGAAGGAGCCGGCGTTCGGGTTGCCCGCGGTATGGGTGGATGAGTCCGCGCGCCATCTCGCCGAACAGCGCAACTACACCGTCGTTGATTGCTCCACAGTCGTCAGCACCTACCTCACCGAACTGGTCCGCCGACACGCCGAAGAGCTGCTGACGCGGCAGGAAGTCAATCGGCTCATCGACAACCTCAAGGAGCGCGCCCCGAAGCTTGTCGAGGAGATCGTTCCCAACGTCCTCAAGCCGGGCGAGATTCAGCGCGTGCTGCAGGCGCTGTTGCGCGAGCGCGTTCCCATCCGCGACCTGGAAGTGATCCTTGAGACGGTGGCCGACCTCGCGCCGCGGACCAAGGATACCGAGATCTTGGCTGAGTATGCCCGCAACGCGCTGGCCCGGACTCTGTGCCATCAGCACAAGGCCGATGACGGGCGGATCCACTGCATCACCCTCGATCCGGGGCTGGAGCAAGTGCTCATCAAGGGCATTGAGAGAACGGAGCAGGGCACGACCATGACCATCCCGCCGCCGGTGCAGAGCAAGATCGTCCAGGCGATCCGCACCGTCGTCGAGCGCGCAACGACTCAGATACGCGGCAAATCACCGGTCATCCTCACTGCCCCGCAGGTTCGCGCGTGGGTGCGGCGGATGATCGAGGTTCAATTGCCGACCGCGGCGGTCCTCTCCTACAACGAAATCGTACGCGGATTCGAGGTGGAATCTCACGGAACGGCGGCATTGACCGATGAAAGTTAAGACCTTCCAGGGCGATACGATGGCCGACGCGCTCGATCAAGTGAAGCGCCAGTTCGGGCGCGGCGCGGTAATTCTGACGACGCGGACCTTGACCCGCGGCGGGCTGCTGGGCATCGGCGGAAAGCCTTTCGTGGAGATCACCGCGGCACGCGACCTCGCCGATCTTCCACCCGCGCTGCGGCGCGGAACCGTCCGCGCTCGTTTGGATCGAGCCCCGCCGCGCAGGGCACTGTCTCCGCCGGCCCCAAGGTCGGTGTCCGACGATGCGCCGTCCGTGGCTGATCCGTCGGGTCATGCGCTTCTCGCCGAGGTCGGGGCGCTGCGCACCATGATGGTCGATCTCATGGGCGAGACGCGCCGCACCAACGCCCCGCGGTTGCCGGAACATCTGTTCGCCGCGTATCGGCACCTGGTAACTCAGGCGGTCAGCGACGAATTGGCCTATGAGATGGTCACCGGCGTTCGCGAAAAACTCGGCGACGCCGGCCTGTGCGATCCGTTGGCCGTCCATGCCGAATTGGCTGCTATGCTCGCGCCGATGATCCCTACCTCCGGCGCGATTCAGATTCCCCCGGGAGTCAAACCGTTCGTCTTGGCGTTCGTCGGACCCACGGGCGTCGGGAAAACCACCACCATCGCCAAACTGGCTGCGAATTTCTGCTTGCGCGAGGATCGTAGCGTCGGGCTTGTGACCATCGACACTTACCGCATCGCCGCCGTCGAGCAGCTCCGTACCTATGCGGAGATCATCGACGTCCCTCTGGAGGTTGCGACGACCCCGGCCGAGCTGGGAGAAGCCGTTCGTCGGCTTTCCGGATGCGACGTTATCCTGATTGACACCGCCGGGCGAAGCCAACGTGACGCAGCGAAGATATCGCAGCTTCAGGAGTTTTTCGCGACGGTGCGCCCGCACGAAGTGCATCTGGTCTTGTCGAGCACCAGTGCGCAAGGAGTGCTGGACGAAGCGATTGATCGATTCCGCGGGATCGGCCTGGATCGAGTTGCGTTCACCAAATTGGACGAGGCCCTCGGTTTTGGCGTGGTGTTGAACTCGGTCGTCAAGGCGAAGGTCAAGCTTTCCTATGTGACGGTAGGTCAGGACGTGCCCAACGACATCGAGGTGGGCGACGGGGCGGCCTTGGCGCGGCGCATCTTGATCGCACCCGATGGTGGCGTGCCTCGCGCCGCGAGAATCATCGCGCCGCTTCCGTCGAAGACGTCCTCGGGGGTGCGGCATGGCGCCGCCCTGGTTCCCTGACCATGACAGGATCGGGGTTGGATCGTACGGTCATGAGTGAGGCAACTGGCCATTCCTACGGTCAAGACCAGGCATCCAGCCTGCGCAAACTCCTCCTGCGTCGAAGGGGCGTTACCACGGTTGCCGTCGCCAGCGGCAAGGGCGGTGTTGGAAAATCAAATATTGCTGCAAACATTGCAGTATATCTTGCCGATCGTGGTGTCCGCGTGGTTCTGGCTGATCTGGATCTTGGTCTGGCCAACCTCGACTTGCTGTTGGGCCTCCAGCCCCGGCACACCTTGGCTCATGTACTTGGCGGACTAAAGACCATCGACGAGGTGATGCAAATCGGTCCTGGAGGAGTGCGTTTCCTGCCCGGGGCGTCCGGCATGGGGAATATCGCCAACCTTTCGGACTTCGAGCGTCACAGCCTGCTGGTCTACTTGCGCAAGCTCGATCTCAATGCTGACATCGTGGTCCTCGATTGTGGCGCGGGAATTTCGCGGAACGTGATCAGCTTCGCACAAGCGGCAGATCTTGCGCTGGTCGTGACCACGCCGGAACCGACGGCCGTCACTGACGCCTACGCTCTGATCAAAACGTTGCTGAAGGACGCGGAGACGCCGCAGATTCGACTGGTGGTCAACATGGCCAGCAGCCGCAACGAGGCGGGTGCGACCTACGCTCGAGTTGCCGGGGTGGCCAAAAGATTTTTGAATTACCCTCTTGCGGACGGCGGATTCCTGTTGCATGATACGGTCGTCGAGTTGGCGGTCCGTGAACGGAAGCCGTTTGTTCTGCGGCATCCCGGATCGAACGCCAGTGCGTGTATCGCCGCAATCGCAAGCGAGTTGGCGCGAGCTTGCGGAACGGAAAAACGTTGCGGCGGGTTCCTTCGTCGTGTCGCCGGGCTTTTTGTGTAGGCGAAATGCACGACAAAGATCGGACGGAACCAATCGCCAGCGCCCGGTAAGGATGCCGGGCTCGGTCGTGCGGTTTGCTTGAAGGCAACGGATGGAGCCGTTGTTGGCTCCCATCCGTCTTTCAGCCTCCTGACACGATCAACGCTGGACGAAGGCGACAGGGATGTTGCGCGGCATGGTCGCACGTTACGCGGGCGCGAGTTTGGGTCTTTTCGCCTTTTTTGTCGCCGTTGTCGGCGGCATCCTCGCGGACAATCCGCCTGCGGTCACCCTCTCTCGCGGCATCCTCGCATTACTGACCTTCTGCCTCATCGGGATGTTGCTTGGAGCGGCTGCTCAGTTGGTGGTCGACGAGCATCAGCGTCAACGGGAAACGGCGATCCGCGATCGTTGCCGGGCGGAGGCCGATGAACCCCTGGTGGTGGGAGGGACAGGCGTGCCACCCTCGGCGCGCGGTTCATCCGTGAAAACTTAGGGAGGGATTGAACGCGGCGGCTCGAAGCGTGCGCCGTGATGGTGTCGACCGGAAACGGCAAAGGAGTTGGGCGGACGACTGAATGGCGCAAGGATGCGCAAGGAGCGGCGACATGCGGCAAGTCAGGCCAAGTAGGGACATGAGGGACGTCTGGAAAGAATACCGGAAGACCAAGGACGAGGCAATTCGTAATCATCTGGTGGAGGAATTCCTTCCCATCGTTCGCTACAACGCCGAGCGAATCGGCGCCAAGCTGCCGGACGAAATCGACAACGATGATCTGATCTCGGCGGGCATTTTCGGCTTGCTGGACGCCATCGAGGCTTTCGACATCGACCGCGGCGTCAAGTTCGAAACCTATTGCGCGCCGCGAATCCGCGGCGCCATCTTGGATGAGCTTCGTAGTCTGGACTGGGTTCCGCGGCTGGTGCGGCGCCGGGCGAACGAACTCGAGCGCGTGTCGCGGGAACTGCAGGCCACGCTGGGGCGGTCGCCGAGCGAAATGGAAATCGCCGGACGACTCCATCTTCCTCCCGACGAGTTTGACAAGCTTCTCCGCGACGCGACGGCCGTCGCCCAGGTTTCCCTTTCGCGCAAGTTCGGCGAGAACGACTCCAACAAGGACGTGTGCGAAATCGACGTCGTCGAGGACAAGCGAGGGCGCAACCCGATCTCCGACATTCAGCGGAAGGATCTGAAGGAGCTCATCACCCGCGGACTGACCCGGGCGGAGCGGCTCATCCTCATTCTCTACTACTACGAGGAGATGACGATGAAGGAAATCGGCATGACCCTTGACCTCTCCGAGAGCCGCGTGTCGCAGATGCACTCCGCGATTCTGCGGCGGCTCAAGGAGCAGCTGGAACTGCGGCGCAAAGAGTTCGTGCACTGATTCGCCCGGGCGGCCATTGCGCTTGAAGGGCTGATGCGCAGCGCTTCGCCGCGGCGCGTGAGACGGACGGATGACTCAGATTCCCTCGCATATTGCTGTTTCCGCCGCCGGTGCGCCGATCCAATCGCGCGAAACGGCGCGGCAGCACGAGGCGCAGCGCACCGGGGACGCGCAGGCCGCTGCCACCCAGGTTCGCGCCCTTGACGAAGCCGATGTCACCGTCGAGACCGCCGATGGCGATACCCGGGTCTTTGGCGACGCCGACGGGGGTGGAAGCCAAGGACGAACACTGGGCGAACCGTCGTCTGATGAACCTCCTGCCGAATCCGGCCCGATCGCATCCGGAATCACGCAAGACCTCGATGGCCGGCTTCACGTCGATCTCGAAGCCTGATTGCGGTCGTTCGTTGGTCCGTGACGCTTGCCCCCCGTTGGCTACAGGTGCGTTTCCCTTCCGGGACGCCTTGGGCACGAGCGAAGGCCGTTCCGAGTTCGGATGGGCCTTGTTGGGAACCTGATCCGCGTACGTCGGCAACGACGCCATTCCGAGGTAGAATCGCATTTCCATGGTTCGTTCCTCCGATTTCAAGCCTAGACTGCGGCCCGTCGAGGCCTTCCGCATCTCCGACGGAGACGGAATGCAGATCGGATTGCGCGATCGCTCGCGGCTCTCGCCGGTGGTGTTGAGCCTTTCCCCCGCAGCCTTGCAGATTCTGGCCCGCATGGACGGAACGCGGACCCGCGAGGAAATCCGCCGGGAATGTGAGATGGAGTTTGGACGTTTGCTCAATCTTGAGACCGTCGATCGCATGATCGCGCACCTCGATGACGCGATGTTTTTGGATGGTCCGACGTTCGACACGGGATACGAGGCCATGCTTGACGCTTACCGCGCCGAGGGCGTCCGCCACATGCCCAGCGCGGCCTCGTCGGGGATTGTCGACGATTCGGGGGAGCCTTTTCGGGGCATGTTGACCGACGTGGCGGCGTCGACCGCCGCGCGGCGAGTGACCGGGCTGGTCGCGCCGCACCTCGACTACCCGCGCGGCCGGCCATGCTATGTCGCGGCGTACGCTCAACTTCGGGATCGGCCCGCGCCGACGCGCATCGTGATCCTGGGAACGAATCACTTCGGCCGGGCCACCTCGGTCGTCGCCACGGGCAATGATTTCGAGACGCCGCTGGGGTTCGCCCGGGTCGATCGCGATTTTCTTGCCCGACTCGAGCAACGCTGCGGGCCCATGCGCGGTTTTGAGCTGGATCACGTAGGCGAGCACTCGATTGAGTTGCAGGTTGTATGGTTGCAGTTCCTGTTCGGCGCGGGCGGCGTCGCCATTGTCCCGGTTCTCTGTCCGGACCCGTGTGGTCCGACAGGAATCGCCCCTTGCGATGGTCGCGGCGTCGATCTGCTTGCGTTTGCAAGAGCACTCACCGAAGTCGTTTCGGAATCATCGGGCGAAACCCTGTTGATCGCCGGCGCCGACCTGAGCCACGTCGGAGCCGCCTTCGGAGATGACCGTCCGCTTGACGAAGACTTCCTGGGCGAGGTCGAAGCCCGCGACCGGCGGGCGATTTCGTTCCTGGAGAGGGCCGATCCGGAGGGCTTTCGCGCCGCGGTGGCGGAGAATGGCAACACGACCCGTGTGTGCAGCGCGGGGTGCATGTTCGTGCTGGCGAGCATGCTCGCGGGCGTCCCCGGACGTATGCTTCGCTACACCCAAGCTGTCGACGAGCCGACGCAGACCTGTGTCACTTGCGCGGCATTGGTCTACCCGGCCTGATCCGAAAATGGACGAATCCTCGCTGTTTCGACGGATTGCGGCCGGGCGGACCGGACCCTGGTCCTGGCCGATTCGCGGCATGTTCCGCATCGCCGAGCTTGGCTACGCCGCGGCCGTCGCGGCGCGCAATCGTCGCTTCGATCGAGGCGAGGGCGTGCTCCGCGTCGGCGTTCCCGTGGTGAGCGTCGGCAACCTCACCGTCGGTGGAACGGGCAAGACGCCGATGGTCATCGATATCCTCTTACGCCTCGCGCGCCTGGGGTACCGACCCGCAGTCGTGGCTCGAGGATATAAGTCGCCATCCGGTGACGCCAATGATGAGGAGCGCTTGATCCGCCGACGCGTTCCCGACGTGCGATACGTGGCGGATGCCGATCGCGCGCGCGGTGCTCATCGCGCGGTGACCGTACTGGGCGCAGATGCGATCGTGCTTGACGACGGATTTCAGCATCGCCGCCTGGCCCGCGATCTGGACATGGTGTTGATCGACGCGACCTGCCCATTGGGCCACGGATCGCTCCTGCCGCGAGGCCTGCTTCGTGAACCAATGACCTCGCTGGGCAGAGCGGGTGTCGTTATTCTCACCCGCTGCGATCAGGTCGACGGCGCGGTCTGCGAGGACGTCGAGCGGAGGGTGCGGCGACATGCTCCGCAGGCGACCATCCTTCGCTGTCGGCATCGAGCAGCCGGGGTGACGACGCTGGCGGGGGAGGAATCGCAGGCGGCATTGCGCGGCCAGCGGGTGGTCTTGTGCGCCGGAATTGCGAACCCGGCGGCCTTCCGCAGGACGGTTGTCGATCTGGGCGCGCTCGTTGTCGCCGAGTACCGGCGACCCGACCATCATGCTTATACGGTGCGCGACGCGCGGCGACTGTGTTGCGAGGCCGGATGGCCAGCCCATGACTTGGTTGTGACCACCGAGAAGGACGCGGTTAAGCTAGCCCGCATGCCGGAGGTTGATTCCCGGCGATTCATGGTCGTCCGGGTGTCAATCGACTTCGAGGGCGACGGCGGTACAATGCTGGATGCGGTGTTGGGGCGCATGCTGAAGACGAGTTGAACGGCGATGCCGCGGGAATATAAGCCGATCGATCTTCGTGGACTTCGGACCTACGGCGTCGGAGAGCGCCATCACAAGTCGTCATTGGCTGAGTTTGCCCTGCTTCCAGAGCCTGGCGCTTCGGCGGCGGAACTGTTGAACTCCTTTCCACAACACCTCGGCGCGTCGGCATTCCGCAAGATCGTTTCGGCCGTCGCCGCCGCCGCGCAGCATCAGCGGCCGGTGGTCGTCGCCTTCGGCGCACACCTCATCAAGGTCGGGTGCGGACCGATTCTCATCGACCTGATCCGCCGCGGGATCGTAAAGGCCATCGCCTGCAACGGTGCCTGCGCGATCCACGACCTGGAGATTGCGACCCTTGGCCAGACCAGCGAGGAGGTCGCCCAGACCATCCGCGACGGAACGTTCGGCATGGTTGCGGAGACCATGGCCTTCTTCGACGATGCGGTTGATTCTGCGCAAAAAAACCAGATCGGGTTGGGAGCCGCGGTCGGCAGGCTCATTGTTGATCGCACCTCGCAGCACAAGGCGCACAGTGTATTCGCGGCCGCGTGGGAGGCGAAGATTCCCGCGTGCGTGCACGTCGCCGTGGGGACCGACACGGTCCACGCTTCGTCGCGCGCGGACGGGGCGTCGCTGGGGGCGGCGACGCTGCACGATTTCCGGCTGATTTGCGACGTGGTGTCGGACCTCGGCGCGACCGACTCATCCGGCGTCGGCGGCGTTTGGCTCAACGTGGGGTCAGCCGTCGTCTTGCCCGAGGTCTTTCTCAAGGCGGTTTCGGTGGCGCGGAATCTGGGCGCGAACCTCGATGCGATGACCACGGCCAATTTCGACATGATCCGTCATTACCGGCCTCGTCAGAACGTGCTCACCAGGCCGGTCACGCCTGGAAGGGGATACGAGGTTGTCGGACAGCATGAGATCCTGCTGCCCCTCTTTCGGCAAGCGGTGGTCGAGGAACTTGCGCAAACGGATCGGCGACGATGAAGAAGCCGGCTGTCTTCCTCGATCGGGATGGAACGATCATTGAGAACTCCGGATACCTGGCCGATCCGAGCGAAGTTCGATTGCTGCCCGGCGCCGCGGACGCAATTCGACGGCTCCACCGCGGCGGTTTTCTGGTCGTCGTCGTGTCCAACCAATCGGGTGTCGCCCGCGGGTTGCTCACCGAAAGACAACTGTGGAGCGTGCACGATCGACTCGTCGAGCTGCTGGAGCAATACGGGGCGAGGCTGGACGCGGCGTACTACTGCCCTTTTCTGTTCGGTCCCGAGGCCAAAGTCGAGGCCTATCGTCGCGACAGCGACCTGCGCAAACCGGCGCCGGGAATGCTGGTGCAGGCGTCCCGTGAACATGACATTGACCTCTCCGCCTCGTGGATGATCGGGGACTCCCTCAGCGACGTGGAGGCCGGAACCCAAGCCGGATGTCGAACGATCCTGCTCGCCAACGGGCGAGCGAAAACGACCACGCTCGGCGCGGTTCCGAACCGCACGGCGTCGACCCTTGCGGAGGCTTCTGACCTGCTGTTGTCGGAGAATCCATCGACGGACGTGGAACCAAGCGGTGCATCCGATGAAGCGACGCAATCACGCCCCGTTCCCCGCCCATTGCCCGGGATGTCGGGCTTGGGCGATGTCGAGATCGCCCAGACGCTCCGAGACGTCGCCCAGCACCTCGATCGCGCGACGCGGCGGACGCGCCAGCATGATTTTTCGCTGCTCCGTTTGTTCGCGGCGTTGTTGCAGATGTTCGCGGTTGTCGCGGGCGTCTGGGGAATCGGGGCCCTGCTCGGCGATCGCAACGACGCCGCAGGCGCACGACTGGCGCTGGCTTGCTTCTTTCAGCTTGCGTCGTTGAGCGCCTTTGCGATCGACCGCTTCCGATAACTGCCCGCCGCGAACCACTGCCGGAGGAGGGACTCGAACCCACACCCTGTTACCAGGACGGGTTTTTGAAACCCGCGCGTCTGCCAGTTCCGCCACTCCGGCCTGCGCGGCCGCCGAGGATCTGCCCCTGGCGGTGCGACCAGCGCCGAGCGGGGCATTCTCATGGAGAAATCGGTGTCGGTCAACGCCGGACACTCGGCCGGCGAACGGGGTCCGAGGGCTACGCGGGAATCGGACGCCGCGCAGTGCCATCGGGCTTGGGAAGGCGCAAGGCTATCAGACGCAGATATTGCGCCCTGCTGCGTTGCTCAGTTTGAACATGTTTTCGGACCTTGCGCGGCGACCGGGAGGGCGTCGCCGTGCTTTCAACGCCGCCGCGTTGTGGATACAATGGGCTTGTCAGCCGCGACGCGAGCCGCTGGAGTACGCGATGCGGGTATAAGTGCCATGTTGTGGCACTTATAGTCCCCCGAAGAAGCAGGCCAAAACCGGAGTCTCCGACGATGCTTGTTGCCTCGTTGCCCGCCGCGAAACCCGCCTTGCCTGCGCCGCCCATCAAGCGGTTTCTCGATTATCTGTTCGTTGAATGCGGGCTTTCCGGCGCCACGGTCACCGCCTACCAGCGCGACCTCACCGAGTTCTGGGATTCCCTCATCGCCGCCGACGTTGCGCCGTCGGAGATCGCCATCGACGACGTCCAGCGGCATCTCATCGAATTGCAGACTCGCGGCCTGGCGCTTTCCTCCATCGCCCGGCACCTCGCCTCGATCAAAGTCTTCCTGCGGCACCTGTTCGCCGAGCGTGTCCTTTGCCGCGACGTCGCCTCCCTCATCGAATCCACCCGCCGCTGGCGGACCATCCCCAAGACCGTCCGCTACGCCCAGGTAGAGGCCCTGCTTTCCGCTCCCGATCCGCGTGACGAGTTCCACCTTCGCGACAAGGCCGTGCTCGAACTGCTCTACGCCACCGGCATGCGCGTCAGTGAGGTCGTGGATCTGACGCTCGATCAAATCAACCTTCGGCTCGGCTACGTCCGTTGCATCGGAAAAGGACGCAAGGAGCGGATCATCCCCGTGGGCCGAACCGCGATCGAGGCCGTTGAACACTACCTCGAAATCCTCCGACCGCGCCTGCTCGGCGAGCGTGAATCTTCCGCATTGTTCCTTTCACGCACCGGCCGACCGCTCGACCGAACCAACATCTGGCGCCTGGTCCGCAAGTACGCGATTCTGGCCGAAATCGAAAGTCCCCTCTCCCCGCACACGCTGCGACACTGTTTTGCGACCCATCTGCTGGGCGGCGGGGCCGATCTCCGTATCGTCCAGGAGCTTTTGGGCCACGCCAGCGTCACCACAACTCAAGTGTATACGCACGTCGATGAAGCCCAGCTGAAACAGGTCCACCGGCGATTCCACCCCAGACCATAGGTCTGCCTAGAATAAGCTGAGCACACAAAATGCCTCGACAGGGACGTTGGGGACGCCTAGGCGGAACGAACCCATGCGCTCAGATTCCGTCGTCCCCGCCGTGGTATGGAGAGCGACGTTGAACTCCATGGACTTCGCCAACTCGACGCACCTTGACGGTGAACGCCTCGCGCGCCTCCTCCGCGACGGGATGCAGGGTTGGCCGGTCGGTGCCGTCACCGTACGCGTCCGCTACAGCCGCGGGGCGGATTTCTCCGGAACGTGCTTCTACGCCGATCGCCGCATCTTCATCAACCTGGGAAGCCACCTGAGGTATCCCTATGATATGGCCAGCAACCTCGGCAAAGTGCAGGCCGTCGGGCGACGCTGGTTCCGCCCTACGTATTTGCTTCGACTCCACAATCCCTACGAGTTGGTGGTCTTTATTTTCATGCACGAACTGTATCATCTGCTTGTGAAGCTTTCGCGGCGGAACACCCGACAGAAGGAGTCGATGTGCGATCGGTTTGCTGCCCGATTCGTCGTTGACCGGTTCGGCGCCCGGGTCATCGACGACGGCGGGGCGGATGTGCCGCGGGAGCTGTGGGAGTTTCAGGATCTTGACGGATTCGTCGCCGCAGCCCGCGAACCCGCGCCAGGCAAGGCTGCCCGACGACCGCGACGCTCGAGCCGGTTGCGTTGAGGTCGCCCACCAGCCATGATTCGCACGTTCACGCCGCCACGTCGCGGCCAGCGAGTCAGGAGTGCTGCCGTTGTCAATATTGGAAACCTTCCCCAACCCTCATCCGCACCGCGACTACCTGATCGAGCACGTCGTACAGGAGTTCACCAGCCTCTGTCCCAAGACCGGCCAGCCGGACTTTGCTGCGATGACCATTCGATACGTGGCCGGAAAGTCCTGCGTTGAGCTTAAGAGTCTCAAGCTGTATCTGCAGGCGTTCCGCGATCGCGGCATCTTCTATGAAGACCTGACCAATGTGATCCTGAATGACCTGGCGTCCGCCTGCGACCCGAAGTGGATGCAGATCGAGTCGCGATGGAGCACTCGCGGTGGGATTCACACGGTCGTCACCGTCGAACACGGTTGCCGCCCCAACTGATCTCCTGATCCTCCCAGGCCTGTCCGCGTCTGCTCGCGCTACGGACGTGGAACCGTCATGCCCGGCTTGGGGCGGCTAGACCGCAGCCTCGCACGAGTCTCGGGCGGCTGTCGCGCGGTTCATTTGCACTCCCGCCGTTCCGCGATACGTTCTCCCTTCGTGAACGCGGTCATCATCAGCATCGGCGACGAACTCGTCACCGGCCAACAGGTGGATTCCAACTCCGCCTGGCTTTCGCGGCAGTTGGCTGCCGTCGGCATCGCAACTCGCGCCCACCACACCGTCGGCGACGACCGACCCGCCGTCGCCGCAGTCGTTCGCGGAGCATTCTCCGATGGCGAACTCATCATCCTAACCGGCGGACTCGGACCGACCGCCGATGATCTCACGCGTGAAGGCGTCGCCGAGGCGCTGGGCCTGGGCCTGCACGAAAGCTCGGAAGCTCTGCGACAAATCCAGGGCTTCTTCGACCGTTGGCAGCGGCAGATGTCCGAGTCCAATCGTCGCCAGGCCTTACTCCCCACCGGGGCCGACCTGCTTCCCAACTCGTGCGGAACAGCTCCGGGGTTCCGTTGTCGCGTTGGACAGGCCCGACTGTACGCTCTCCCCGGCGTGCCCTCGGAGATGCGGGCGATGTTCGAGAGCCACGTTGCCCCGCAGCTTGCGGCGGCCGGTCAGTCCGCCTGCATTCGCTTCGCTCGACTTTCCTGTTTCGGGATCAGCGAGGCCAAGCTCGGCGAAATCCTGGCCGACCTCATGGCCCGCGGGCGAAACCCATCTGTCGGAACGACGGCCTCGAATGCCTTGCTCGGCGTTCGCATTGTCGCTCGTGGCGCGGACGCTCTGTCTGCCGACGCGTTGCTGAACCAGGATGCCGCCGAGATTCGTCGCCGGCTCGGGCACTTGGTCTTCGGCGCCGGCGACGAATCGCTCGAATCGACAGTGGCCGCGTTGCTGATCGAACAGGGGAAGACCGTCGCCGCCGCGGAATCCTGCACCGGTGGGTTGCTGGCTCGGAGGCTGACCGACATTCCCGGCAGCAGCGCCTATTTCCTTCGCGGCTACGTTGCCTACAGCAACCAGGCCAAGGTCGAACTCCTGGGCGTTGATCCGGATCTGATTGTCCGGCATGGGGCCGTCAGCGAGGAGGTCGCCCGCGCGATGGCGGTGGGTTGCCGGTCTGCGGGTGGCGTCGATTTTGCGCTCGCCATTACCGGCATTGCCGGGCCGACCGGTGGCACTCCCCCGGAAAGACCGGTCGGCTTGGTGTACGTCGCCCTGGCTGGCGCCGCGGGTGTCCAAGTTCGACGGTTCCTGATGGGCGAACACCTCTCCCGCGTCGAAATCCGCGATCGCGCCGCCAAGTGGGCGCTGAACATGCTCCGGCTGCGCCTGCTCGACCATGTCTCTGACGAACATCGCACGTGAAAAATCCACAAACCTGTTGAGCACCTTGGGCAGCGGAGTGCTGCGTTCCGGCGGCGAGCGGAACCGACCCGATGCCGTCCAATCCGTGCCGCGACCCGACGTTGTTTGATCAGAGCCGCGACCGTAAGGGAGCGGGCACCTTTTCCGTATAGTTCTGCGCCGCCTGCGTTGCGGCCGCCCGCTTGCAACGTCCCAACGCGGGCTTTAGAATCCGACTCGTCAAGGCGGCTGGCGCGGAGCGCCGCGCGGTACCGGCATGAAGGGCCGATGCAACGATGCGAAGAAGTCCCGTCGGCGAGTACTTCCACAACATCTGGCGCACGGTCTACACGATCCTCGTGGGCATGAGGATCTCGCTGAAATACTGTTTCGCCAAGACCATCACGCTCCAATACCCCGACGTCGCGCCGGCCCTGCAGCCGCGGTTCCGAGGGTTCCACTTTTTCGAAATCGAGAAGTGCATCGCCTGTGACCAGTGCGCCAAGGCCTGCCCGGTCGATTGCATCTACATTGAAAAAACCGGACCGCGAAAGATCGACAAGAAAACCGGCCTCGCCGCGGGCGGCCTGATGACCCGGTACGCCATTGACTACGCCAAATGCATGTTCTGCGCCCTGTGCGTCGATCCCTGCCCGACCGACTGCATCCACATGGGCAACCTGCACGACATGTCCGGCTTTACGCGACAGGAGATGACGGTCGAGTTTACGGACTTGGCCAAGCGGGGGCTTCAAACGCCCCAGCCGTTGTGGATGCAAAAGGACGAACTCCCCGACTGGGCGAAGAAGCGCAAGCAGGAGTGGGTCGAGTACCTCCACTCCAAAGATGGGTTGGCCGGCGACAAGACGCGCCGCCGCGACGAAATGGTCAAGGCTGTCGCCCCGGAGGCGTAGGCGGCACGTCGCCTTCGACCCTTCTGCTGGGTTTCGCGCTTTGGCATTTGCGGGCGGACGCGGGTCTTTAACCACGCGGCGCCTTCGGCGACCTCGCCAGGACTGTGTGCTGGACCCCTCTCACCTGCGTTGGGGAAGAGGGTAGTGCGAGGGGGGTAGGCGACGGAATTGACGCCCGCGCGGTGATCAATACCCGCCGCGGGGCGTCCCAGCGAGGGTGATCGCTGGACGCGACGGACGGAGCGAGCGCTGTGCAAGTTATTTGGGTAGGGACGACGACGTGTGCGGCTGCCGTAATCGGCGCTACTGGGGCGCACGGCAACACGAACATCGAGCTGGTGCTTGGAATGTTGCTGTTCGTGGCTGCGGGGTTTGGGATCGTCTTGGGGGGTCTGTTAGTTGGCAAGGTGGCCCGGCCGGACCTGCCGCACCCGGAGAAGAGCACGGCGTACGAATGCGGCGAGCCGGCCATTGGCGGAAGCTGGGTCCAGTTTGACCTGCGTTTCTACACCGTTGCGCTGGTGTTCATTGTCTTCGACGTGGAGGTTGCGCTGCTATGGCCTTGGGCGGTGGTGTTGAAGAAAATGGGCGCCCCGGCCTTCTGGGCGTTTTTGGTGTTCTTTGCGTTGATCGCGATTCCCTTCTTGTACGAATGGAAGTCGGGATACTTGAATTGGGTGCGGGCCTGCGGAGCGCAGAAACACGGTTTGCAGGGCGAAGAGCGGTAATACCGCGACGATGAGAAGCCGGTCGCTGTTTCGATCCGAACCGCGACAGTGAAGGAGTGGTGTCTTCCCCGCGGGTTGGTCGGCACGGTGCGAGTGTCGCGCATTTTTTTTCCGGATGAACCGGCTTGTGCTGCGGGTTCGGATACGCGGCGCTGAGGAGGTTCGGCATGAGTTGGATCGAGAATCGTTTCGAGGAAGGCCTGATCGTCACGTCGCTTGATTGGGCGATCAACTGGGGTCGCAGCAGCAGCATTTGGCCGATGACCTTCGGCCTCGCCTGCTGCGCCATCGAAATGATGGCCGTCGGCGCCTCGCGCTTCGACATCGACCGTTTCGGCGCCGGCGCTTTCCGCGCCACGCCTCGACAGGCGGATTTGATGATTGTAGCTGGAACGGTGACCTACAAAATGGCCAGTCGGCTCAAGAGACTTTACAACCAGATGCCCGAACCGAAGTACGTAATCGCGATGGGCGCCTGCACGGTGGGCGGCGGACCTTACTTCAAGCACGGCTACCACGTGGTCAAGGGCGTGGACCTTGTCGTCCCCGTGGACGTCTACGTTCCGGGTTGCCCGCCGCGGCCCGAGGCCTTGCTCGAAGGACTCATGCGGTTGCAAGATAAGATTCGCGCCCAGACGCGGAAAAAATCGCTGCTGGCGCAGGCCAAGGAAATGGTGCTCAATTAGATCCGCGGCTTGACGATTTTCGGCGCCGGGTTCTGCACGATGCGACGGGTGAAGGCGACGAGATGCAATAGGGCGTCGAAACGCCGATCGCCTGGACGCCGTCGCTGATCGGAAGGCTTATGGCTCCTGAAGAGATTTGCCACCTGTTGAAGTCGCGGTTTGGCGCGGCCATCGAGGACGCGGTCCTCGGCGGGGGGCATCCATACGCAAAGGTGCGGGCGGACGCCTGGCCGGGCGTAGCGAGGTTCCTTCGCGACGAACCGCGATTGCGGTTGAACCTGCTCCGTTCGATCACGGCTTTGGATCTGCTGGAACAGGACAGGCTCGCCTGTGTGTACGACCTGATGCAGATTCCAACGGAGCGCCCGTTGGAGGTTATCACCAGGACGTGCGAGTTTGCCGTGCGGGTGGAGACGCCGCGGGCGAAGCCGAGCATCCCGACGGTGTCGCACGTCTGGCCTGCCGCGGATTGGCATGAGCGCGAGGCGTACGACCTGATGGGGATCGTGTTCGAGGGGCACCCGGACTTGCGGCGGATCCTTTGCCCGGAGGACTGGTCTGGTCATCCGCTACGGAAGGACTACGAGTTCCCGCTGGAGTACCACGGGATCCCGGCGACAACGGAATTTGAGCTGACGAACCCGAAGCATTAGAGCAAATTGTTTTTGTGTAGCGTCGCGGTTTATCCGCGGCGCTTCCCTGAACGCGCCGCCCATGAAGGGCGACGCTACACAAGAAGCGAGGAATGCTGTAGCCAGCCGGGCGCTTCAGGATGTTTGGAGTTGCGAAGTACCCAGAGCCATAAATGGCGTGCGTGCGAATCGCGCGGACTGACCCTTGACACTTCGCGTCAAGGGGAGCAGCCCGCGGCTCAGGAAGAGACGAAACAAACGGATGAACGAGACAGTTCTTGAATCTCCGTCCGACCTGCTGATGGACGTTCACCGCTCCGAACAGGGCGACCTGCAGACGGAGGAGATGCTGGTCAACATGGGCCCGCAGCATCCGTCGACGCACGGCGTGCTGCGCGTGGTTCTGCGGACCGACGGCGAAATGGTGCTGGAGGCGGTGCCGCACATCGGCTACCTGCATCGTTGCGCCGAAAAAATCGGCGAGAATCTCCAGCCCTATCAGTACATCCCCTATACCGACCGCATGGACTATCTCGCGGGGATGAACAACAACCAGGCCTACGCGCTGGCTATTGAGCGACTTTGCGGCGTGCAGGTTCCACCTCGCGGGCAGGCCATCCGGGTTATCTTCGCGGAGATGAATCGTATCGCGTCGCATCTGGTGGCGCTGGGAACGTACGGCCTGGACATGGGCGCGTTTACGCCGTTTCTGTATTGCTTCCGCGAGCGGGAAATGATTCTCGACCTGTTCGAGGCTGCCTGCGGCGCGAGGTTGACGTACAGCTACCTGACCATCGGCGGCGCGCACGACGATTTGCCCGCAGGCTGGGTGGAACGCTGCAGCGAGTTCCTCGATTACTTCGAGACCAAAATCGACGATTACAACAACCTATTGAGTTTCAACCACATTTTCGTCAAGCGGACCGGCTCGGTAGGAGTCATCAGCGTTTCGGACGCGATCGCGTACGGGCTGACGGGGCCTTGCCTGCGGGCGAGCGGCATCCGTTGGGACTTGCGAAAGGCGCGTCCCTACGACGGGTATGAGAAGTACGAGTTCGACGTACCCGTCGGTCTCCCTCCCGGCGTCGGAGGGGTTCCCGAAGGGGTGACGGTCGGCGACTGCTGGAGTCGTTACTTTGTCCGGGTGCTGGAAATGACGCAGTCGGTGCGCATCGTCCGACAGGCGCTCGATCAGCTTCCGGACGGGGATTTCCGGGCGGCCAAGTGCACGACGTTGAAGCTGCCGGCCAACGAGGTGTACGTCGAGATCGAAAACCCTCGGGGCCAACTTGGCTTCCTGGTGGTCGGTGACGGGTCCGCGATTCCGTCGCGGGTGAAAGCCCGCGGTCCGAGTTTTTGCAATCTGTGCATCACGTCGAAGGTTGGCCGCAACATTCTGTTGGCCGACGTTCCGGCCATCCTGGGCAGCTTCGACGTGGTCATGGGCGAGGTGGACAGATAGAGAAGATTGCCGCCTGCGGCGCGGCGGGCGGATCGGGGGAGCATCCCCAGGGCGTTGCGTTGTCGACGGGCGGGTCTTTATTAGCGTAGCGGCGTCCGCTAGGATTCGTGCTGATTTGACGAAGTCCGGCAGGTACCCGTGGGTGGAGAGACGTTCTGAGTCAGCTTTCGCTATCCGGTTATCCACGAGTCGAAACGGGCGGCGGCTGGTTCCGCAGGCTGGTTTTGGCGCCTGCGTGGCTGGCGCTGAAACTTGCGCAGCTCGTTGTCGGCGTTTTCGACGGGCCGATCCGCTGGACGACCGTGGCGACGTTCCATCTGTTTGCCCCGATCGTTCGTCGGTTCCCCGGTCCAATCCTGATCGGGGCGACAATCGGCGCATGCCTATTGGTGTGGGCCCACGCGTTGCTGTTTTCCTACGTGGATGCGCGAGTTCTTGCGGCGGCCGGGGCGAAGGGACTTTCGGCGGCGACGCCGTTTTCGCATGAATCTCCGTCGACGTGGGGACTAACCCCTTCGATGATCGCCGCGGCTTTGACCGGCGCCCCGGGCGCGTCGTGGAGCGGCGCGCTGGGCTATCTCCTTTGGCCGTTGCAGTTCGGCATCGTCCGCGACCTGGTTGGTCTCGGCGCTCTGATGGGTCTGTTCAACCTGATCCCGATGTACACGATCTGGTGGGAACGGAAGGTCGCGGGGCGGATTCAGTCTCGACTCGGACCGATGCGCGTCGGCGGTTGGCACGGCTGGTCGCAATCGGCGGCGGACGGGATCAAGTTGCTGCTGAAGGAGGACCTCATTCCCGCGGATGCCGACGCGATTCTGTTCCGGCTCGCGCCGTACCTGGCGATCATTCCTTCGGCGTTGGCGTTCGTGGCCTTGCCGTTTGGGAACAACTACGTTTTCCGGGAATTGGACGTCGCCCTGGTGTTCACGCTGGGCGTGTTGGGGATCGAGGTGGTGGGCGTGATCCTTGCGGGGTGGGCCTCGAACAACAAGTGGAGCGTGTACGGGGCCATGCGCGAGGCTTGCCAGATGGTCTCGTACGAGATTCCGATGGGCATGACCTTGTTGGTCCCGGTGGTGGCCGTGGGGTCGTTGAACCTGGCGGAAGTGGTGGCGGATCAATCGGGCGGGTGGTTCTCCTGGTTGGCGTTCCGCAATCCGTTCACGTTTGTGGCGTTTGTGTGTTATTTCGTGGCTTCATTGGCAAGCTGCAAGCGGGCGCCGTTTGATCTCCCCGAAGCCGAGAGCGAGCTGGTGGCCGGGTTTCACACGGAGTATTCGGGGATTCGCTGGAGTTTCTTCTTTTTCGCCGAGTACGCGGCCATGTTCGTGGTCTGCGGGCTGGCGGTGATCTTGTTCTTGGGCGGATGGAACTCCCCGCTGCCGTCCTCGTGGGCCGAGCCTGTGTCCACGGCGTTCGGCGACGGAGTCCTCGGCCGGTTGATGGCCCAGGGGGTCAACGGCCTGCTGATTGCGGGGCCGATCTGGTTCATTGTGAAGTGCGTGTTTTTCCTCTATGTGCAGATTTGGCTGCGGTGGACGCTGCCGCGGATCCGCATCGACCAGGTGTTGTATGCTTGTGTGCAAGTCATGTTGCCGCTGACCATGCTCTTGCTGCTGGGCAATACGTTGTGGGTGTGGGCGTCCACGTCGGAGAGCGGCGCTTGGGCGACGTTCGCCTTGGTCACCTGTTGGGTGATGGGCACGATTGGGGCGATCTTTGCGTTGGCGTTTCCGGCGATCGCGGCGTACGGGTTTTACCATCGGCGCCGGTTGGTCGGGAATCTGGCGGTGGATGCGTTGCCGGGATCATAGAGTGCGAAACCGCATGGTGCATGAATTATCCGGGGGCGGCGCGGCAGGGTCGGCGTTCGGCGCTGTGCGGGAACCAAAGCGTTCCTTCACGGGTTCGGAATCGATAAGAGGAACTACCCGCTCCCTGACGGTCGCGGCTCTGATGAAAAACGCCAACCGCTCTCTCATGGCCGCGGGTCTGATAGTGGGCACGATTGCGGTCGGCGGCGCGCCATCGCTGGCGTCGGAGGCGGGGGGCGCGAACGCGCAAACCGCGGCGGACGTCACGACGGCGGTGTCCGGCGGGCTGATGGAAATCTTGTTGTTCTACTTCGTGGCGGCCGCAACGGCGGTGTCGGCCTTGGGTGTGTGCATCAGTCGCAACATTGTGCGCATGGCGACCTGGTTGTTTATGGCACTAGGATCGGTGTCCATGTTGTATTTCATGCTGGCGGCGAACTTTCTTGGCGCGATTCAGTTGATCGTCTACTCGGGCGGGACACTGGTGCTTCTGATTTTCGGCGTCATGCTGACCAGCAAATCACCGTGGGTGAAGTTTGAATGCGGTACGGGCGAAATGGCGGCTGCCGGCGTCGTCTGTGGGGCGTTGTTTGGATGTCTGTGCTCCCTGCTGACCCGGGCGGTCTGGGGGGGAACGCAACAGGTCGTCGCGGGTCCGGAGTTGTCCGCGATCGGCGAGCGGTTGCTGACGGTGTACGTGGTTCCGTTTGAAGTCGCGGGCGTGCTGTTGATGATCGTGATGGTCGGGGCCGCCCATCTGGCGCGGCAGGAGGAATGAGAATGCGGAATGGGGAATGCGCAGTGCGGAACGGAAGCCTCAGGCTCCCGGCTTCTCTCCGCATTCGCCATTCCGCCGTTGGCATTCGGACGGTATTTTTGGATTGACGCGAGATGGCGGTCGGACTGACACATTACCTGGTCGTCGGCGCGGTGCTTTTCGTCGCCGGCCTGTTCACCATGATGACCAAGCGGAACGCGATCGGTATTCTCATCGGCGTCGAGCTGGTGCTGAACAGCGCCAACGTCAACCTCTTGGCGTTCGATCGCTACTTGGGACCAGCCCGTCTGGACGGGCACGTCACGGCTCTTTTTGTGATCGTGTTGGCCGCGGCAGAGGCGGCGCTGGCGGTGGGAATTTGCATCAACGTGTACAAAAACCTCGCCACGGTGGACGTGGACCAGGCGGCGAGCCTGAGAGGCTAATCATTGACGGTCCACGGGGCGCGGGATCGCGCGGGCGTTAATCGCGCGGCTCAGGAATACGGATGGCGCAGCATACCTATGAAATCGCGTTGGCGCTCGGCGTCCTTTCGCCGTTGGTCAGCTTTTGGCTGCTGGTCTTCTTCGGACCGCGGCTGGGCAAGCCGGCGGCGGGATGGCTGGGCGTCCTTCTGGGCATGGGCGTGCCGCTCGCTTGTGCGACGTTTGTCCTGTTCGGTTGGCTCGATGCGGTGAAGAATGGTGAGGCCGCGCAACTGACGGCGAATGCGTTTCGCTATCATTGGGCCGACTTGGGCGGCATGCCCATCACCGTCGGCGTGAAGCTCGACTCGCTGACGGTGGCTATGTTCTTCATGGTCGCCTTCATCGCGTTCTGGATATTCTTCTTCAGCGTCGGCTACATGGCGGGTCACAGCGACGAGGTGGGCGGTCAGAGCAAGTACCACCGCTTCTTCGCCTACCTTTCCCTGTTTGGTTTTTCGATGCTCGGGCTGGTGGTCAGCAGCAGCCTGCTATTCCTGTTCATTTTCTGGGAGCTGGTCGGACTGTGCAGTTACCTGTTGATCGGGTATTACTTCCACGAACGAGTGCCGCAATACGCCCAGATGAAGGCGTTCATCACCAATCGCGTGGGTGACTTCGGGTTTCTGATCGGGCTGATGCTGGTGTACTTCCACCTGGGCACGCTCGATCTGGATGAGGCGGCGGCACGGTTCGCGGAGCAGTTCGCCGGGCAGTCGGGGATCTTCGCAAGTCCGTTCACCCTGTTCGGTTGGTCGCTGGCGACGATCATGGGCGTGGGACTGTTCTGCGGCGCGATGGGCAAGAGTGCTCAGTTCCCGTTGCACGTTTGGCTTCCCGATGCGATGGCCGGTCCCACCCCGGTCAGCGCGCTGATTCACGCGGCCACCATGGTGGCGGCGGGCGTCTATCTGGTTGCGCGGGTGTTTCGACTGATGACCCCGGATGCGCTGATGTTCGTGTCAACGATCGGGTGTCTGACGTTGTTTCTGATGGCCTTGATCGCCATTGTACAAACGGACATCAAGAAGTGTCTGGCCTATTCGACGCTCTCGCAGTTGGGGTACATGATTTTCGGGATGGGCTGCGGGGCGTGGGTCGCGGCCCTGTTCCACCTCATCACCCATGCGTTCTTCAAGGCCATGCTGTTTCTGGGATCGGGGCAGGTGATCGAGGGCTGCCACCACGAGCAGGACATGCGCCGCATGGGAGGGCTGCGCAGCAAGATGCCGGTGACGTGCTGGACGTTTTTCGTCGGCGTGTTGGCCATCGCCGGAGCGGGCATCCCCGGCTTGGCCCTGGGCGATCCGCACCATCCGCTGAAGGTTGGCTTGGGCGGGTTCTTCAGCAAGGACGAGATTCTCGCGGTTGCGTACACGCGGGCGTTTGAATGGGAATTCGACAAGCAGCGCATGGACGGCGAGCATGCGCCGCCCGGTGAGCACGCGGCGACGAATCGACCGCGGGTGATCCCGGCGTCCGACCGGCAGCAACACGGCGCCGGGCACGACGCCGCGGGATCGCGCGGGCCGACTCTTGACATTTCGCGTCAAGGGGAGCAGCCCGCGGCTCGGGACAACGCCAAAATCTTCACGGGCATCCCGGTGCTGCCGAAGTGGATGTTCTACCTGGCGCTATTCACCGCGTACGTCACGCCGTTTTACATGATGCGGTGTTGGTGGATGACTTTCATGGGCGAGCCTCGTGACGAGCACGTTTATCATCATGCGCACGAGTCGCCGCTGATGTTCATTCCGCTGATGGTGCTTGCCTGCGGTACCGTGCTTTCGAGCTATTTTCTGTTTCGTCCATTGATTGCCGACGCGGCGGGGGCGGCCACGCAGGCGCCGCTGGTGCTCGCCGTGGACGGAGAAGTGCACACGCCGGCCATTGGGGCGGCCCATCACTTCCTGACCACGGGCGTCGGATTCGCATTCGTCGCGGGATTCCTGGCGGCGATGTTCGTGTACTGGAAGGGGCTGGCGAAGGCGGAAGGGATCAAGCGGGCGCTGGCGCCGCTGCACACGCTGCTGGTGCACAAGTATTACTTCGACGAAGTATATGATTTCGTGCTGGTCAAGGGCTGCGTGCTGCTGGCGCGAATCGCGCGGTTCATCGATACGTGGATCGTTGACCTGGTGTTTAACCTTGCGGCCGCGGCGACGGAACGGTTTGCGGCGTTTTCGGGACTGGTCCTTGACAATCAGGGGGTCGACGGGATCGTCAATGGGATCTCCAAGACGTCCATGGACGTGTCGGACGTGTTGCGTGCGCCACAGACGGGACGGATTCGCAATTACGTCCTGATCGCGGCAGGCGTGGCGACGGCGGTGTTGCTGGTGATTTTGACATTTTTCGCCCAGAAGGCCGCCGCTGGCGTCGTTGTGGTTGGCGCCGGTATGGGTGGATGAATGCCGTGGCTTGGGGCGGCGTCGAGGTTCAACCGCTCCGTACGCGTTGGAGTAGCGCGGCCCACGAGGGGCGCCGCGACGGTGAAATGAGCCTGGAAGGCACGGAATTCCAGGATGGGTCGAACGAACTATGAGTGAACATCTGCTGAGTTGGATCGTCTTCCTCCCGGCCATTGGGGCGTTGCTGTGCCTGTTCGTGCCCAAGCGGCAGGTGCGGACGGTGGCGCTGCTGGCCACGGTTCTGACGCTGTTATTGTCATTGAAGCTGTTCGGGACGTTCACGGGCGGAGGGGGTGACTCGTCGGCGGTCTTTGGAACGCGCTACGGACAACTGCACCATGTCGAGCGCGCGACGTGGATCCAGATTCCGGGCAAGTTGAACATTGAATACTTCCTGGGCATCGACGGACTGGGGTTCCCGCTGTTCATTCTGACGACGGTGGTCTCGTTTCTGGCTTGCTGGGCGAGTTGGAACTTTCACGAATGGAAGATCAACAAGGGCGTTCGGGCGTATTTCGTGTTGTTCCTGTTGCTTGAGACGGGGATGTTGGGGGTATTCGTTTCGCTCGACTTTTTCCTGTTCTATATTTTCTGGGAAGTCATGCTGCTTCCCATGTATTTCCTGATCGGCGTGTGGGGCGGACCGCGACGGGAATACGCGGCCATCAAGTTTTTCCTGTTCACGCTCGCCGGTTCGGTGCTGATGCTGGTGGCACTGGTGGCGATGTATTTCTACGGCGGGGCGGGCATTGAGCAGGCGGGCGGAACCATCGCCAGCGGGTATCGGCAGGGCGTGCAACTGACGCACGGCACGTTTGACTTGATCGAATTGGCGGTCAATCCGGTGATCCAAAGGCATTTCGCGGCGGTTTCGACGACGTTTTTGGGCATGAAGTTTGCGCCGCTGATGTTCATGATGCTGTTCATCGGGTTTGCCATCAAGCTGCCCTCGGTTCCGGTACACACCTGGCTTCCGGACGCGCACGTGGAGGCCCCGACGCCGATCAGCATGATCCTCGCGGGCGTGCTGCTGAAGATGGGCGGGTACGGGTTCCTGCGGTTGTGCTATCCGATCTTCCCGTCGGGCGGATCGACGTGGGCGTTCTTCCTCGCGGTGGTCGGGGTGGTGAGCATCCTGTACGGCGCGTTGTGCGCGATGGCCCAGAGCGACTTCAAGAAGCTGGTCGCATACAGCTCCGTGTCGCACATGGGGTACGTGCTGTTGGGTATCGCCGTGATGACCGACGTGGGGTTCCAGGGGGCGATGTTCCAGATGATCGCGCATGGGATTTCCTCGCCCATGTGCTTCTTCTTGGTGGGCGTGATTTACGAACGAGCGCACCATCGGGAGATCAACCGCTTCGGCGGATTGTGGCTGACGATGCCGCGCTATGGCACGATGGCCACGATTGGGTTTTTCGCGTCGCTGGGGCTTCCCGGATTGTGCGGTTTCATCGGCGAGGTATGGGTCGTGCTGGGGACGTTCGCCGCGGCGAAGAACCCGGCCATGCCGTGGGCGTATACCATGGCGATTCTGGCGTCGTCGGCGGTGATTCTGACCGCGGGCTACATCTTGTGGTTGATCCGCCGCGTGTACCTGGGCAAGGAGCGCGAGGAACACGAGGGCTTTCCGGACGCTTCGCGGCGTGAAACGTGGATTCTGGTTCCGATGGCCGTACTGTGCATCGCCCTGGGCGTGCTGCCGCAGCAAATGGTATTCAATTTCACCAATGGCACGTTGAACCTGATGTTGAACCTGGTGACCGGCGCGCCGGCGATGGTGGGGTAGCGGATGGACGGGATTCTCGGGGAAGTCAGTCTGTGGTCGGGCGTGGACGTGGGGCGGGAGCTCTCGCTGTTTTCGCCGATGCTTGCGCTGAGCGCGACCATGTTGGCCATCGTTGCGTGTCCGCTGATTCTTGGTCGCGGGCCGAGGATGATCGCCACGGTTTCGGTGCTGGGCGTCCTGGTGACGTTGGTGTTGACGATGCAGGTCGGGCGGGCGGTGGCGGGCGGCGGGGCGAGCGGGTTGTCGACCACGCCGGAGGCCGGTCTGTTGATCGCCGACAATTTGTCCGTCGCATTCCTACTCGTACTCTGCGTGTTCCTGCTGGGGGTGATGTTGCTGTGGTGGATCGGCTCGGCCGAGACGGAGCGGAATGCGCCGGAGTTTTTCATCTTGCTGATCGGCAGCGCCCTGGGGATGGCGTTGATGGTTTCAACGGCCAACCTGCTGATGATCGTGGCGGCGATCGAGACGGCTTCGCTGCCGAGCTATGCGATCGTGGGGTTTGACAAGCGCGACCGCAAGGGGGCGGAGGCTTCGCTGAAATACATGGTGTTCGGCGCGGTCTGCGCGGCCATCATGCTTTACGGCGTCAGCCTGTTGTACGGTTTGGCGGGGAGTTTGAGCGTCCAGGACATCGCCAGGTATGCCGTTGCTCAGCTTGGCGGCGGTGAGAACCGCCTGCTGCTGGCGGCGGCCCTGGTGTGCTTCGTCGCCGGCGTGGCGTTCAAGATTTCGGCGGTTCCGTTTCATTTTTGGTGTCCAGACGCCTTCGAAGGCGCGAAGATCGAAGTCACCACGTGGTTGAGCGTGGCGAGCAAGGCCGCCGGGTTGATTCTGCTGGCGCGGATGGTGGTGATTTTCTCCGGCGCGGTCTCGAGTCCGCTGGCGATGCACATTCTAGATCCGCTGGCGTGGGCGATGGGGATCATGGCGGCGGTGACGTGCACGGTGGGGAACTTCGCCGCGTACCGGCAGACGAGCGTGAAGCGATTGCTGGCCTATTCGTCGATCGCGCATGCCGGGTACATGTTGATGGCCGCGGCGGCGTTTTTGCACCCGGCTTCTTTGGGCGCGGAGTCGGGGCTGGCCGCGTTGATCGCTTACGTTGTGGTGTACGTTTTCATGAACCTCGGCGCGTTCGGGGTGACGGCGATGGTGGCCTGGGACACGGGCGGAGACGGCATCGAGAATTTCAACGGACTGATGCGGCGGGCGCCGTGGCTGGCGGTCCCGATGGTTTTCTGCCTGATGTCGTTGATCGGGATGCCGATTTTCGCGGGGTTCGTGGCCAAATGGTGGATACTGGTTGCCCTGGGCAACGTCGGGCACACGTTGGGCTGGACGCTGACGGTTGTGCTGGCGTTGAATACGCTGTTTAGTTTGTACTTTTACATGCGGATTGTGGTGCAGATGACGCTGCGCGACGACGGTCGCCCGATGGTGCGGGCGTCGTCGGGGGGGATCGCCCTGGTGAACTTTTGCGGGCTGGCGCTGCTGGTGCTGTTTTTCTTCGCCGATCCGTTCAAACAGGCGACGGATCGATTCTCCCGGAATCTCGTCGGTCCGAAGGCGGCGAAAACGGCCACCTCCTTACTCGGCCCATCGTCGGAGTCGTCGGCATCTTCGCGATAATGTTCATGGTCCAGGTCGTGGATATTCTCAATCGAGTTTTGTCCGCCGAACAGGGGGGATTGGCCGAGCGGTTGTTGGAATCGACGATGTTCGTCTCCGACGCGTCGCTTCAAGGCGCCGAGCTGGTGCGGCGGATGGCGGGGGAGTCTCGGCGGCATTGCGCGGCATTGGCTGGCATGGTCACTTTGCTTGGCGGCGCGCCGGCGTCGCGTCGGCTGGATGCACTTTCGTCGGACCTTCATTTCCAGGAATTGGGCTTCGTGCTTCCTCGCGTTGCGGCGGCGGAGGCGGCCCTGGTTTTCGAATATCGCTCGTCGGCCTCGGTGCTGGGCGACGTGCCGGAAGCGGCGAAACTGGTATCCGGCATGGCCGATGCCCACGAGAAAAACCTGCTGCAACTTCGCAAGTTGATTGGGGTACAGGCCGGCGCAAGGGCGTGAGCGATTTTCTGGTCGAGCCGGCACTTCGTGGATGTTCGATTGCCTTGGGGTTTGTTGTTCGCAAGTACGCGACGTCGTGGTCCGCTCCCTGATCGTCGCGGTACGGATGAAGAAAAGACGCCGCTCCATACTGTCGCGGTTCTGATCGAAACGGTGATGCCTTTTGTGGGGCGCGGCAGAGATTCGTGTGCGGGTGCGGATTCGTGACGCGGTACGAATGGAACGCTACGGCCACGGTGGGGCGGCGGGCTAGCGGAAGTTCAGAAGGACAAGCAGTCCGGCGGCCCAGCAATAGAACGCGAAATAGTGGAGCTTTGCCCGGCGGACGGCGCTCACGAGAAGTCGAAGCGAGACCACACCGACGATCAGGGAAATGAGGCTGCCGGTTAGAATCGGTCCCCAGGGCAGCGCATCCACGACCTCGGCACGGGCTTCCAACAGGTCTTTGAACTTGACCGCGGTCGCGCCGAGGATTGCGGGAATGGCGATGAAGAAGCTGAACTCCGCGGCCCAGCGGCGACGGATTCCCAGATACTGGGCGGCACAGATGGTCGCCCCGCTGCGAGAGATGCCGGGAAGTATGGCCAGGCCCTGGGCGATACCGATGATGCCTGCGTGCCACCAAAGGAAGCCCTTCCACCCTCGCCGCCCGTGACGAAAGGCCGCGGTCGCCATCAAAAGCACGCCGGTAATGCAGAGTTCGACGCCGGTCTGAAACGGCTTCCCGAAGGCGGCCTCGAGTTCCTCCTTAAACGCTAGACCGATCGCTGCCGTGGGGATGGATGCGACGATCCCCAAAAACGTGATCCGCCATGCGTATTTTCGAGATCGCCACGCGGGGCGGGTTTCAAGCACAAGTCGAAGCACGTAACGCTTGAGGGGTGCGGCGAAAACGTACACGACGGCGACGACGGTTCCGATGTGCGCGACGGCGTCAAAAAGAAGGATCGGAAGGCTGTCGGCCTCCAGGCCCAGCAATCGTTGCGTGATCGCCAGGTGTGCACTGCTGCTGACCGGAAGGAACTCGGTCAACCCCTGGATGACGCCCAGGAGGATCGCCTTCGCGTAGGTCAGGGGAGTCACCGGGCGGCGCTTTCCTCGAGAATGTGTCTGGAGCGGGCCAGGTATTGTCCCATGGAGAGCGCCGTGACCACGACGGTGGACCAGACGAGGACGAGCTTGATGGTTCGCCCGGTGGAAAGCGACAACCAGGAACCTTCATGAGCGACGACAAAGAGAATCGCCGGGGCGGCGATGCTCTGCATCCACATTTTGATCTTCCCGTGCAGCGAGGAACCGAAGGCCCGACCGATGGACTCATTGAAGCCGCGCAGCCCGGTGACCAGCAGTTCCCTTCCGACGATGACCACGACCATCCAGCCGCGGACCTCGGTGACGTTGTGCCCTTCGGCGTCGACGAAGGCCGGTCCGACGAAGAGAATAAACGCGCCGCATACCAGCACCTTGTCCACGAGGGGATCGAGGACGCGGCCTAGCGGAGTGACCAGGCCTCGCTTGCGGGCGATGTACCCGTCGAGGAAATCGGAGCCTGCCGCGAGGACGAAAATGGCGGTTGCGGCGTCGAGAAAGAGGGGTTGCGGCGCGCGGTGCGAGTAGAGGGAAAGGACGAAGAAGAAGATCAGCGCCAGGCCGAGGCGGGCGATGGTGATCTGATTGGGCAGGGTCAGGGCGGCGTTCATGTCCGCAGTACGCGAAGCGCCTTGCGTGTCGGCCTCGCGACCAGATCATAGTCCCGGCGCGCGGTGCAGCGTACGGTAACGAAATCGCCCGGTTCGGCGTCGCAGTGTTCGACAAAGGTCAACCCGTCGACGAGGGGCGCTTGTCCATCATGTCGGCCCGCGGCGACGTTGGACTCGACCTTTTCATCAATCAGCACCGACACGGTGGTTCCCACCTGGCGTTCGCCGAGGGCGAAGGCGACCTCCTGTTGGGCTTTCATCAGGGCGTCGACGCGAGCGTGTTTGACGGCGTCGGGGAGCTGGTCCTTCATCCGCCCGGCGGGAGTATCGGGTTCGAGAGAGTAAGGGAATACGCCCAGGGCGTCGAAGCGGACGTCCCGGACGAAGGTCATCAGCTCGTCGAACTCCGCGTCGGTCTCGCCGGGGAAGCCGGCGATCATGGTGGTGCGAATCGTGACCCCGGGGATGCGGGTTCGAATTCGGTCCAGCAGCTTCTCTGTCGCGGGCCGGTCTACGCAACGGTGCATGGCCTTGAGGATGCGGTCGTTGACGTGCTGGAGCGGGATGTCGATGTACTTGCACACGCGGTCGCAGTCGGCGACGGCGTCGAGGATGTCGTCGGAGAGCACGGACGGATAGACGTACATGAGGCGAACGCGCCGAACGCCGTCAACGTCGTTGAGGTTTCGCAGCAGGTCGGCCAGCCCCCCATCGAAGCGATCTTCGCTGAGACCGTAGCTGGTGGTGTCCTGCCCGATGAGGATCAACTCCACCGCTCCGTCGCCGACCAGTTCACGAGCTTCGTGGAGGACGACTTGCGGAGGCTTGCAGTGCATAGGGCCGCGGATTGAAGGGATCGTGCAGAAGGTGCACTTCTGGTCGCACCCTTCGCTGATGCGCAGATAGGCGTAATGCCTGGGGGTAAGGCGAAGTCGGGCGGTATCAAGCTGGGTGAACGGGTGATACTCGGCGAGGAAGACATCCGGTTTCGCCGGGCGCGATCGTCCGACGACGGCGCGAACCACGTCGTCGCGGTTGTTCACGCCGACCAAGGCGTCGATTCCCGGAATGCGTTCAAGGATCGACTCCTTGTCGCGTTGGACCAGGCAACCGGCGACGACGACGCGCCGAAGGGTGCCGGCGTTCTTTCGCTGGACGACCTCGCGAATGACCTCGTCGGCTTCGGCGCGGGACGCGTCCAGGAAGCCGCAGGTGTTGATGACGGTGACGTCGGCGTTGTCGTCGTCGGTGATCTGGCAACCGGCCTCCGCCAACTGCCCGAGCATTTTCTCGGAGTCAACGAGGTTCTTGGCGCAGCCCAGCGAGACGAAACTAACGCGAAGAGGTTTCTTCATTTCCGGCGTTCACCTGGCCGTCGGAGCGGAGTCCGAATCGAGCCGGCCGACTACGAAACAAACATCTTACTGTGAAAGTAGAACGGTTACGAATCGGAGGGAGGCTCTTCCGGACGCCGCCTTGGAACGCGTAGGCCCCCAAAGCGGCCCGCCCGGCGTGAACCGGGCGGGCGTTTGTCTGTATGCTGCCGAAAGCAGCACCGTCTGCTGCCTAAGGCAGCGTACCTATCTTACTGTCCAACGGACCACCTCCTCTCGAACACGGGATCCCCGGGTTGGCTTCGCGTTCGCTCGCTGAAGCCTCCGGCCTGATCCGCCCCGCGGACCGTCGTCCGTGGGCACATCGCCCGCCACCCGCGCGCGATAAGCCTCGGTGGCGCTCGGCTGGTTTACGCTGGAACCGCCTAATCCGCCCGTTTTCGCAGACCTCCGATCCCAGCACTCTCCAGCGCCAACATCGTAGCCAAGCGAAACGGGCAATTCCAGTAAAACATCGGTCTCGTCGGACTTGGATTCACGAATATCAGCAATGCTGCATAATATTATTATAGACTGACTAAATGGAGCGTGCACAGGTGGTGGCGGAGTTTGCGGTGGCGGCAAGGCGATCGGGATTGAGTTTCGTGCCGGAGTGCGTCGGCAGGGCGGGTCGTCGCCCTGGGCCTGGGCAGGCTCGTGCAGTTACCGCAAATGGGCGGTCTTGTGTTTGGCACGATACTGGCGAACGCGGTTGGGCAACTATAGGATGATGCCGAACGTACCGAGTGCGTCTTCGCTTGGCGCGGAGAGAATGCCGACCTCGGAACCGCGACGAAATGAAGGAAGATTCTCCCTTGGCGACGTCCGAGCATGACCTTCGTCTGGAGGTCGGTCATCGTTGGCGGTTTCTGAGCAGCTATCTACGCAGCCCGAACGTGGTTGGCGCCATCGCTCCGAGTTCTCGAAGGCTGGCGGTGGCGATCTGTGCACCGTTTCAGACCCGCGAACGTCCAGCCGCGGTGCTGGAAGTCGGCGCGGGTACGGGAGCGATTACTCGTCACCTCGGTACGCTGCTAGGGACTGAAGATCAGCTTGATATCTGCGAGATTAGCGACGAGTTCGCAGACATTTTGGAGCGCGACGTACTGTCGCTTCCGCAATTCGTGGGTCCGGTTCGTGAAGGCCGGGTGCGGTTGCTTCGGCAGCCGGTTCAGGAGGTTTCGGCTACGGGGAAATACGACTACGTTCTTTCGGGGCTTCCGTTGACGGCGTTTACGCTGCAGGACGTCGAAGAGATCTACGCGGTCATTCGCCGAAGCATGAAAGCGTCGGGCGTGTTCACGTATTACGAATATTCGGCGTTGCGGCTGTTGTCGGTGATGTTTTCCCTGGGATCGCGTCGCACGCGCATTCACGGGGTTTCGGCGTTCCTATCGAAGCAGATTCGTGAGCATGAGTTCGAGCGGCACTTGGTGGTCCGCAACGTTCCGCCGGCGCACGTTCGGCATCTCTGTTTTGACGGACATGGCGCGACGTAGTTCTCGGTCACACTTGTTTTTGGGGTGACCCCGTTCCGGCGGCCATAGTGCGCCCGGTTTTGCAGGCCGCTCCCTGACCGTTGCGGTACGGAATGCCCGTTCAGTCACCTGAAGAATCGACCGTTTCGCGGTCATCGTCGGGGGGACGTTGGCGTCCGGTGCGACCAAAGCGCGCGTGTGGTTGTGCGGCTCCGAGGCGATCGCGGCAGCGATGGAAAGAAGAAGAAACGGCGACCGCTTCCTCACGGGCGCGGTACGGATAAGAGGCGGCGTAATCCCATGAAAGGCTTTCTCCTGCCGGGCGGTAAGATGCCCGGCGGTGTCGGAGTCGGGCGACGCATGTCGCAGCCTATTGGCTGGATTGCTTCCGAAGGGTCATGTCGAAGTCGCGCACCAGGCCGACGTACCATCGCCAGACGGCGAAGGCGTAGACGAGGACCGCAAGCGCACTGCCCAGCAAGGCGGCGATCTGCGTTGCCCGACCCTGTTCGGCCAACTGCCGCAACGAATGTTCGTGCAGGGCCAAGGGGTTGACCAAGTACCAGATCGCAGTGAAGGGGGTGAAGGGGGCGAGGACCGCCCCGAACTCTCCGCCGGTCCCCTGCACCACAGCAAAACCGATGGCCGAGGCGATTCCGCACAGGAGCATCAACACGCCGACGCTGCTCATGACCGCGACCATGTTGGTGCGGCTTAACAAGGAGAAGCGCAGGCCGACGACGCAGGCAACTCCGGTCCAGACAACCATGATGGCTCCGAGTTCGACGGCGGAAGAAATCCAGATCAAGGTCGGGGACGCGCCGCGAATCAGGTCGTAGGCGGCGAAAATCAGGAGCACGACGACTGGCCCGACAAGAAGGGGGGTGGTGAAGCTGACCAGCCCGCGAAGCTTCCCCCAAAGGATGTACTTCGGGGTGAGGGGGGTGGTGAGGAGCAGCTCCATGGTTTTGGCTTCGCGTTCCTTGGTCATGGAGGTCGCGGCCGTGTTGGTCGCCACGAGCAGGGCCAGTGCAAACTGGATCATGATGATCGACGCGAGCCATTCGGGAGCGGATTGGGGCGCCAGGCTTCCGCGGACGTAGTCAAGTAGCAACCATAACGACGCGGCGGCGCCGATGGCAACGATCACCCAGCGGACCAGGGCGCCGCTGGAGGCGTGGGTCTTGGCCTCGCGCCAGGCGACGGGGTTGTGCCAGACGCTTCGCGGCGCGCGGGATTTTTCATTGGTCGTCGGCGAAAGTCGTCGGAGGAAGGTGGACGCGAACGGTCCTTCGCCCGCCTTCGCGGCGCGTCGGACAAAAAACAGACTGATCAGGACGAGAAGAAGCGAAACGAGGATGGTCCAGGTGACGTAGGTTTCCGCGGGGTGAGAGAGGCATGCGCGCCAGAACGAGCCTTGGTCGGTGAGAGCGCCTGGATCGGGAGCGGCCACGCGATGCAGAGCCACGTCGAGGGCGAGAAAGGGGTGGAAAGGCGCCAGCCAACTCATCTTCCGCCCTTCGAGATTGGCGGAGGCGGACGAGACCCATGTCTGATCCCATTGTCCGAGCATGTAGAAGGCGAGCAGGTACAGGGCGATCAGCAGGTAGAAGGAGAAGATCGTCCGCCGCGTGCCCACGCCGAACATGGCGACGAAGATCGCCAGCGCCCCGGTGAAAATCGCGGTCGCGCCGGCCAACTCGATACTTTGAATGATCTGACGGGCGGTGACGCCGCCGTAGACCATGGTCATGAGGAAGATCGGAAGACCGGAGAGCAAGAGTAGGAGCACGAAGTAAAGGCGGCTCATCAACGTGCCGAGGACGATCTGGGCGTTGGAGAGGGGCGTGGTGAGGAGGATGTTGTAGGTCTGGGCGTCCTTCTCCTGGGTGATGGCGGAGGCGGTGAAAACGGGGGCGAGGAAGCACATCAGGAGCAACTGGGCGGTGGAAGCGAGTTTGAAGGTCTGTGAGGCGCCCTTGGCCAGCTCGGTAAGCGAGACGCCCTCGCGCGACGTCATGTTGTACCAAAGGACGCCGAGGACCACGGAGAGCAGGGCGATGAGGTAGCCGGCGCGGAGCCAGAGGTGGCGACTCCGCTTGGATGCGGAACTGACCACTCGGACGAGGATCGGGTTGGCAGGGAGTAGCCGCCAGAACCAAAGCCATAGCGTGGACAGTGCGTTATTCACAGATGGTCGAGCGCGCCGGCGAAGCAGGAACGGCGGATTCGGAATAACCGGGGGCGGGAGGATGACACCGGTCCCGGACGGTCGCGGCCCTGAAATGAGGCAACCGGGCGCAGGCTATTCGCCCTTCGAGCGTCGCCGTTTTCATTGCACGATTCCCTTGGTCAGTCGCATGAAGGCGGTCTCGAGGTTCACGTCCTCCTCGCGAATTTCCTGGATGCGAAAGTTCTGGTCGAGCAGCAGCCGGGCGATTCCGCTGAAATCGTGCGTTTTGTGTTCCAGTTCGACGACCAGATGTCCGTCCAGGAGATCGACGCTCTTGACGCCCTTGGCACGCTGCAAGACCAGGGCGGCGAGGTCGTGCTTCTCGACGACGCGGATGAGCAGCTTGGTACCGGTCTTGAAGCGGCGGACAATGTCCTGAATCGGACCGTGATAGAGCAATTGTCCCTGTTCGAGAATGCCGACGGTGGTGCAGAGTTCGGCCAGCTCAGGAAGAATGTGCGAACTGATGATGATGGTTTTTCCGAGTCGGCGAAGTTCCTTGAGAAGTTCGCGCATTTCGATGCGTGCCCGCGGGTCGAGGCCGCTGGCAGGTTCGTCCAGGAGGAGGACTTTGGGATCGTGGAGGAGAACTCTGGCGACGCTGAGCCGCTGCTGCATGCCGCGGGAGAGGGAATCGACCAGGGCGTCACGTTTGCCGGTGAGGTCGGTGAGTTCGAGGACGTCGCCGACAACCTTGGTGCGTTGCTTGCCGACGATGTTGTAGGCGCTGGCGAAGAACTCGAGGTATTCCTGAACGACCATGTCCTCATACGCGCCGAAAAAGTCGGGGACGTAGCCGATGAGGGGGCGGATTTTTCTGGACTCGTACCCAATGACGTGACCACAGATCCGGGCCTCGCCCCAGGTTGGTTGAAGGAGGGTGGCGAGAATCTTGATGGTGGTGGTCTTGCCGGCGCCGTTGGGACCGATGTAGCCGAAAGACTCGCCCTCCTGAATGTTGAGCTGGAGGTTGTTGAGGGCGACGAGCTTGCCGTAGCGCTTGGTTAGGTTGATGGTTTGGACGATCACGGCGTGGATTTCCCGTTCTGGTCAATGGACTCAGGGTCGGCGTCGCCCTGAGTGGAATCGGCGGGTTCGCCGCCGAGGCGCGTGACGGGGATGCGGATTCGATACATGGACCAGGAGGCTTCCGGCTCGGGATGAAGCACCCTGAAGGGATCGTCGTGGGAGCGAGTGAAGACTCGAAGGGGACCGGGGTCGGAGGCGAAGCCGATGAGCACCAGACTTCCCTGGCGGGGAGGGCTGTTCTCGGAGCCGGCGCGCCCGGCGGTCATCTGCGAGCGCAGGTCCAGGTGGCGAAGTCGGTCGCGCGACCAAGTCCAATAGTTGAGGCCGAAGCGGTCCAGGGCGCCGCCATGACGGGAGGGGTCAAACTCGCCGATGGTTGAGGCGAGTAACAGGGCGTTTTGGGATTGGTCGAGGTCGTACTTGAGGTGTCCCTTGCCCTGTCCTCCAAAGGTGCGCAGGGTCGGACCGATCGACGCGGTCCAGGCGGCTTGCGCGTCCTGGAGGAGCGAGGGTTGACTGCCGTCGCCCGCCAAGGCTGTCGCGGGGGAGGCGTAGCAGCGGGGTGCGAGCAGAACCTTCTGGCCGCCGGCGGGCAGGTCGCCGATGTAGTGGACGTTGATGGCGCCGTCGCGGTAGGTGGCGGTGGCGTCGGGATCGATGCGAGCCTGCAGCAGCAGACACTTGTGCAGATCGAAGCCGAGGTTGTTCACCAGGTAGCTGTCGGCCGCGATGCGCCCGTTCTCGATGCGCACGTCGGTTTGAACGGATCCCTTCAAACTGCCTTTCCATCGAGCCTCAAACCGCTTGAGCGTGCCGCGCATGCGCACGTTTTCCAGGATGGCGCTCCCGGGGCGGAGTCGAAACACGGAGGGGTCGGCGAAGCTGGTCGTGCCTTCGTCAATGGCGCTTCCTACGGGGATGGGGCGGATGAAACATGGGGTAGCCGCCGGCTCTCTCGCGGCGACCCAGTCGGAGGGAAGCCATACGTCAATCGTCTTGTCGACGGCGGTTTTGATGCCGATGTAGGCGGTGGCGTAGGCCTCGCGTTCTCCGGCGTCGAGATCGACGATGCAAAGCTGGTGCGCGCGATCGGCAAACCCGCGAATCGAACCGACGGCCATGAGGCTGAATCCGCCGGCGAGGACGGAAGTCGCCGCGAACGTTGTCCAACTATGCCTTCGCCAGCCGCGCCAACCCAGGAAGGTCCAAGTTCCGAAGGTGGCCAGCGCGACGTAGCCGATCGAGAAGGCCGTGGCCAGAAGCACGTAGAGACCGCTGGAGGTTGAGAAGGCGACGGCGGCGGCGACCTTGTCGAACAAGGATTCCGGAGTTCGGTTGATCTGGTCGGCGGCACCCTGCTTGACGAGGTGAAAGAGCTTGCGGAACAGGGGTTGAATGGAACACGGGGCGCTGAAGAGGTCCTTGAGCGTCACCGCGGAAAAAATGAGATGTCCGCGACCGAGTCGTCGGCGCGTCACCACGTCGCTGTCCAACGCGCCATCGCGGGCGACGACCGTCGCTCCGGGACGGGCCTTCGCGCGGATGACGGGAACGGGGTCGGGGAATGAAATGTCCAGCCAGTCCGCGACGGGCGAGCCCTGGTCCGCTTTGGCTGTCGGCGGGTCGAGCAGGGCTTGCCGAACCGTCGGCAAATTGTCGACAGTCGTCAGGTCGCCGAGGTCGGCGGGCAGAAGGGGATTGACGGTCTTGGCGAGGTTGAGAGATCCGACGGTTCGGGAGGCGGCGATCAGCAGAGTGCCGCCGTGGCCGACCCAGTCGATGAGGGCGGTCGTTTGGGCGGTGGTAAGAGTTTCCGGTCGTGCGTCGTCCCAGACGATGAAATCGACAGCCTCCAGGGCGAGGGGCAACTCCGGGAGTTCCTCGGGAGCGAGGTGGGCGACATGCACGGGTTGGGTGAAGACGCCCGCGGCATCGCGGTAGACGAGGTCGGCCAACCGGCCGACGGTTGCGGAGGAGAGGTAGAGGATGATGACCTCATCGTGTCCGACTGCCGTCGGCGGCGCTGCGGGACCGGCATGGGTTGCAACCTCGCCGCGGGAGGTGACGCGCACGACGTCCCCCTCCAGATCGCGCAATTCGACCCGCACGTGGTGGTCTCCGCGCGACGAGTTGATGGGGACGAAAAGATGTATCCGTTGCGTCCCGCCGGTGTCGGATCGCAAGTGGATTTCGGCGGAGTCGACGGCCTCATCGCCATCGGCGTCCAATTGAGCCGTCCGGACCAATCCGTCAAAGGCCTGCTGCCCCACGAGGGTAACGTCCACGACGATCGGAGCCCAGACGCCGTTACGCACCACGTCCCCCTCGGGAATGGCGGGAAAGCCGACGTGGACGACCTCGACCTCGATCTCCGCGTGGAGGCCGGGAGAAAGTGGCGACAACGCGACCAGGGCAAGAGCCAGGGAAACCACGCGCTGGAGCCGGCATTGCGGCGTCGAACCGAGCGGCGGCAAAGCGAGTTCCGGCGGCCGCGGCGGTGCGGCGAAGAACCCGTCACCCACGGTGGAACGGGTTGGGCGAATTGCGTCGAGGCTCACGGCGATATTCTAGGACCGAAAACGGGGTGGGACAACAATTCAAGCGGAGGTCGATGCGGTGCTCGGTTTGGGGAATGATCCTCCGGTGACTATTGGAGGCCGCACCAAATAGGGCATGTCGCTCCATTCGGCCATCGAGAGAGCGCCGCCGGGAAAAAGGCGCGCGGGTCGAACTTCGACCCGCGCGTGGAACGAGTATGTGGAGTTTCGCCGGTTGCTGACCGGCTACGTACCGTCGGCGTGCGCGCCGACGGGTTCGGGCGATTCGGACTCCGTCGAAGCGCCCTCGAGGCGCAGTTTTGGTTTTCCCTCGTCGCTTGTCGGCAGCTGGACGGTTACGCGAACGTGGGATTTTCCCACGAACTCGCCGCGGAGCATGGCCTCGGAGAGGGCGTCCTCGAGGTGGTTCTCGATGGCCCGGCGAAGCGGACGAGCGCCGAATTTTTCGTCGGTGCCGTGCTCGATGAGGAAGTCTTTGGCTTCCTTGGCGACCTCCAACTGGAAGCCCCGTTCGCGCATGCGTTTTGCGAGCTTGGCGAGTTCCAGATCGACGATGTGGATCATGTCGTCGTGGGTGAGCTTGCGGAAGACGAGGATTTCATCGAGTCGGTTGAGGAACTCGGGGCGGAAATGGCTCTCCATCTCGATCTTCAGCGTGTCCTTCATTTTTTCGTAGGTGATGTTCTCATCGCGTCGTCCGAAGCCGAACTCGTCCTGGTGGGTGATCCGGTGGGCGCCGACGTTGCTGGTCATGATGAGGATGGTGTTTTTGAAGTCGACGTGCCGACCAAAGGAATCGGT
>JBBTCJ010000012.1:0-23853 GCA_038043285.1 Planctomycetota bacterium | reverse complement strand
TGACGGAACGACCATTCGAAACGAATGGGACTTTGTCCGTTACGGCACGCTGGGCGACGGCGAGGCCGTGGCGGCCTCCGACCCGCCCCAGGGCGTCGTTGACGTGAACGTACGTCCCGGCTTCGACCGCTTCCGCGTCACCTTTGACCGCCCGGGGTTCGTCTACGTCACCGACGTGGCCGTCGAAGTACTGCCTGGCCCAACCGCGAATGCGGAATTGGGGATGCGGAAAGACGAGGGCTTCGCGGGCGATCTCACCATTCCGCAATCGGCATTCACCATTCCCGTGGTTTCCTGGGTTCGTCGCCCTGAAGGCGGCGAACCCGACACCGTCGAGATCGTCCTCGATCAGCCGCTGCCCGTCGGCTTTACGACGCGCTTCACGTTCAACGCCGGGGGGACGCCCAACACCGTCGAGTACACGGTTCTTTCCCTCGGCGCCTGCTGCCTGGCCGACGGATCCTGCATGGATTCCGAGGAAACCGAGTGCGCTTCGCTACCCGGGAGCTTCACCCCCGGCGCGGCGTGCTCGGCTCCGCAATCCTGCTGCGTGGACGGCGAATGTATCGAGCTTGATCCGCTGTGTTGCAGCGCCAAAGGCGGCATGGTTCCGACGCTGACTTGCGACCTGGACGCCGACGGCGACACACTCGACGCGGCCTGCGGCGACGGCTGTCCCGCCGATCCCGACAAATCGTCGCCCGGCCCATGCGGCTGCGGCGTTCCCGACAGCGACGCCGACGGGGACACCGTGCCCGATTGCCTGGATCAATGCCCGGGCGCCGACGATCGACCGGACGCTGACCAAGACGGCATCCCCGACTGCCTGGACTTCAGGCCGATCCCGACCACCACCGCTTGGGGTCTTGTCTGCCTCGCCTTGCTGCTACTCTGCGCGGTCAAGATTGCCTGCCTTCGTCGCAACTGTTTTCGCACGATCTCATAACGTCAGCCCGGTAGCGCAGGTGCTTCGGCCGGGTGGCCCATCTCCGTAGGAGGTGGGGGAGGCGATGATCGTGGGCGGATCGCACCACCAGCACGGTAGGCCAGGTGCTTGCGCCTGCCGTGACCACCCGCGCAGAATCCCCCCCAAAAAGCCCCTTGACTCCGTCCCTCCACTTGTTAGGATAATGTTCGGCAGGGCCGCTTGCCGCCCTCGCCGTGAACGTGGGCCACAGGGTGCCGCCTGCAAAAAACCAAACGAAGCCATCTGACAGTGATGCTTTATGAACCGCCCAATGGCGATGCCCCAATCCAAGCGCGACAGGCGGGATGGGGTGGGATCGGGATGGGCGCGATGGGGAACATTCTAACTTTTCCGGGATCTTTCTTGGCCTTCCTTGGGAGTGGAGAGATGATTCGAGGCCCAGGCGGGCGGCGATGCGCCGCCTCCCAGCCGAAACCATGCGGTCAACCCGGTTTTGAACTTCGCCTTTTCCGCCGATACAATACGACAGGAAACGTCCCACCGGCCGCCGCGACCGCGGTGGGCACAACCCGCCCGGCGACAGCGCGTGCGACCGGGGAGGCCGTCGGAATCCGCCCATGCTCTATCAACCTCCGCTGCCGCCGAAGTACGCCTCGATGACCGACGAGCAGTTGTGCTCGGCCATCACGGAACGAAAACGCCAACTCGGTTCCCGCGTGGTCATCCTCGGCCACCATTACCAGCAGGACGAGGTAATCCGGTTCGCCGACTTCACCGGCGACAGCCTCAAGCTTTCGCAGGTCGGCGCCACGCAGAAGCAGGCGGAGTACATCGTCTTCTGCGGCGTGCACTTCATGGCCGAGTCGGCGGACATCCTTACCGACGATCGGGTGACGGTCATTCTTCCCGACCTCACCGCCGGTTGCAGCATGGCGGACATGGCCGACATCGACCAGGTCGAGGAGGCCTGGGACTACGTCGTCGAGGAATGCGGCGTCCACGTCGTCCCCATCACCTACGTCAACTCAGCCGCGTCGATCAAGGCCTTCTGCGGCGGACACGGCGGTGCGTGCTGCACCAGCAGCAACGCCTCGAAGGTGCTCGAATGGGCGTTCTCGCAGGGCGACAAGGCCATGTTCCTGCCCGATCAGCACCTGGGGCGAAACACGGCCTACCGCATGGGCATCGGGCTGGACGAGATGGTGGTGTACGACCCGCACCTTCCGCGCGGCGGGCTGACGCGACAACAGGTCCGCGACGCCAGGATCATTCTCTGGAAGGGTCATTGCAGCGTTCACGAATTGTTCACCACCAACCAGTGCGACGAGATTCGCCGCATAGACTCAGAGTTTAAGATCCTCGTTCACCCAGAATGCCGGTGGGAGGTCGTGCAGAAGGCGGATCTCGCCGGGAGCACCGAGTTCATCATCAAGACCGTCCGCGAATCGCCGCCGGGATCGAAATGGGCGATCGGCACGGAGATTCACCTCGTCAGCCGCCTGGCCAACACCTGTTCCGACAAAACGGTGCGCTCGCTGGCGGGCATTCAGTGCCTCTGCGCCACCATGTACCGCATCGACCCGAAACATTTGCTGTGGACGCTGGACAATCTGGCCGACGGTCGCGTCGTCAACCCCATCCGCGTGGATCCCGAAACCAAGCGACTCGCCCGGCTGGCCCTGGAGCGAATGCTCGCCAACGTCTCCCCGCAGCCGGTGGCCATCAAGTAGAACTTGTGCACTTTACTTCGAGGTTGCGGATCACGGTTGCGTGGACCCGATCGTACCCCGCCCTTCGGTGTGCAAACAATGGGGCACCGACACCATCAAACATGATGATGAGTAAGTTTCGCTCGCTGCTGATTGCCACGTCGAACCCGGGCAAGCTCCGCGAGGTGCGGGCCATCCTCGCCGGGCTGCCGCTGAACCTGCTGACGCTTGCGGATTTTCCCGACCTTCCCGCCGCGATCGAGGATGGCGCGACCTTCGAGGAGAACGCCGCCAAGAAGGCGCTGCATTACGCGGGTCACGCCGGCACCTGGACGTTGGCCGATGATTCGGGCTTGGAAGTGGACGCTCTGGGCGGCGCGCCGGGTGTCTACTCAGCCAGGTACGCCGGGGAGGGCGCCGACGATCGCGCCAACAACGCGAAGCTGATACGCGAACTGTCGGGCGTGCCGGTAAAAAGGAGGACGGCTCGATTCCGCTGCGCCGTGGCTCTGGCTTCGCCGACGGAGGTGCTGGCGAAGGCCGCCGGCGCCTTCGAGGGGTTGATCGTCGATGAACCTCGCGGCCCCAACGGCTTCGGATACGATCCGCACTTCTTCGTGCCGGAATGCAACATGACCTCGGCCCAGATGTCGCCGGAGTTGAAAAACTCCCTAAGCCACCGGGGCCAGGCGCTGCGCGCGATTCAGCCGAAGATCGTGCAACTCCTCGAGAGCCTGCGATGAAGAATCCCGCGTCGCGTTCCAGCCCGATTTCTTGGACCAAGCCCGCGTTGGCGCCGGTCTCACCCAGCGCCAGCGGCACCCCCCCGCCGACAGAGCCGCTAAATCGTGGAATCCCTATGGCAGTTCGGCTGCGGTTACTCGGCGACGGAACGCCGTGCCGCGAGAATGGAACCGATGGCCAGCAGCGTCAATGCCATGCACGCGACGCCCCAGGACGACGCGGCGGGAATCGCCGGCGGCTGACAGGTGTCCAGAACCCCGTCGTGATTAACGTCCAAAGGTGGATCGGCGGTCAGGTCGCATTCGTCGGGCAGGCCGTTGACGTTGCAATCCGTACCGGCCTGGGCGGCGATGTCCGTCGCATCGTCAATCCCGTTGTCGTTGCAGTCGCCGGCGTGTGCCGCTAACGCGTTGACCAGGCCGTATCCGCGCACGAACAGTGCATCGGGCACGCCATTGGCGACGAAGTCGTCGGCGGTGTGCAGCAGGTACCAGCGCATCTGATCGACGGTCCAGTCGGGATGGGCCTGCACCAGGCAGGCCACCACGGTGGCCAGGAGCGGCGTCGCAAACGACGTCCCGCTTCCACCCGTATAGTCGGTGTTGTTGTTGGTCACGACGGTTTTGGCATCCAGGCCACGGGCGAGCAACTCGGGTTTCTGCCTTCCGTCGGCGGTCGGACCGTCGGAGCTGAACGAGGCTGTTAAACCTGAGACGTCCACGGCACCGACGGTGAAGACGCGCAGCGCGTCGGCGGGGGCAAGAAGATGCGAGGTCGCGGGGTTGGAGTCATGCCCGGCGTTCCCCGCAGCGTTGAGGCAATGCAGCCCGTTAGCGGTCGCAATGTTGACGGCGCGGGTGGTGACCGCGGTCATGCCGTCCAGGTCGGCCTGGGTGTACCAGTCGATGTAGGCGAGGGAGGCGGTCGCCAGATCACCCCCCTGGGCTTCGATGAACTCCAACCCGGCGACATAGTTGTCCTCCTCCGCCGGGTATTCGCCCGCGACGTCCTCGGTTTTGCAAAGGATGAACGCGGCGTCGTAGGCCCCGCCGACGTACTCATTGGGCTTGTAACCGCCGATTGTCGAAAGGACCATGGTCCCGTGGACGTATTGGTTCGAGGGATCGCCGGCCTGAATCCCGGTGTTCGAGTCATGGTTGATGAAATCGTATTCCACGACGACTTGCAGCGGATGTCCAGGCTCGTTGAAGGCGACGTGCGTGCGCTGGAACCCGGTGTCGAGGACGCCGATGCGTACGCCCGCGCCGGTGTAGCCGAGAGCGTGAAGTTGGGTGAGGCGCATCTGCACCAGTTGGGCCTCGGCGATTCCGTAAAACCCGGCGGCGGTCGCCGACGGGCCAACGATCTGCGTCTGAGCCTGAGCAAGTTGGTCCACCGTCCGCCCGCGACGAACCGGCTGAATCTTCTCGACGAAGTCGAACGCGGCGATTCGCACAAGCTGTTCGCGTGATGCGGCCACGCTCACGCCGTTGATCCATCGGCTGACGACGTGCACGATCGCGCCGGTCGCGCGGATGGCGTCGACCTGCGAGGCCGGAACCGGAAGATCGTTCTCATCGAACAGATCGGGGAGCGTGCGACGGAGTTTCCGCCGCTCGATGGCGCGGGCGTTGTAGGACTGCTCCAACCCCTTCATCGCCGCCCGGCGGCGCGATCCGTCTGAGAGTTCTTTTCCATCACCGAAGAGCACCCAAGCCTTGATCCGGGCATCCGCGGTCGGAAGGGAGCGTTCGACGGCGGGATGAATCTTTTGCGCCCGCGTGGAGATCGCCCGATCGTCGAGGGCCGTCGAAGAAACGAGGTCGGCAGCGGAAGCGTCCAACGCGATAAGGGCCAGGGGGATGCACACCGCGCAGAGAAGAATGTGACAACGATTTCTGCTCGCCAACATGGCCCCCCCGAAGGAATGCTCCGTACCGTCCCAGCCCCCGCCGGGACGGATACGCTTCTCACACTATACCACGCCGACGGGGAGGTCTGTCAATGCGGTGGGTCCGAATAAAACGCGGCGAAAGCCGTCTCGGCGATGAGGGCATGAGCACGTTCGTTGGGATGGGCATCGGCGGCATTGACCACCAGGTCGTCGGGCGGAACGCCCTTCAGGACCGGCGCCAGGTCGACAACGGCTGCGCCCCGGCTTCGGAAGTACTCCGCCATGATCCCGTGCACCGTAGGCGTGCTGAACCGCCGGCCGCCGGTCTTGAGGAACGGGAGCAGCACGGCTCGGAAGGTCACACCCCGTTCGGCGCAGACAGCGATGATCTCGTCCAGCTCGCGTTGATGGGCGCCCAGGACTTGGTCGTCGGCGAACCCCTCGGCGAGCCAGTCATGGTATCCGCGGACCGTCGGTACGCGGGGCAAATAGATTCGCCGATAGAGGTAGTCGAGCAGGCATGAGGCGTCGAGGTTGAAGAAGGTGGAATCCGGCGGACGGGTCGGGTTGAAGTCGTCGGACCTCGGCAACAGGTGCTCGATGTCGTTGGGAACGTAACCCAGAACGATCTCGTCGACCCCGTAGCGCTCGATCATGTCCTTGACCGGTTGAAGCTCCTGTTTCGAGTTCCACCCGGGCTTGGCGACGTTCAGCACTTCCACTTCGCCGGCATTGCGGACGTTGAACTTGGCCTGAATCAGATCGCTGAAGCGATGGCTGGGATTCTCGATTCCCCAGCCGTAGACGTACGAGTCGCCGACGAACGCGATTCGGCGCACGCCGGGGGGGTCGCCCTGGGTCCACTCCTTGTCGCGACAACCGAGCGAATTGAGTTTCGTGTACAGCGCGAACCATCGCCGGGCGGGCAGGGAGACGCCGAACGAATCCGTGTGCACGGCGCAGAAGCGAAAGTAGCTTTCGCCGGCCAGCGCCGCGATCGCCAGAAGGCAGGCAAACACAAGTGCGTTGCCCACGGCGAGCCGGGCCTTGCGAGAACGCGTTGGCGGAAAGAAGCGAAAAAAACACCAGGCGTGAACGAGCAGCGAGAGGCAGAGAACCCACCAGAGCAGGTAATCGGCGAGGTAGCCGAACGCGCCGGTCAACATTCGCGGCGCTCCAGGGACAAGTCGATGGCGCCGGCGGAATGCGTCAACGAGCCGATCGAAATCCTCTCGACGCCGGTCTCGGCGATCACCCGAACCGTTTCCAGGGTGACGCCGCCGGAAGCCTCCAGCGCTACCTTCCCGGCAAGTCCGCCGTCCTCGCGCAGCTCCACCGCGGCGCGTAGCTCATCCACCGTGAAGTTGTCGAGCAGGATGACGTCGATGCCCACGACCTTCAATAACTCCTCGAACTGTTCGAGCGAATCGGCCTCGACCTCGACGAAACTCGGCTTCGCTCCGCTTGAAGCCAGGCGGTTGAGCATTTCAAATACCGCGTGGGCAAGTCGCTCCCGCGGTACACCGACCAGATGATTGTCCTTCACCAGCACGGCGTCGTGAAGCCCGTCGCGATGGTTGCACCCGCCGCCGCAGCGAACGGCGTAGCGATCCAGCACGCGCCAGCCGGGGATCGTCTTCCGCGTGTCGTAGATTTTTGCGCCGGTCCCGGCCACGGCGTCCACGAACGCCCGCGTACACGTGGCGACTCCGCACAATCGCTGAAGAAAATTGAGCAGGGTGCGCTCGGCGGCGAGGATCGAGGACAGCGGTCCGCAAAGCTCGGCCAGCTCGGCGGGAACCCGATCGATCGCCCGCCCGTCGGAGCAGAAATCCGTCCAGAGAATCTCGATTGCCGGATCGAAAGCATGCAAGATGGTCGGGGCGATATCGCGCCCGGCGAAGGTCCCGGCCTGTTTGGCGATCAGGGCGAAGGTCGCGGACCGCGACGGATTGGGCATGAGTGTTGAGGTGAGGTCGCCACAGCCGAGATCCTCTCGCGTGGCGAGTTCCATCAAGGCGCGTACGTTGGGGTGCTCAGCCAGGTTCATCGGGAAGATTCTGAACCCGCGGAGTGTCCCACGCAAGGTGTGCGACCAATCGGCAGGCGACGTCATGGCCGCTCCCTGACCCTTAACGCCGCGCGCAAAGGGCAGGCGGTCGTGGTACGGATGGAAGCTTGGTTCTTCGGGCGCGGACTATTACCGCGTCAGCGTGATCGACCCAAAGGACTGTTGACCGTTGACGTCGGTAATGAAGACGGCTATTTCGTGCTGCCCGCGCGGGGCGGCGCTTGCGGACCAGCGGTAACTTACGCCCGAAGACGTGCCCGTCAGGTAGGTCGTGAAGGCGGTTTCGCCGTCCACGAGCCACTCGATGACCGCCAGTCCGTCCGGATCCGAAACCGTTGCTTTGATGGTGACGTCACCCGTCACGGTGGATCCGTCGCGGGGCGAACTGAAGGTAATCGAGCCTCGTCCGTTGACGCTGGTTGCGGCCGCAAAGCGGACCACGACGTTGGACGCGGCTGACTCGTTGCCTACCACGTCCGTCGCGGCGACGGACAGAGCGTGCTCGCCGGCGCTGAAGGCCGCGGTGTCGAGGACGAAGGCGTAGGCCGATCGCGTATCTGTGGCAAAAGGAATCCCGTCCACCGAAAGCACGACGTCGGCCACTCCGGAGGCGTCGGTCGCCTGGGCGGTGACGATCGTTTTCCCGGAAATCGTGGTTCCGTTCAGCGGTTGAACAATCCGAGCGACAGGCGTGGTGGTATCGGCGTCAGCTGGCGCGACCAGCGCCTCCTCGACGGACGCGGCGGCATCCACCAATCCTTCGCCGTAGGCCAGGTCGCGGCCCGCGTCGCCCAGATCGACGGCCGTGCTGAGGATGGCCTTGGCCACGGTGGCGGGTCGAAGATCGGGATTCACCGACCAGATGAGCGCGGCCACGCCGGATACGATCGGCGCGGCGAACGACGTGCCGTTGTTCATGCCGTAGCCGCCATCCATCTCCGTCGAGCGGATGCCCGTTCCGGGCGCCACAACGTCCACAAAAGGACCGCGGTCAGAGAACGACGCGATCTCGTCGACGTCGCTGACGGCGCCGACGAAGACGGCCTCGTCATAACCGGACGCGGTGGTTAGCCCGCCGCCGTTGCCCGCGCTGATGATCACCAGGCTTCCGCGATTGAACGCCGTCTGCGCTGCGGCCTTGACGATCCGGTCCGACCACAGCGGCGCAAAGCTCACGTTGATGACCTTGGCTCCCTGCCCGGCCGCCCAGAGGATTCCGGCGGCGATGTGGCGACCCGACGACAGACCGTCGGCGTTGCCCACTCGCACCGGGAGAATCGGACTGGTCCAGCTCACGCCGCTGACGCCCTCGGCGTTGTCGCCGGAGGCCGCCGCGATGCCGGCCACCATGGTCCCATGCCCGAGGACGTCGTCGAAAGTGGAGTTGCCGTCATACACGTTCCAACCGTCCAGGAGTTTGGATGACAGGTCCACGTGGTTGGGACTGACGCCGGTGTCGACGACGGCGATGACGATGTCGCTTCGACCGGTGGTCGTGTTCCAGGCTTCGGGAACCCCGACGCGACTCAGGTACGTTTGGCGCGCGTACAGCGGGTCGTCGGGCGTCGCTTCCGGCAGGTAGAGGTAGTTCTTCTGAATGGTCTCGAACAGTCCGCTCTCGGACAACTTCGCCGCGGCGGCGTTCAACCGGCCCGCGCCGACGGACAGAACCGCCAGGTCCAGCTCCTCGTCCTCGTCGAGGACCGTCGCGCCCGCGTCAGCGTAGGCAGTCTCAATCGCGGCGGCCTCGGCGCCGGGGTAAGGCTGCACCAGCAGCTCGTTGGCCTCGTAATCCAACGCTGCAACCGCTGGATCGACGTCGGCTTCGAAGGTGAAATCCGTCGCGCTGCCGTCCAGTGAATCTCCCGGCTCCGTGGGAATGGAGCAGGCATGAACCAGGCAAAGCGTAGCCGCCCAACCGATTCGGACTGCGAACCGGGCAGCAAGGTCGCCCTGCCGACGCGGTGAAGTGAAGCGTGTCCGCACTGTTGATCTCCTTCGTGTTACGGTCCTGTTTCACATCGGCTGACGGCGCACTGCGGATCATCCACGCCACGATTCCTCTGCGCCGCGTACCGGCCAGGACGTCCCACGACCGCGCCTGGGCGGGGGGCCGATAACAGTTGGAACTAGCGAGGCGCCAAGTCGCGGCTACAATTCGGCCCATTCGTGCGCCGGCGCCTGGAATGACCGTGGCTGACGACCTTCCGCGTTCGGCGGACTCATGCAGGCTTGGAAGATGGAGGAGGAAAATCGACCTCCGTCACACAGAAGGGTGATGCTCACATGCTGACCAACGCAATGATCGGACTGTTGCTGTCCGCCGTGCTTCTCGGTGAAACATACCCGGAGACGACCCCGGCTGAGGCCCTGACACCCGACTCGATCGCCGGACGCTACCAGGAGGCCGCCGCCAAGATCATCAACGGTACGCTCGCGGGCAACGACGCCTACCGCAAGCTCGAGCGCCTGTGCATCGACATCGGCCATCGTCTCACCGGCTCGCCCTCCAACGTTCGGGCGATCGAATGGGGCATTGAGATGTTCAAGGGCGACGGGCAGGAGAACGTCCACCGCGAGAAGTTCATGGCGCCGCACTGGGTTCGCCTCAAAGAGTCGGTGACCATGACTGCCCCGCGGCTCGAGCCGCTGGCCGCTCTGACCCTCGGCGGATCGGTGGGAACCCGCCCCGAAGGCGTGACCGCGCAAGTCGTGGTGGTCAAGCACTGGGATGATCTCGAATGGATGCAGGAGGAAATCCCCGGAAAGATCGTCCTCTACAACGTCCCCATGCCCGCCTACGACCCGGAGAAGGGATCGGGATACGGCGCCACCGTGGAGTATCGCTCGCGCGGAGCGAGCCGCGCCGCCGCCAAAGGAGCGGTCGGCGTGCTGGTTCGCTCGGTCACGGCGCGAAGCCTGCGCTCTCCGCACACCGGAGCGCTGCGCTATGACGACGCCAACGCGAAGATCCCGGCGGTCGCCGTTTCCACGGAGGACGCCGAGCTGATTGCCCGAATGGTTGCCAGAAAGATCCCCGTCACCGTGTCCATGAAAATCGAAGCCGGCACGTTGGACGACACCCCCTCGGCCAACGTCATCGGCGAACTACGCGGTTCAACCCAACCCGACGAGATTGTGGTCATCGGCGGGCACCTCGACTCCTGGGACGTCGGCCAGGGAGCGCACGACGACGGCGGCGGCTGCGTGATGGCCATCGAAGCCATCAACGTCCTGCGAAAATTGCAGATGATCCCCCGGCGGACGATCCGCGTGGTGCTCTGGAACAACGAAGAAAACGGTCTGGCGGGAGGCAAGGCCTACGCCAAGGAACATGAGAGCGAACTCCCCAAACACATCGCGGCCATCGAATCCGACAGCGGGACGTTTCAACCCACGGGGTACTCGGTGGAGTGCGCCGACCACGATCGGGAATCGGTCGCGGAGCACCAGCTCCGAGACTTGGTTCGAGCGCTCGCGCCGCTAGGCTCGATGCGCGTGGACACCGGGCACTCCGGCGCCGACATTGGACCCATGCGCTCCGCCGGCGTGGTCCTGATGGGCCACAATGTCGAGGGATCGAAGTATTTTGATTACCACCACACGGCGGCTGACACCATCGACAAGGTCGATCCGATGGACCTCAGCAAGAACGTGGCGGCGCTGGCGACGGTGGCCTACATCCTTGCCGATATGCCGGAGCGGCTCGGCGAGGGCAAACCGACGGAGTCCACGCCGGAGGCCCCCGTTTCGGGAAACCACTGACGCATTGCGGCATGGACGACGGTTGCTCTGCGGCGGAGGCCGTCTTGCGGTCTCGGCGCGGATGGGCGATGGTTCCGGGGTGCGGCCAGTCGATTACGATCGTATCCCCAATCGTTCCAGAACAAAGGCATAGATGAACGCCGTGTCCTTCATCGCGTCATAGCGACCCGATGCCCCGCCGTGCCCGGCGCCCATGTTGGTCTTGAGCAGCAACACGTTGCCGCCGGTCTTGTGCCGGCGCAGCTTCGCGGTCCACTTCGCCGGCTCATGATAAGACACCCGCGGATCGTTCAGCCCGGCGGTCACCAGGATGTCGGGATATGCCTTCGCGGCCACGTTGTCATAGGGTGAATAGGTCATCATATAGTCATAATGCGCCCGGTCGTCGGGATTGCCCCACTCCTCATACTCAATGACCGTCAGCGGCAGCGCTTCATCCAGCATCGTGTTCACCACGTCCACGAACGGCACCTGTGCGACCACGACCTTGAACAGATCGGGGCGAAGGTTGGTGACTGCTCCCATGAGTAATCCGCCCGCGCTGCCACCCTGAATGGCCAGTCGACCGGGAGAGGCGTATTTCTCGGCGATCAGATGCTCCGCGCAGGCGACGAAGTCCGTGAACGTGTTCTTCTTGTTCATCAGCTTCCCCGCCTCATACCACGGCCGACCCATCTCGCCCCCGCCTCGGACGTGTGCAATGGCGAAGACAACCCCGCGGTCCAGCAGGCTCAGCCGATTGGACTGGAACGTGGGATCGCTGCTTGCCCCGTACGACCCATACCCGTAGAGCAGCGTCGGATTCCCGCCGTTTCGCCGCAACCCCTTTCGATAGACCAGAGAGATCGGCACCTTGGTTCCATCCGTGGCCGTGGCGGTGATCCGCTCCGACTGATATCGCGATGCGTCAAAGCCGCCCAGCACCTCGTCCTGCTTCCTCAGTTCCCGCCCCCGCGTTTCCATATCGTAGTCAAAGACCGAACGCGGCGTCACCAACGAGGTATAGGTGAACCGAATGACCTGAGAATCGAACTCCTCGTTGGGTCCGAGCCAGTAGGCGTAGACCGGCTCGGGAAACTCCACCTGATGCTCTCCGCCGCCGTCCAACTCGCGTACCCGCATCGCTTTTAGGCCGTTGCGGCGTTCGTCAATCACCAGATGTTTCGCGAAGGCGGTCACGCCGTCGATTTTGACGCTGGAACGATGCCCGATCACTTCGGACCAGTTCGCCTTGCCCGGCTGATCCAGCGGGGTCTTCATCAGTTTGAAGTTCACCGCGTTGTCGTTGGTGACCACATAGAAGTCGCCCCCGTGGTGGGCGACACTGTATTCCATGCCCTGCGACCGCGGCTCGATCACCTTGAAGGCATCCGTCGGCCGATCGGCGTCCAGGAACCGCACCTCGTTGGTCACCTGACTGCGCAGTTCCATCAATACATACTTGCGGCTCAACGTCTTTTCCAACCCGACGTGAAACTTCTCGTCCTTCTCATGATGCACCAGAGCATCGCTCGACGCCGGGTCTCCCAGCTTATGTCGCCACACCCTGAACGGCCGCTTGGCATCGTCCAGGGTCGTATAGAATAGGTGCTGATTGTCATTCGCCCATACCACCCCGTAGTAGGTCTTGGGGATCTCATCGGCCAACAGTCTCCCCGTCGGCAGATCCTTCACCCGAAGCACGTAGGTCTCGGATCCGTCCGTGTCGGTGGAGAAGGCCAGCAGCTTGTGGTCCGGCGAGACCTCGAACGCCCCGACGCGAAAGTACTTTTCCCCGGCGGCGAGATCGTTTTGGTCGAGCAGGATTTCTTCCGCCTCTTCCAGACTCCCCTGCTTGCGGCAGTGCATTGGGTATTGCATACCCTGCACCGTCCGCGTGTAATAAAAATAGTCATCGATCTTGGTGGGAACGCTGAGGTCGGTTTCCTTGATGCGGCCCTTCATTTCCTTGTACAGCTTTTCCTGTAGCGACTTCGTCGCCTTGGTCATGGCTTCGGTGTAGTTGTTTTCGGCGTTGAGGTAGGCGACAACGTCCGGGTCGTTGCGGTCGTGGAGCCAGAAGTAATCGTCCGCGCGAGTTGCTCCGTGGACGATCTGTTCATGCGCTAGGCATTTTGCCATCGGCGGCGCGAGGGGCCGGGTACACGACGCGATGAACAGAAGGCCCAGCGCAATGGAGGTGGGCACCAGCAATAAGCGTCTTTGGAAAGGCGAGCGAAACGTCATGGAGAAGCTCCCCGATCGGGACACGGGATACCGGCCGACAGTTCGGAAACATTCGCGGCCGCATCAGGAAAGTGGAACCGACGGGAGGCGACGCTGTCAAGGCGCCGCTGAATGTGCGGAGGGAGGCGGTGTCGAAGTCCGGAGCTGCGCCGCATCGGAGGAGGAAGGCTCCAGCCCTCGTCAGGGAGTTTGTCGCGTCGGGGCAGCAGGTTGGTCGGGCGTCGAGTCGGTCGACGGGGCCGATTCGTAGATCCGCCGCCCATCGGGGCCGCCAACTCGGTGAAGGGGCGTGCTCGCCGGCGTGGCGACGACTTCCTCTTCGTCCTCCAGGCGCACGGTGATGCTTCGAGCCTTGAGTTTCGGCCCGTCGGGATGCTCCTCGGCGTACATTTCCTTCGGCATGCGTCCGGCGAGCCAGGACGGGTTCATGGGGTACACGCCGGGCTTGAAGATGGTCGCGTAGAGGTGCCACACCGCAATCGCCAGGAAGGCGAGCCAAGCCTCGTAGTAGTGAATCACCAGAGCCACGTCGAGCAGCCCTTTGGGCAGACCCCAGCGATCGACGAAATAGTTGTCGAACCACAGGAGGAGACCCGTAACGGTCATGATGATCGTACCCCAGGCCAGTGCCCAGTACTCGAGCTTCTCCATGTAGCTGAAGCGCGCGAAACGCGGGCTCGCCTCGCGCAGTCCGAGGAAATAGGAGAGGTTCTGCCGCACGTGCGTGAGGTCGCAGCGGGAGGCGACCATGTCGCGGAACCAATGTCGTCCGCGGGCGGTGAACAGATACAGCGAGTGCCAGGCCGTGCCGACGATCATGATCGCGGCCGCGACGCGATGAATGACGCCGCGAGCTTCGAACCCCCCTCCCCACCCGAACAAGAGCTTCACCCACCCCGCCTCGGAGAACCGCAGGGAAAAGCCGGAGATCACCAGCACGGTGAACGAAATCATCAGCACCCAATGCTGGGCCACCTCGTTGGTGCTGAGGCGTTGCACGAACAGCGCCTTCCCCATGCGTTTGAGGTGCCGCAGCCAGTCCCCCAGCGCGTGAAGGGCCATCAACCCGATGGTGAGGGGAATCAGCACGAGATAAAGCTTGCGGAAGAACTCCGGCCAGCCGGTGCGCAACCCCGTCGAGGTGGCGTGAATTTTTGTTTGGGCGAGTTCCGTGGTGATCTTCGGGTGGCACTCGCCGCAGGTTCCCCTCAGGTTGCCGGCGTGGATCGACGAGGTCGGGTCGCTGGAAGGCAGGATGCGGTGCGACCCGTGGCACGAGGCGCAATTGGCCACGGTGACGTCGCCGGCCTTGCTCTTAAGCCCATGATAGCTGTCGATGTACGACGCCAGGCGACCGCCGGGCAGGCCGTATTTCTCATTGAGGATCGCGGACTCGTGGCAAGGCGAGCAGGTTTCCTCCGCCAGCCTGGCGGCGCTGACCGGCGAGTTCGGTTCGCGCGGCGAAATGATCCCGTGCTCGCCGTGGCAGTTGATGCACACCGGGGCGTCCGCGGAGCCGCGCTGAACGTACTGTCCGTGAATGCCATCCCAGTAATCTTGAGTGACATATCTGTGGCACTTTCCGCAGGTATCGGGGATGTTGAAATGATAGATCGTGGATTGCGGATCGGCCGGGCTCAGGATGCGGTGCGCGGTGCGCCGTCCCGCTGGATCGGGGGCGGAATGGCAGTCGCTGCAGGTGGCGGCCACGTACAGGCCCTTTTTGGTGGCGGTCCCATGCACGCTACCCTCGTAATGCTTGATGGGCTCGTCGCGAAGAATGAAATGTTTCTTGACCAGATCGACGTCGGTGTGGCACCTGCGGCACGTCGTCGGCAGACTGATCGGATGCACGTGCGACTGGCGGTCCGACGAAGGCAGAATGTCGTGCCGTCCGTGGCAACTCGCGCAGCGCGGCAAGTCGGGATCCTTCTCCACCTCCAGTCGTCCGTGTTTCCTGTACACCTCGGCTTCTTCGGCGTGACACTGTCCGCAATGAACGGGGGGCAAGGGGTCGGCGTGCGGGCGCGGCGGTTGGCCCTGGTCCGCGCCTGGTTTCGCCGACTCGTGACAGTCGGTGCAGTCCAGCGAACGATGAATCGACTGCGGAAGCTGTTGAAACGGTGAGCGCGGGTCGGCTGTGCCGTCGTGACAGTCGATGCACCCTTTGCCCGGCGTCCCCGTCTGACCCCGGGCAGGGGAAGCCCACGCCGCAACGACCAGTGCGACCCCCAGTGCACGTTGCAGGAAACGGTCCATGTCGCAGCCCTCGGAAAAGCGCCAAGCCTCTCCGCCGCCCGCACCGGTTCCCTACTCTCTTTAGCCAAGGAACGAGTGGCAATCTCAGTGCCAGAGGCGGCGGACCCTTCGCGGGAAGGGCAGGGACGACGATGGCGTATCGGACGCGGGAATGCATCCGGGCCGACCGCGCCTGGAACGCCTGGGTCAGCGAGCCTCAGCGGTACGAAAACAACATCGCGTAGATGATCAGCAGGACCAACGTAAAGCCGACGGTCAGGGCCGTGAAGCCACCCAGGCGGATGGCCTTCAGCGCGCCCGGCGAAGGCGGGTCGGCCAACCGTTGTTCCAGCTCGCCGCTGGCCGCCAATTGATCGAACCACAAGGGTTTGTCGTGCTTCAGCTCCTCCACCGACATCCGCCCGGTGAAAATCACCGTGTCCATCGGGAACTTTTCAGGACGGAAGTGGGTGTTGAAGAAATGGATGGTAAAGATGAACCCGGTCGCCAGTAGGGCCTCGTCGCTGTGAATGATCGTCGCCACGTTGATCGACCAACCCGGAAGGACACGGGTGAAAAGCTCCGGGAACCACAGGCACAAACCGGTGCTGCCGATGATGGCCACGCCCCAGAAGACGGCGAAATAGTCGAACTTCTCCCAGTAGGTCCATTTGCCGTAGCGCGGTCGCGGACCGCGCCCCGTGAACCAGCGCATGGTTGCGAAAAAGTCCTTCACGTCCGACCAGCGGGGAAGGATCGTTTCCGGACCGAACAAGAATGACCTCAGGCTCTTGTTCCCCCGATGATACGTCTGTGCCATGCTCCACAAGTGCACGAAAAAGTACCCGAAGGTCGCGATCGCGCAGATCCGGTGGATCCACCCCGCGGAGTCGGTCCCGCCCAACAAGCGAAACAGCCCTTGCGCCCAGCGGGTATACGAGAACTTCAACATCATTCCGGTGATCGCCAGGCCGAAGAAGCTCAGGATCACCGTCAGATGCATCTTCCGCTCCAGCGGACTGAAACGGACGTACTGTTTCGCGCTGATGACGGCCGGCGCCGCGCGTTGCGCGGCCAGTTCTCGCCGCAAACGCCAGGAGCGCGGGATCCATGCAATGGTGTGCAGGCCGAAGAACCCGAACGTGCCCACCAGCAGCGTGGTCATGCCCCAGAACGTATAGAACAGCGCCGGATAACGCTTCGGATCGTGATGCGTGGCATGGGTCAGATAGCCGGCGAATTGGCGGTGTGATCCGGGGTGGCATTGGGCGCACGTCTGCACGATGTTCCCGCGGGACAATCGGGACTTCGGATCATCCGATCGAAGAATGTCATGCGCTCCGTGGCAGTCATAGCATTTTGCGCGCGTGGTGTCGCCGAGAGCTGACGCCTTGCCGTGATAGGTGTCAAAGTACGTTCCCGTGACTTCCGCGTGGCACTTGCCGCACTGTTCCATGATCCCCAGCTTGAAGTCGGCCACGTCCGTGCGCGCCACCCTGTGCGAGGTATGGCAGTCGTTACAATGTGGCAACTCCGGCATTCCACGAACGCGCCGCTGCTCGTAGTCTGCATTGCCATGTGCCGAATGAACGCTGCTCTCATACTGCTCATAGATTCCGTCGTGGCATTTGCCGCAGGTGGCGGCAATGTTCGCGTCGCTGACCGTCGATTCGGGATCGGTGTGCGGAAGCTCCTTATGCGGGGAATGGCAATCCGTGCACGTGGCGGTCACCGTCAGGCCGCTGGCCAGCAGCCCCTTGCCGTGAATGCTCAAGGTGTAGCGCTCGACGATGTGCTCCTCCGTTCCGAAATAGCGCACCGCCGCCGCGGCCCCCTCGCGGTGGCACCTGGCACAGAGGGTCGGAACGTTCCGGCTGAAGGTCGGCGATTCGCGGATCAGGGTGTGAAGCATCGTGGACGCGCCGGCGGGAACGGTGTGCTCGACGACATCATGGCTTCCGTGGCAGTCGACGCAGTTCGGCGCATTCGCGTCTCCCGCGTGATGCAGTCGTCCGTGACGGCTGCGGTTATAGTCCGCGACCTGGGCCTCGTGACACAACGCGCAGTTGGCCTTCGAACGGATCGGAGTACAGGGGCGGGATTCGTCCGATGGATCAAGCTCGGTGTGGCATTGCGCGCAGGCAACGTTTCTTCGACCATGAACGGACCTCGCGTGTTTCTCGGCGTCGACGAACAGCGGACGGGCGTCGGCGGCGGCCTTGAGGTTGACGTCCGCGTGGCAACGCAAACAATCGGCGTTGCTCATGTTTGTGTCATAGTAGACCTTGCGCACTTCGTGCGGGGAATGACACTCAACGCAAATGGGGACGGCTCCCTGTCGTTCCCATAGCTCGCCGGCGACGACCTTGCGGTGCACCTCCTCGATCATTCCATGACATTGCATGCACGTGCCCACGACTCGGTCCTTGTGAATCGACGATCGCGGGTCGGAATGAGGAAGGACATTGTGCCCGGTATGGCAACTCGTGCAGACAGCGGTGACCACCAGCCCCTGCTTGAAGAGTCCCTCCCCGTGAATGCTGTCCTTGTAGCGCTGGAACACCTGTTCCTGTGGAAGGTCGTGCGTGCGTTCGACGGCCGCTCCCGCCGCGTGGCACAGCGCGCACATGCGCGGCACGTTGAACGGCGAAACCGCCGAGTGCGGATCCTTGAGCGGAAGGATGTAGTGTTGGCCGTGGCAATCCTGGCAGCGCGGAGCATCGGCGTCGCCCGCCTTCACCCGCTGTCCGTGCGTGCTGGCCCAGTAGGCGGCGATCGGCCCCTTCTCGTCCTCGTGACATTCCGAGCAATCAACCCGCTCGTCGACCGGTGCGTGCGGGTATTTCTTGGTGTTTTTGAGCGAGATATGGCAATCGACGCAATCCAGTCCGCCGTGCAGACTGTCGCCGAGGCGCTGGGCGTCAACGTACAGCGAGACCTCCCGCGCGTCGCGAGTCAGTTGCAGGCCGACCTTGCCGTGGCATTCCAGGCACTCGCCGTTGTCCTGACCCGACGAGCGCTGCGGAGACAGCAGGATGGCGGCGATCGCCGCCGCCACGCACGCACTCCGCGATGGATCCATGACTTGGATGCTCCCGCGCCGCTGGGACGTTCCAGGCGCACCAGTCCCCCGACGGCAATCGGTCTGCCTCAACTCGCGCCGTGCGCGCAGCATGACCTCCCCGGACGATGGAAACGGCTCCTTGCGCCACAGGGACTTGCTTGCACGCGGCGTACCAGCCGGATGCCGCGACCCCGCCGACTTGGCCGCCGCCGGAAGCAATAGGTTTTTGGCGGACCCTGCCGGCAACCGGTGTTTTGCGGGAACCCTTTGGGATACCTTTCGGGCCGACGTTCGACTTTCTCCATTCTGGGTCGTGCATCCTTGACACGCTGCCCGCCTTCGACGACTTGTGAACCAATGAGCATCCAAGACCTTCAGGCGTTGATCGACAAGATGTATGGGGCGAAGGATCGCTCCCGCGGCACGCCGGCCACCTTCATGTGGCTGATCGAGGAAGTCGGCGAACTCGCCACTGCCCTCCGCGAAGGCACGCCGGAGGAGAAAGCTTCTGAGTTCGCCGACGTCGTCGCCTGGCTCGCCACCCTCGCCAACATCAACGGCGTGAACCTGACCGCCGCCCTGGAAGCCAAATACGGCAAGGGATGCCCCGGCTGCGGAGCCTACGTCTGCGACTGCGACTCCAAACCGTAGCGCCCCCGCCAATCCTCGCATCCGATCCGTTCCGCCGGAATGGTCGGGCTGGGTAGCACCCGCTGTTCCCCGATTCGGCCTGGACAATGCTGGGGCGTCGGATCCAACGGATGGCCATACACCTATCGAACCTGTGAAACCGCTCGATTAGAGGGCCACCGCGACCATGCGGCTTGCGGATTTTCTGCACGACCTCATCCGCATTGGACGAAACGTCCAAGTACGACGACGAGCGTTCGATCGGAAGAGAGCGCCGCCGGGCTGTTCAACAACCGCGGGAGTCGGATCATGCGCGCAAAGCCATCGGATCATCAGGTCGCCGAGACTCGTTTTCCGGTCTGGAGGATCGCCGTCGCCGTCGTGGCCGCCCTGGTGCTCACCGGCTGCAAGGCGGACCATCGAATCTCTCTCGACGAGTTCCGCCAGATGCGGCAGACCACGACCGCCGCGTCAGGCGACCAACCCGCCGGCTCACCGGCGGACGTGGATCGGCAACTCGGCCCGTACAAGATCGGCCCGGGCGACGTGCTGGAGGTCACGCTTACCGGTCCGCAGGGAGCCTTGCTGCCTGCGACCGCCGTTCGCGTCGACCGCAACGGGTCGATCGATCTGCCGATCATCGGTGCAGTCGACCTCGACGGCCTGGAGCTCGAGGACGCCGAGGATCGAATCCGCGCGGCCTACGTTCCGCGGGTGTACGGCGAGGCCGTCTGCCACGTTGCGCTCAAGGAGCCCGACGCGACCTTCGTCCTAGTGGTCGGAGCGGTGACCCAGCCGGGACTCGCCCAACTCAAACGCAACGAGCGGAACATGCTCTACGCCATCGTTGCCGCGGGCGGCGTGTCGGAGGCGGCTTCCGGAAACGCCACGTTGCGGCGGGTTCGCACACCCGACGAGTCGGCCACGTTCGACCTGACCGATCCGCGCGGATTGCAATCGGCGCTCTCGATTTCCCCGCTGCAAGACGGCGACATTCTCACCGTCGAGGCGGCCACGCCGAACACCCTCTTTGTGGGAGGCCTGGTGCGTCGAGCTTCGCCGCAGGTCTATCCGTCGGGGACGAAAGTGACCGTGCTCCAGGCACTCGCCGCGGCGCAGGGTCTGCGAACCGACGTCACTCCACGCCAGGGCACATTGATCCACCGTCTACCTGACGGCGGCGAAGTGCAGGTCCGGCTTGATCTGGACAAAATCGCCTGCGGCGAAGAGGAAAACGTGGCCCTGGCAGCCGGCGACATTCTCTGGGTTCCCGACACCTTTGAAACCCGCGTGCAGGACTTCATCAACCGCAACATCTTTCTTCGAGCGGGCGTGAGCGTGAACTACAACGTTAGTGGCGTCGAATTCATGAACCGCAATTCTCAACAGAACGGAACCAGCCGGGGAGGCCAACAGGACTCGTTTGATCCGCTGGGATTCCTTTCGCGCGGGTCAGCCCTGCAGGACCTGGTCAGCCGACCGGGGCCGTGAACGAGCAACCGAGCGCCGGCAGCCCGGCACGACGCTTGTTGCCCCGCAACGCGATGTTCGGCCAGCGGCCGTCGAACGCGCAGTCCGCGCCACGCTTCCGCGTCCAACCGGGAACCGAGTTGCCTCGAAGGGTGTTCTACTCCCCGACGGTTTCAGTTCTGATAAAATACCAGCGGCCTGAGCGACGAGCCTGCAAGCTTCGGTGGATGGTCGCCGCGAGCGATCTGTGGAGGCGCATGCCCATGGCGGCGGCAACGAGCAAAATATTTCATCCCCCGCGAGGCCGTCGAGGGGCGCGTGCCCGTGGTCGGAAGCGGACCGGACGGTGGAAATACGCCGCGACAGCGATCGTTGCCCTCTCGGCTTGCTTGATAGGTGCCGCCGCCCAGACCGACAATCCGCCCAGTGCGGCAGCGCCCACGCCCGGCCTTCCTCGCGCTCCGATCCACCCAAACGAGCAAGCTGCCGCGGCGCGCACAGAACGCGAGTTCGCCCGGGCGATGGTCTACAAGCCCAAAGATCAACAGCAATCCGGCCTGGCCTGGACGCTGGCCCCATTGATCGTCCACGAACTCGCGGATGCCGACGGCGAAGACGATCCCGGCCCGTTCTGGGGCACGCACATCACCCGGCGATCGATCGAGTCGGCCATGATCACGGTCCACGCAGAAGTCCTGACCGTAAACGTCGCTGGGGCCCGATTCGCCGTCGTCGACTACACTTGGAACTATTCGTCGCGGGAAGCCGAGTTTACTTCGGCGGACGCCACGCTCCGCATCGTGGTCGGCCCCGACGGCTATCCCATCGTCTGGCAGGCGAAGCGCTGGGCTGAGAACGAATCGTTTATCTTCGTTTCTGAATCCTTCGAACGTCTGGCTCGCGAGCAATTCGGCGAGCCGCTTCCCGGTCAACGATATGCTTGTCAATCAGGTTGGGGCGGGTTCACGGGATATGTCACGGGCACCCTGCCGGACGGCCCCGTTCCCATGGGCCCCTACGTCTACCTCGACGCCCCGGACCGGCGCATCACCACGGTGCTGTGTCGCTGCAGTCCGTCCCCAATGAGGACCGTCGTGAATACGCGGGAGTACCAACTGGACGTGTCCGACGGCTCCGACGAGCCGGCGCCCCCCTTGCGTCCGCTGCTGACTTTGGAGCTGCTCCTTCGTTGGCCGCGGTTCGACGTCCCTGCGCCGACCGACACAAAGGCAAACGACGCCCCGTGAACATCAGCGAGATCTTCTACAGCATTCAGGGCGAGGGGAAACTGGCGGGCATCCCCAGCGCCTTCGTTCGCACTACCGGCTGCAACCTGCGATGCACCTGGTGCGACACGCCCTACACGTCCTGGTCGCCCGAAGGCGAGGACATGTCGATGGACGAAATCGTCGAGCGGCTCAGCGACTTCCCGACGCGCTACGCGGTGCTCACCGGAGGCGAACCGCTCATCGTTGACGGCGTGTCCGAGTTGACACGGCGGATCAAGGATGGCGGCTACCACCTCACGATCGAGACCGCGGCCACCGTCTTCGCCGACGTTGCGTGCGACCTGATGAGCATCAGCCCCAAGCTCGGCAACTCAACGCCGTGGGAACGAGACGACGGCCGCTTCGCCGACGCGCACGAGTGTAATCGTTTGCGGATCGACGTGATCCGCCGCCTGATGAACCTGGGCCCCAAGCCGCCGACCCCTGACTCTAAGCCGGGTACCCAAGTCGAGACTCGTGCCCCCGACCGAAGCGCCCAGATCGAGACCCCTCTCCCCCAAGGGGGGAGAGGGCAGGGTGAGGAGGGGTTGCGATCAACGGCGGGCGATTACCAACTGAAGTTCGTCGTCGATGCCCCGGAAGATATCCATGAGATCGACGATCTGCTTGCTCGTTTGGGCCACTATGATCCATCGGACGTCCTGCTCATGCCGCAAGGAACGACCACGGCCGAGCTTGACGCCCGTGGCCCCTGGGTAGCGGAATGGTGCAAGAAACGCGGGTTCCGATACTGCCCCCGCCTGCACATCGATCTCTTCGGCCACACGCGCGGAACGTGAGGGGAACCCTTGAGCTGCGGGACGTACATGACCGTTTCGCGCATCTGCACGCAGAAGCATGGACAGACCCCTTGTGCTCCGTCCACGGTGATCTGAGGGGTCCGACGCCGCTTGTTTTCACGGTGCTGTCCAGAGAATCAACCCCTCGATTTAGGGCTAGCTGAGCACTAGAATGCTCGACGCATGAGTAAGTCGGCGTTTGTGCTGATCGTCGAGGATGATCGGGCCCACGGCGAGGCGATCGCCGAGGCCCTTTCCTGCGGTCCGTTCGCCTGCAACGTGGTCGGCGATGGGGCCTCCGCCATCGACAGCATTGAGGCCCGTCCGCCCGACGTCGTGGTGACTGATTTCAAGCTCGGCGGTCGGGTCACGGGGATGGACGTCCTGAAGAAGGCCAAGCGCGCCAACCCGGCCACGGAAGTGATCCTCATCACCGCCTACGGTAGCGAACAACTCGCCCGCGACGCGCTCAGCCAGGACAACGACTACCGGGCTTACGACTATCTCATCAAGCCGATTGACATTGATTTGCTGCGGGAGAAGGTGCAACGCGCCTCGCGGCAGGCGCTGGCGGCACGAGAGGCGAAGCTGCTGCGCGAACAGTTGAACGACGCCTTCGAGTTCGCGGGGATCATCGGCAAGTCGGACTCGATCCAGCGGGAGATCAAGCGGCTGACCAAGCTCGCGCGAAGCAAGAGCACGGTGCTCATCGTCGGCGAGACGGGGACGGGCAAGGAGCTGTTCGCCCAGGCGGTTCATCTCAATTCCCCCCGGGCGGGCAAACCGTTCAAGGTGCTCAACTGCGCGGCGGTCAGCGAGACGCTGCTGGAAAGCGAATTGTTCGGACACCTCAAAGGCGCCTTCACCGGAGCGGTCGCGGACCGCAAGGGCCTGGTCGAAGCGGCCGACGGCGGAACCATGTTTCTCGATGAAATCGGCGACATGCCCCTGCCCATGCAGGCCAAGCTGCTGCGTACGCTTGAAACCGGGGAAGTCATCCGCGTCGGGAGCAACGAGACGCAGTACTTTGACGTCCGCTTCGTCGC
>JBBTCJ010000011.1:0-24303 GCA_038043285.1 Planctomycetota bacterium | reverse complement strand
TCTTCCGTCCAACCCTGTACGAACTCGACGACCGGTTCCGCCCCTTCCAGCTCGGCGGCGCTTGCGAGAAGGCTGCGAACGGTGCGACCGGCAATGCGATAGGCTGTGCAAATGCCGATTTCCTCGAAGCCCGTCAGCGTGTCGAGGTGGAGGAGGGCCACGTCGGTGACACCGCCAAGCTCAGCCGCGTATCGGCACGCGACGGCGTCGAACCATCCGCAGCGCCTGGGCCGCCCCGTTGTGGTCCCGTATTCGTGACCCCGTTCGCGAATGCGATTGCCCACGGCGTCTTTCAGCTCGGTGACGAAGGGCCCGGACCCGACGCGCGTCGAATACGCTTTGGCGACGCCGATCACGGCCATGGGAAGCGACGGCGGCACGCCCGCCCCCGACGCTATCCCGTTGGGACCCGTACTGCTCGAGGTGACGAATGGAAAGGTTCCGTGGTCGACGTCGAGGAGAATCCCGTTGGCCCCCTCAAAAAGAATCGCCCTTCCCGAGGCCGCATGATCGCGCAACAGGGCCGTCGTGTCGCAGACGTTGGACGCCAGTCGCTCCTTCGCGACGCGAAGATCACCAAGCACACCTTCAACATCCAAGCCACCGTCGCCGTTGAACATCGCCCGGAGTGACGCGGACCGGCCCGCGACGACACGACGAACGCGATCATCCAGGCCGATCTCGCCAACCAAGTCAGCGAATCGCACTGCCGTCGAGCGACGCATCTTGTCGGCGTAGCAGGGACCGATTCCGCGGGCCGTGGTTCCGATGCGCCCCCCGACTCCCGCGGCCTGTTCCGCGAGTTGATCCTCGAGCTTGTGGTAGGGAAGTACCAGGTGGGCACGCTCACTGACCTTGACGCGATCGGCCACGTCCATTCCGCGCTGAGTCAAGCCGTCAATCTCGGAAAGGAGCATGTTCGGATCGACGACCACGCCCGGCCCGATGATTGCGGTCATGTGTCCGTGGAGAACGCCGGCGGGCAGCAGGTGCATGGCAAATTTTTCGGCGCCGACGCAGACGGTGTGGCCGGCGTTGGCTCCGCCGTTGTATCGAACAACAGCATCGAACGCCGGGCACAGGAGGTCGACGACCTTTCCCTTGCCCTCATCCCCCCAACCCAAACCGAACACGCAAGCGTGGTGAATCAAGCCTCTGGCCACGGTGCTCCTCGCCGCGCACCCTTCCCTCGCGGGTTGGTTTACCCTAGATGGCGCGCAAAAAAACCGGCCGCCCAACTTCCGGGAGGGGCAGCCGCGGTACCGACCAACGCATCCTTTGGCGTACCCTATCGCCGTGCACAACCGCTGTCAACGCCGGAGGTTACGCCCTGCGAGTCAAGTCATTAACATAAAAGTGATGTTAACTATAGTAGAACGAGCTAATTTTACTTGACAACGATTTCTTCCAATGATAAACCTGCTATCATGGACACCAGTCGTGGATACTGGCCGCACGTGCCGCCAGGTCCGATAAATGCGAGCGTAACGGAAGCGAGGCAGAATGAACGCGGAGATCAACGGGCTGCGAAACTTTCTGGCAATTCCTTATGACGAGTTGGAGGAGATGAACCTCGAGGCCAAGCGCCAGCGTCTCGAACGCGTGTCGGCGGAGATCATCGAAGAATCGCGGCGGAAGTACCTCGCCGACGAGAAGCGTCTGAAGGCGGTCACGGTCTGTTTCTCGGACCTTGAGGGCCGCTTTCACATGCTCGACTACGACAAGAAGTTCCTGTTGAAGTCCGCCGACAACCTCACCTTCGACGGCTCGTCGATCCGGGGTTTCTCGGAGATCAGTGAATCGGACCTGCGGTTGAAGGTCGATTGGCCGGCGTTTTACTGGCTGCCGGCCGACGTCTTTGGACCGGGGAAAGTGATCGTGTTCGGCGAGGTGTGCGGACACGACGGCTCGCCGTATCCGATGGACTTTCGCTCGCGACTGCGGATTTTCCTCGAACAGCTTCATCGCAACGAGAAGATGGTTCTCCACGTCGCGCCGGAGATCGAAGGGTTTTTGTTCAAGGACATGGACGCGGAGCGGCGCTACCACGAGACCAGCCGATTCGAGTTCATCTCCACGGGCGGATACTACCACTCGCTTCCGCAGGATCCGTTGCGGCAGTTCATCGACCGTTCCGCGGAGGTGCAGCGATCGCTGGGCTTCGGCAACGAGAAGGACCATCCCGAAGTCGCGCCGTCGCAGTTCGAGATGAACTTCGGTTATACCGAGGGCGTGGTCGCTGCCGATCTGATTCAGCTCTACAAGCTGACGTGCCGCCAGGTGGCACGGGCGATGGGCATGACGGCTTCGTTCCTGCCCAAGCCGGTCGCGGGGGTCAACGGCAGCGGCATGCACTGCAACATGTCGCTGAACCGCAACGGGAAGAACCTGTTTTACGACAAGAGCGGCCAGGACGGCCTGTCAGAATACGCATGGAACTTCGTCGATCGCATCCTGAACAACGCGACCGACGTCTGCCTGGTACTCAATGCGAGCGTCAACGCCTATCGACGTCTCGATCCGGCGTTCGAGGCGCCGAACCAGATCAAGGCATCGGCGACCAACCGGGCGGCGATGATTCGTATTCCACTGGGCAACGAGCGCACCGCGCGGATCGAGTTTCGCTCGGTGGCGCCGGACACCAACCCGTACATGACTTTCTACACGTTGCTCCGAGCGGGACTCGAGGGCGATCTTCCGGACGCGTCGGACAATGAGGGGAAACGCTACCGTACGCGATTTCTGCCGGACAACATTTACGACGCCATCCGGCTGTTCAAGGCCAGCCGGCTCGCCGTGGAGGTGCTGGGCGAAAACGCACACACGAAGTACACGGAGTTGAAGCAGCGGGCGGCCGACCGCTGCCCGAAGGATCTGGGGAAGCTGGTCAAACGCGAGGAGGTCATGTTCCACCACGAGGTCACGAACCAGTTGTTGTGGAGCATGTTCTAGGCCGCGTAGGGTCGGCCAGCCGATCAAGAGAGATTGCACACCGGTGAGCGGGGACGGGCGACGCGCGGACGGTCCAACACCGCCCGCGCGTCGGCCATTTTTGCCCTGGTACTAGCGCTCAAACAAGCGTATTCATCGACGATAAGGCGACGGGAGCCATCGGAGTGGAGTCGGCGCCGCGGTTTCGCGGCGGCCGGTGAACGGCAGACTCCGTCGACTATTGGGGCGAAGCTAGTGGTCCAATGCGTACGAACCCGTCGAACTTTCCGCCGGCTTCGACGGCCAGGCTCGGCGCGGAGAGTTCCCCCTTGAACGAGCCTGTTTTCGTGAGCTTCACCAGTCCGCGCACCTCGGCGTTGCCTTGCACCACGCCCTTGACGGTGAGCGTGGCGGCCCTGATTCCCGCGACGACTTGGCCGCCCTTCTCCACGACCACTTCGCCGCAAGTGTAGAACTCTCGTACGGCGTAGTAGGTGGCGATCTTGTAGTCTTCGAGGATGAGCCGCTTGTGGCAGTGCGGGCAGAAGATGGACATCGCCCGCCGAGCAACCTCGCTCGACTTGCCGCAGTAGTTACACACCACCTGCTTGACCGCGCCTCCGCGCGGATTCACGCCTAGCCGCATGGGCAGACTTCCATCTCCGCCGTGGCCACGGGACTCCGCCCGTTGGGGTGGGCCTTGGCGGCTTATGTGCGTGGATCAACTACTTCTTGACGGCCACCGGCGCGGCGGTCATCGTTTCCGCGCCCTTCGGTTTGGCGACGGGAACGGAATCCGCGGAACGGCTTGCCGATCGCATTTCTCGCAGGTTACGCCCGTCAGGCCCGACGCCGACCGTGCACCGTCCGATGAGGACGGCCCCTTCGGCGACCTCGAGTCGACCGGTCTGCAGATCGCCTTCCAGTCGGGCGGAAGCGGATAGTTGAATTTTCTCTCCGGCATTGACGTTGCCCTTCACGTGGCCGTCGATGCGAATGGAACCGGCCTTCACGTCGCCGTTCAACGTCGCCCCCTCGGCAACCATCAATTGCCCGTCGCTGGCGATGGTGCCTTCGAACTTGCCCAGAAGACGCATGCCCTTCTCGAACTGGAGTTCGCCTTTGAACAGCGCGTCCGGTCCGATCGTGGTCGGGTACTCATTGGTCAGATCAGCCATGGAAGCCCTCCTTGCTGCACGTCAGAATCCGCGGGCGTCTGAACCGTTGTCCGATCCGGCGGATGGCAGGTTCGCGGGATTATAGCAAGCGTCCCGGCCGGCTCAATAAGGCGAAGCACTTCACGATTCTCCCGGGCGCAGGGCGGTTCGGCACGGTGCGTGTGGCCGCGGGCCGGCGACCAGGGCTGAACCCAGAGGCTGCTCGACAGGTTTCGACAACCATCCCGGCGCCGGCCTCCTCCCAACGAAAGGGTCCGTTTCTGCGGAGCAGCCAGGACCAAGCTCCATCGAGGTTCCCGGCGCATCCTCAAGACGGGTCGTCCAACGTCCGAAAATCCATCACCGCCGAGCAAGACCGGCTCCGGCCCGGGCGATTGCAGCGGTGGGTGCTCCGAGGATTTCCTGATGCGCCGAACGCTGATCGCCAACCTGCGATGCCCCGCGACGGGAGAGGCCCTCCATCTGGAGGCAACTCGGCTGGACGGGGACGAAGTGTTGGAGGGGAGACTGGCAGCGGACTCCGGGCGGTCGTACGCGATTCGCGACGGGATCGCCAGCTTCGTCGACGCCACGGTCCTTGAATCGCAGACCGTTGAATCGTTCCGGCAAAAATGGGCGACACACGACTACTACAGAGAACACACCCACCGGTTCTACACCGACTGGTATTTGCAGCGTTACGGCTTTCTGGACCTCGCCGGTCTCCGTGCGGCGATGCAAGGCGTGCGCTTTGCTCTGGACGCTGGGACAGGGGCGGGTCGCGACGCGATCAATCTGGCGGATAGTTCGGATGCCGTTGTCTTCGCGGTGGACACCGCCTGGGACGCGCTCAGCAACTGCCGACGACGAGGGCAATCCGAGCGCGTCGAGTTTCTTCACGCGGACATTCACGCGCTGCCGTTTCCGGACGGCTTCCTTGACTTCGTCAACTGCGACCAGGTCATCCATCACACGCCGGATCCACGCATGGCGTTTGAGGCGCTTTCGCGCAAGCTCCGTCGCGGCGGCGACATCTGCTGTTACGTCTATCGCAAGAAAGCAGCCGTCCGCGAGTTCACCGACGACTACGTCCGCGACAAGATTCGGGCCTTGCCGGTCAAGGAGGCTCTCAAGGTCTGCGAACCGATCACCAAGCTCGGCCGATCGCTGGCGAGCCTGAAGATCACCGTGGACGTTGAGGAAGACATTCCCCTTCTGGGCATCAAGAAGGGCCCGATCGACCTGCAACGATTTTTCCACTGGAACGTTCTGAAATGCTTTTGGAACGACGAATTCGATTTCTTCACCAACAACGTGGTCAACTTCGACTGGTATCACCCTGAGAACTGTCATCGGTTTGAACCGTCGGAGTTTCGCGCCTGGTTCGCCCAAGGTTGGGAGATCCAGGCGTGGGACGTGCAGGAGGCGGGTATCAGTTGTCGGGCGAGGAAGACCTGACCATGTGCGGCCTGCTCGGTGGGTTGAACACTCAGTTTAACGAGGCGAGCCTGGCGCGGTTGCGACACCGCGGTCCGGATCAGCAATCGTTGCTGTTCGTGGAAGTTCCCGGCCACGGCGTCGCGGCGTTTGGGCAAACCCGGTTGAACATTGTCGATCACCGCAACATTGATCTCCCCGTCCGAATTGGAGAAAGCGCAATCGTACTGAACGGGGAGGTCTACAACTATCTCGAACTGCGTTCCGAACTGCGGACGTTCGGCTGGGAGTTTCAGACGAACACCGACTCGGAGGTGGCGTTGGCGGCGTATTTGCAATGGGGTCCGGACTGCCTTGGGAAGTTCAACGGGATGTTCGCGCTGGCGATCTGGGACGGGCAACGGTTCTTCTGCGCCCGCGACCGCATGGGGAAGAAGCCTTTCTTCTATCGCTGCGACGAGCGATCCTTTGAATTCGCTTCGGAGGTCAAAGCGTTTTCCGACCTCGAGTTCGTCTCGTGTGAACTGTTCGACCTGTTTGAGTTTTGCTTCAATGAGCACACCCTGTATCGCAACGTTCGTGCCCTGCCGCCGGGACACTGCCTGACCTACGATCCGCGGCGCGGCACATGCCGGGTCAGTTCCTATTGGGACATTGAGCGGCAGGTCTCGCGGCGCATCGGCGACGAGAAACAGGCGGTCGACACGTTCATCGGGCTTTTGGAGGACGCGGTCCGGCTACGTCTGCGGTGCGACGTCCCGGTCACCCTGTTTCTCGCGGGGGGGCTGGACTCCTCGCTGATCGCGAAGCTCAGCGGGGTGGAGGAATCGTTCACCTGCCAGTTCGACGAGTTCCGCGAGACGGTTAACGAGGAGAGCTACGTTTCCGACCTGACGGGCCGCCTGGGCATCCGCGCGAACTTTGTGCGGCCGACGCGGAAGGAGTTCCTGCGGGATCTTCCGAAACTCGCCTATCACCTGGAGATGCCGACGGGGTCGTTCAGCGTGTTTCCGCTGTATCGTTTGGCGGAGGCCGCGCGCGGCGCCGGGTACAAAGTCGTGCTCTCCGGCGAGGGATCGGACGAATTGTTCGCGGGATACGTGCGCAACGAGTTCCTACTCTCCGACGCCAGCGGCTCCGCAGACGCCAAGCGAAATCATTACGCTTCGATGCTGGAGCGCTACCAGGGCAGCGACTTCGACCGGTTCTGCCGGATGGCCTCGCGCAACGGCCTGTCCGGTGCGGCCATGATGAAGATGTTCCTGACGCATTATTGGGATCCGCATCGCACCACGCTGGACAACGTCTGTTACGTGGAGAGCCGCGTGTTCCTGCAACCGCTGTTGCAGATGGCGGACCGGATGTGCATGGCCCACGGCGTGGAAAACCGGTGCCCGTTCCTGGACCATCGGCTGGTCGAGTTCGCCTTCTCGCTGGACGATTCGCTTCGCGTGCGCGACGGACAGGGCAAATGGATCGTCCACCGCGCCGCCCAGAAGCTCCTTCCGCCCGGATCCGCGGTGCTTACCCGGGCGATCAAAGACGGTCTGCCGACGCCGATCAATCAGTGGATGCACGGAATACGAAGCTTTGATCGCCGGCATTGGAACGCCCTGATGACCGCGGAGTGCATCAAGGCTCTCCTGGGCTTCGGGTCAACGGGCCAGGGTGAGGCGATGCAACCGCGGTCGATGAAGGTGGACGAGGTGTTGCCGGCGCAGCGACGCCGTCCGCTTGCCTCCGCATATTCCGTTCGGAGGGCGCCGGAATGAACCTCGCTACGGCTCACTCAGCATCCACTCATGGCCCACCGGATTCGATCACGCTCTCGGTGATCGCTCCATGCCTCAACGAGGCAGGCAACGTGGACGCGCTGGCCGATCGAACCCTTCGGGCGTTCGACGAACTCCGCACGACGGCGGAACTCGTGCTCGTCGACGACGGCAGTACGGACGGGACATGGGAACGGATCGTGCTTCGAAGCCGGGCGGATGCACGAGTTCGCGGCGTTCGGCATGAGTGCAACCGCGGAATCGAGGCCGCATGGAAAACAGGCTTGGCGGCAACCGCAGGCGAGTTAATCTGCTTGATTGATGCCGATCTGCAGAACCCCCCGGAGGACATTCCGCGCTTGTATCGGGGCTATCTTCAGGAGTTGCCCGACATTGTGCAGGCTGTTCGACGTCCGAAGTATTCGGATTGGAGTCGGCTGCTGATGAGCCGTGGGCTGAACTGGCTGCTGAACCTGGCGTTCGGTTCGAGCCTTGGCGACGCAAAATCCGGGTTCATCCTCACCCGCCGGGCGGTCCTGACCGAGATCCTCTCCCATCGGCGCGACTACCGATACTTTCAGAGCTTCCTCGGCGTCGCCGCCCATGTTCGCGGGTACGTCGTTGGGGAAGTGGAATCGACGTTCGAGCGGCGGACGGCCGGTCAATCATTTTTGGGCAGGTTTCCCCTGCGCACCTGCGCCCGGATTCTTCGGGAGATTGTTCAGTTTCGTACCGAGGCAGGGCAACTCGCGACGCCGATTGTTTCTCCGCCGGCGTGGTCGGCATCCATGCTTTCCGGACCCTCCCCAAGCGGCGGGTAGCACCTTCCGTGCTTCACGTTGGAGGCACCGATTGCTGGTAACGGCGCGAGCGACTCGCGACGATCTCCTCACGAGCCGCTTCGTCCTGCCATCCCGACAGGCCCGACGAGCGGGCCGAGCGAACCCGTCCACGGCGGCGGGGACAACAGCATGGCCATCGCCTCCGAGAAGCTGACCGGCTTGGAGAAGTAATACCCCTGCCCGAACTGACAATCCAGCGCCAACAACGTCGCGAGTTCCGCAGCATCCTCGATTCCCTCGGCGATCACTTCCAGGTCAAGATTGCGGGCCAGCGTCATGATTCCCTGCACAATCGCCGCGTAATCATGATCGTTGCCCATGTTCTTGACGAACGATCGGTCGATTTTCAACGCATCGATCGGGAATTGATGCAGGCAGCTTAGGGACGAGTATCCCGTTCCGAAATCGTCCATGTGAAGTTCGACGCCCAGTTCCTTGACCTGCTCTAGAATCTTGGGAATACGCGAGCAGACATCGATGACCGTCGATTCCGTGACCTCCACCTGCAACAGTCGCGGCTCAACGCCGGCTTTCTGCAAGGCACGTGAGAGGTCGTCGCAGAAGCCGTCGGCGAGCAATTGACGCTTGGCGATGTTGAGCCCCAGGGTGATCGTGCGGTCCGGCGGGAGGCGGCGCTGCAAGCGTTGCAATTGGTGGCAAGCCTGCTCCATGGCCCATCGCCCCATGGGAACGATCAACCCCGTTTCCTCGGCCAACGGGATGAAATCGGTGGGCGACATCAGTCCGTGGTCCGGGTGGTTCCATCGAAGCAGCGCCTCGAAACCGGTAATCTCCCCACTCTCAAGCCTTACGACCGGCTGGTAAAAGTGTTCCAGTTGTCCCTTTTCCAACGCCGCCCGCAGATGGTTCTCAAGTTTCAGCCGACTCTTGGCCGCGGCGTGCATGGTCTTGTCGAAGATAGCATGTTGGGTCTTACCCGCCTGCTTGGCACGGTACATGGCGGTGTCTGCGTCGCGGAGAATCTCTTCGGGGTCGACGGCGACGTCGTCGTAAAGGGCGATGCCGATGCTCGCACTGATCGTGACCTGCTGACCGCCTAACTCCACGGGAACCGCGAGCTGCTCTTGCATTCTTTCGGCGACGCCGACCGCTTCCCGTGCGTCGCGGACGCCGTCCAACAGGACGACAAACTCGTCACCTCCGAGACGCGCCGTCGTGTGCTCGCCGAAACGGCTGACCGTGTCCATGCCGCGCAGGCAGTTCGTCAACCTCTGGGCGACCTCGACGAGCAGCTCATCGCCGGTGCTGTGACCAAGGCTGTCGTTGATGTTCTTGAAATTGTCCAGGTCCAGGAACAGCAGTGCGAAGCGGTAGTCGGGATGCCGTCGCGCCCGCTCCACGGACCGATGGAGACGGTCCAACAACAGGTGGCGGTTCGGTAGTATGGTCAGTCCGTCGTGCAGCGCGTCGTGGCGAAGTCGGTCTTCCACCGACCGGCGAAGCGCCATCTCTTTCTGCAGGTTGACGTTTAGCATCCGCAGGTTGCTGTTGACCCCGTGCAGGGCCGCCGTGCGTTCCGCGACCCGCGTCTCCAGCAGCGCGATGAATGACGAGATGGCCGACGTCACCGTACGGACTTCTCGCGGACCGGCAGGCTCCAGCGCAAACGGCTGCTCCTGTTCCATGGCCCGCTGGGCTGCGTCGGCCAGCGACTGAAGCGGTGCGACCAGCGATCGCGCCGCACGATGTTGCCCGGCCAGCAGTGCCGACAGATACGCCGCTGCAAGCGTCCCAATGATCCACATCGCCCACGTCCGCGACGACCTCGACACCGCGGAGGCTTCGTCGGAGAAGGATTCCTGGGCCCCCAGGTACTCAGCCAACGCCTGAACGAATGACGGCGCCAGTCCGCGAACTTGGCCAAGTGCCGCGGCGCGTGCCTCAATGCTCGCCGACTCCCCGTCAAGGGAACGCAGCGGCGCCGTGGTCGCGTCGAACAGTTCAATCAGTCGCGCCGGTTGCGCGTCCCGAACGGTCGTTCCCTCGCCCGTCTGGGACATCCTTCGCAGGGCGAGTGCGGCTAAGTCGGCGACCTGACAGAGGAACGGTACGTCGTTGTCATCTTGGGGATCCGCCGCCTCTAGGAGGCCTGTCCAGAGGTCAATGCGTTCCCGCGCGATCTCCGCCAACCAGGCCTGGTTCTGGCGAGCGATGATTTGACGGGCAACTGCCCCCTGGCGCCGCACCAGCCAGCCGCTGGTCAGCGCCAGCGCGCACAGCCCAGCCACGGCGATGACCGTAATCGAGCTGACGTACCACCGAACCGACCTGCACCGGACCGGTGTGCGCTTTACGCTGTCTGAGAGGACGTCCGTCAAAACCACCTCCATGCCCCCAGGCTACCTCTTCCCCTTGGGCGTCGAGCAGTCGGCACCGGAAGGCTCCAACCGGCGGTCAAGAATTCGGAACCCGCGCGGTCCAATTCGGAGTGCGCACGCCAAGGTCCCCGCACATGAATGTCGATTACAAGCCGACGACCGGCCACCGGGCCTTGGAAGCAATGTCCAACTTTGATGGTCCATCCCGATGGACGCTGGTGTGCGCGTGCAACTTATGGGGCGGTCGCGGCTGCGCAATCATTGCCGTATCCGTGAGCCGCATGGAATCTCCGGTGAACCTCTGGTTCGCTCGTCAATACGTGCAAGAGGTGGGTCCGCAAGAATGGCGAGTTTCCCGGGCGATCAGATGAGAACGACCGTACCGCCCGACGGCCCTTCCACCGTGCCGATCCGCGCGGCACAGGGCGTTTTCCGAGTCCGAAGTGCTTCGAGAAGACCTGAGGCGCGATCGGGCGCCACCGACAGCAGCAGTCCTCCCGACGTCTGGGCATCAGCCAACACTTTCACCAGCGTGTCATCCGCCGCGACCGCTCGAAGATTCTCCCCGACGTATTGCAGATTCGACTTGTGAGCGCGGGTCACGATCCCTTCTCGGGCAAGCTCCAAGGTCAGGGGCAAAAGCGGGACAGCAGGGGCATTCAGCTTGATTGTCACCTTGCTGGCTGAGGCCATTTCGTGGACGTGGCCGATCAGCCCGAATCCGGTAATGTCCGTACAGGCGTGGACGCCGATTTCCAGCGCCGCCTGGCACGCGGCAGCGTTCAATTCCGTCATGGCCTCGATCGCATCGTGCATCTGCGATTCGTCGATCCTGCCCCGCTTTGCAGCGGTCGTCAGCACGCCGCTGCCGATGGGTTTGGTGAGGATCAAAACGTCGCCGGGTTTGGCCCCCGCGTTCGTAACAATGCTGTCCGGGTGGACGATGCCCGTGACCGCCAGACCGTACTTGATCTCCGCGTCGCGGACGGTGTGCCCGCCCGCGACGACCGCCCCCGCAGCCTCGATTCGCTCCGCTCCGCCGCGAAGTATGTCCGCCAGAACCTCGATCGGCAGCTTGTCATCCGGGAAACCGACGATGTTGAGGACCGCGACGGGCCGCCCGCCCATCGCGTACACGTCGGACAATGCATTGGCGGCTGCAATCCGTCCGAACGAATAGGGGTCGTCCACCAGCGGCGGGAAGAAGTCCACGGTCAAGACCAAGGCCGTCGACGCATCCAGGCGATACACGCCCGCGTCGTCAAAAAGTTCCGTTCCAACCAACAGGTTTTGGTTGGAGGGAAACCGCATGCCGCGCAGCACCTGCGCCAAGGCCCCCATCGGGAGCTTGCCCGCTCACCCGGCGCAACTGGCGTAATCGGTCAACCGAATTTTCCGCGATTCATTCATCGCGGCGAAGTGTACACCAAGTCGCGGCCCGATGTCACATCGCCTTCGTTGAGCCGCGGCGCGGTCCCTGGCCGCCCCCCGCTATTCCACACCCTCGCCGCAACTGACGGGATGCTCCAACCCCTTCAACCAAGCGGCGATCGCCGAATCGCTCCGCAGGGTCCGCAGAGTTTCGTCCGTTCGCGCAACGAATTTGGCGTCGAACGCCGCTGCCGGACCGCCGGTCGGCGTCCCGTTCGGCTGAAATTGTTCGGTGAGGTATTGGGTCCACGCCTCCACGTACGCCCCGAATGACGACGCGACGATCTCGGACTGCGGCGACCACGGATCCCAGCGCACCACCGACCCGTGCGCCTTGTTGACCGACAGGGCCAGCCAATCCCGCTGCCCGGTCACGTCACCGCGAATGGGCAGGAATCCCGCGGGAATCGTCGGATCGGCTGCGGTTAGAAGGCAACTCAGGATCTCCTCGATGTGCCAGAGGTGCTGCTCCCGCTTGGTGTCCTGCACCTCCACGCGCAACCCGTTGCAGGTAATGAGGAAGATCATCAGCTCTCGCGGCATCGGACCCACCAACGCCTCAAGCTGAGCAAGCTCGGCGGCGCTGGCGGGAGGACGGATGATGACGTGGCTTCCAAAATGCGCCTGCAACCGGTTAAGAACGCGATCAATTCTGGATTCGCGGATCATGATCGACCTCACATGGACGCCGCCGGCGTCGCCGGCGATCGCTCCGAAAGGGACTGCTGCCAATCGACGCCGACGCGAATCGCTCGCAGGTTCTCCTCGCGGTACCGTCCGACGAGCGCCTGCTGGGCAGCCTGCAAGATACGTTCCGCGCTGATCCAACCCGCCTCGATCACCCCCATAACGAGGCAGGCCAGCGCGGCTGTCTGCTTACCGGACTCTTTTTCGATGCGGCGAAGATCAACTCGAATCGTTCGTGCGGCGGGCGGAACGCTTCCCAGCGACTCGTCCACCACCAGCAGGCTGCCTTCCGTTTGTACACCAAGGATGGGAAGTCGAGAAAGTCCGTCCTGACTCAGAAGGACCATCAAGTGCGGCGATTCGACGCCGGTATAATGAACCGGTCCCGATGAGACGATGAGGTTCGATATGGAGTGCCCCTTGCGCACGGTGATGGGAAAGTCGTCCTGTTGCACAACGTGCAACCCGGCTGCGACCGCCATCTCCCCGATCACTCCGGCTGCCGACCGAATTCGCTGACCGGCAGACCCCGCGACGCAGACTTCCCTTCGCCCGCACCACGGCAGCGAAATGGCCTCGGGCGACGAAGGTCGCTTCCGTTCGGCCTCACCGTCCGCGCTCGCCGCACCAGGCCTCGGCGGCCGCTCACGAACTAGACCGAACGGCATATGCAGCCGCGCCGAAAGCTCCTTTAATCCCGGCCGGGTCAACTTGTTCTCCGGAACATAGTACGCGACGCACAACTCCCAGAGGTCGACGAGCGAAAAACCTGAGTAACGAAGCGCCGCTTCGAGGCGCTCCACGCAATTGGGGTCAAACACTCCGCATCGGGCCACGTACCCCGCGCCGCTGACCGCGACCGTCTCACAAATGTCGAAGGGATGTTCCACCGCGCCGCCGGGCGTCGTCGTGGTTCGCGCCCGCTCCGGCGTCGTCGGCGAATGCTGCCCGCCGGTCATGCCAAAATTGAAGTTGTTGAATACGACGATCTTGATGCCCACGCCGCGGCGAGCGGCGTGCACCAAATGCGCGGTCCCGATCCCGCACCCCCCATCGCCGATCAACACGATGACCAGCAGGTCGGGCCTGGCGCGCTTGATCCCCTCCGCATAGGTGATTGATCGACCATGTAGACCGTGGAACGTATGGCAATTGAAATATCGGTCCGCGGTGCCGACGCATCCGATGTCTGACACGAGGCACACCTTTTCGCGCGGCACGCCCAGCCGGTCGATCGCCTCCCCGAGGTGTTCCAGGGCCAGCCCGTGCGAGCAACCGGGGCAGTAGCACATCTCGTCCTTGAGCGTTGTCAGGACTGACATGACCGGCCCCTTTCGTCGCGTTCCACCAACTTGGCGGCGGCTTCCGCGTTGCAGACAGCCGCCGCGATCGTTCGCGGATGAATCAATCCACCATCGATGCGCGTCAACGACTCGATGTCCGCGTCTTTCACCAGGCGTCGCAACTCATCGGCATACAACCCGATGTTCAGTTCGGGCACAACGACTCGCCGAATCCGCGCCGTCAGCGCTTTTTGGATCGCTCTCTCCGGCATCGGCCATAGCGAATACAACGTCAGGTGCGAAACGCGCGAACCGGAATCCCGAAGCTCCGCGACGGCATCTCTTGCGGCCCCGTCAGCCAGGCCGTAGGAAACGACCAACGTCTCCGCGTCGGCGTCCAGATCGTTGCGCACATATTCAAGCAAGTCCGCGTTCGCCGCGATCTTCTCTTTCAGGTGCGACAACTTCCGATCGATGGCTCCACGATTCGCGGTGAGCAGGCCGTCCTCGCCGTGAATGGAACCCGTAAACCGCACCGGCGCGGAACCGCCAATCGGAACGAAATCGGGGACGCTCTTCAGGGAGTCCACGCGATAGGGTCTCGTCGAACCGCTCTGCCCTCCGGTGCTTCGAGGCGTAAGAGTTGGCAGGTCGATCGCGTCCAGATCGCAAGTCTGCCGCGTCAGCGAAATATCCTTGGACAACAACACGATGACCGGCGTACGCAGGCGCTCCGCAATCCGAAAGGCCTCATAGGTCAGCCAATACGCCGACTCGGCGTCCGCAGCCGACAACACCGGCAAAGGATAGCTCCCAGACGTGACGTGCCGGGCGAAGACCACGTCGCCCTCGCCTGTTGAAGTCGCGCCGCCGGTAGCCGGGCCCATGCGCTGACAGTCCACGATTACCAGTGGAACTTCTCCCATTTGTGCCAGACCGATGTTCTCGCTGTACAGGCTCAGTCCCGGTCCCGATGTCGCGGTCAGCGCCCTCGCTCCGGTCATGGCGGCCCCAATGCAGCAACCGATCGCGGCGATTTCGTCCTCCGTCTGCACCGCCCTCCCCGGGCGGCTGCCCAACGACGCGATCATCTCGGAAAGAATCGAACTGGCCGGTGTAATCGGATATCCGGCAAAGAAGTCGCATCCGGCGCGCATCGCGCCGCGCACGACAGCCTGATTGCCTGTGATGAACTCTCGCATCCTCCGGCCCCACCGACAGCGCCCGCAACCATCCGCCCCCAATCGCGGGCATCCGACCACGCGATATTGCGACGCACGGTATGTTCAGCAGTCAGCCCGAACCTCGCCAGGTCCGGGGTTCAAAAACACGTACAGCGCCCTCCAACCTCTGCGGATCTTGGCCGAATGCGGAACGGCCGCATCAATAAAATGCGCGTCCCCACGTCGGTAGACCCTTTCGCTTCCTTCGCTCATCAGCTCCATCTCCCCGGAAAGCACCACTCCCCACTGTGCGCCGTGCTGATGCTCCGGCACAATCACGTCGCGGTCCGCAGCCATGAACAACAGCACCCCTCCCTCCATGGGAAGCCGCCATCCGTACAGGCCGTCGATATTCAGATCCGCCTCCACCAGCTCGCGCACAAATGGTGGAAACGGATCCCCTCCGTAAGTTTCTTTGGTCGCCGCCATCTATCTGCCCCAATACTCAAGCCGGGATCCACGCCAAATCCAGAATGGTGTTCGTCGGCTTCTTCGTGTTGAACACGGCCCGAACGCGCATTCCGATTCGCGGCTCCCCATCCTTAAGCCAACTCATCAGCTTGGTACAAACCCCCTCCAACTCTACGCTGATCAGCGGCGTCCCCGGCCCCAGTTTGAACAGTTCCCCAGGATACTTGACCACGCTCCAGGTGTAGATCGACCCCGTCTTCGGAGTCTCGACCCACTCAGTCCGCTGCCAGCAATCCACACAGTCCGTTCTGGGCGGAAGAAACAATCGCTTCTCGCCACACTGCCGGTTCACACATTTGGTTGCCAGTATCTTTTCGTTCTGAAGTCCCTCAAAAAACCTTCCCCAGCCTCCGTAGGTGTGCACATGGTGCCAAGTCTTGGGGTTCTTGACGACCAACGGCTCCCGGGAGCACACTTCCAAGCACCTCGTGGGCCAATCCATTTCAACTCGCCTTTCCAGCGTACCACCAGCACTCTCACGCCTTCTCGACAATCGCGCACGTCACATGACTTCCCGTACCCGCATGACTGATTGCACAGCCACGCCTGGCGTTCGGAACCTGCAAGCTACGCCAGTCAGCCGGCTTCTTTTTCCCATACCGTTCCCACATCTCCGCATTTCCGTGGAAGTTGTCGTATTTTCCTTGCAACTGCCACATCAGTTCGACCAGCTGAAATATCCCGGTCGCCCCGACGGCATGCATGGTCCCGATCAACCCGCCGGACATATTCGTCGGCAACCTTCCCTCGTAGTAGGCGTCGCCCGACTCAATGAACTCTCTCCCCCGCCCGTACGGACGCAACCCGATGTCCTCGTATGTTTGCACGTCGCTGATGGTGAAGGCATCGTGTGTTTCCAGAAGATCGAAATCCTCCACAGGATCTTTGATGCCTGCCATGTTGTACGCCAGGTAGGCGGCCATCCGCGACGCGAGGAACGAGCTGAACCCCGGCCAATCGCTCCGATTTTTCGTGAAGTATTCCTTGTACGTTCCCTCGTCCTCATTCGGCAGAAGCAGGATCGGCATATGCCGGCGGTCCGCGGTCCGCAGCGTATGCGTTCCGCCGCAGATCGCGGTCAACCGCACCGGATGATCCGTGATGCGGTAGGCGGTCTGCTCATCCGCAAGAAACAACACGGCCGCCCCCACGCTCATGACGCAGCATTCAAGAAACGAGAGCGGGTGAGACACGATGTCGTTGTCAAGGACGTCCTGGATCGTGTACTTTCCCGGATTTTGAGCAAATGGCGAGTAGTAGCCATATAAATGGTTCTTTACCGCGATGCGCGCGAGCGTCTCGCGCGGAACGCTGTTTTCATATTGATACCGCTGCGCCATCAGCGCGTAGTAGCTGGCATACATCCAACCCAGCTCGCTCTCAAAATCCTTGCAGGCCGCGCTGGCGATATACGAGTTACCCACCTTGGTGGAGACTTCGTCCATCCGCTCCCATCCCACCACCGGTACACAGGTCGCATAGCCCGAGGCCACGGCCTGTGCCGCCGCAAGCACGGCGGAGCCCCCGGTCGCGCCGCCGGTCTTCACTTCGATATTGCCCAACGGATCGAAGCCGAGGTAGTCATGGATTTTCGACGCCGCAAGCAACTGATCTCCGAAGTGGTCGGCGAACTGGGAGTAGACACACCAATTCACCATTCGGCGCAGCTCCTCGGGGCTCACCTTGAGGTCATTTTCCTCGGAGGCCATCCGGATCGCCTCCATGCACAACTCACAGGTGTTCTTCTCCGGATACCTCTTGCGATAGTCGGTCAGTCCACCGGTCACGATATAAACCGGCTTCTCGAACTTCGGAATGCGAAGGTTCTCTGAACTCAATTTGATCATCGACCTGCTCCTCTGTGCATCGTCCGTTCTTCGCCAAAACTATCGCGGGGCGATCAGAGCTGCTTCCGATTCGCGGCCGCCGGGCGGACCTGCTGCCACGCTTCCCTCGTCCTCCCGCGCCGGGAACTCTCGCTCCAACGTCCTCAGCCAGCTCCATTGACGCTCGATTTCCGCTTTCAGGCGCGGAAGATCCGTCCGCGCGCCGCCGTACCGCCGCTGTCTTGCCACATACTCCTCGACGCTGGCGCCGTCGGGTTGGACGTTGATCCTGTACCGCGTGCCATCCATCACCTCGTAGACAGGAAATAATCCGCACTGCACTGCGTCGCGTATGAGGTCGACGCTATCTTCCGGCTCGGCCTTCCACCCGGTGGGACATGGGGAGAGCATCAATAAAAACTTGAAGCCGCGAACGCCACGCGCGTGCGCCAGTTTCCGTAGGAAGTCGTCCCGATGGGCGAGCGACAACGTGGCGGCGTAAGGAATCCGATGGGCCGCCATGATGCCCATGATGTCCTTCTTTCGCTCCACCTTTCCCCTTGTGGTGGTCGAGGTTACGACGCCCTCCGGCGTGGCGCTGCTTCGTTGTCCACCGGTGTTGCCGTAAACCTCGTTGTCATAGCAAATGTAAAGGATGTTCTCGTTCCGCTCAGCCGCGCCGGACACCGTCGCCACCCCGATGTCATACGTTCCGCCATCACCCGCCCAGCACACCACCGGAGTAGAGTCGCCGTTCAACTCGTTGACCACGGCGATTCCCGTCCCGACCGAGGCTGCGCTGGCAAACGTCGATGCGGCCGTGGGGACACCGTACGCTGTTGTCGGAAACGCACCCGCCGTGACAATTCCACAACATGCCGGAATCACCAGGAAAGGCATCTCTTGGCCCAGCGCATCTTCCAACCAGCGAAGCCCCAGCGACATGCCGCACCCAGCGCAGTTGGTATTTCCCGCCCGCAACAAGTGGTCGCAAGTCATTCCCACACCGTCCGGAGAATGGCAACTCATGCCGCCACCTCCTTCCACACCGGCGCTTCTGCAGTTTTGCGGCGCAACAGGTCGTCGAGGATCTCGTCAATCACTTCGGGCGTGACGTCGCCTCCGCCGATTCCCACGATGTAATCCTGAAGGAGGCAGTCGGAGCGCCCTTGCAGTGAGGCCGCCAGCTCTTGTGCGAAGATTCCTCCCGATCCGGGAGAATGATTGCGATCCAACACGCCGATCCGTGGAACCCGGCCCAGCGTCCGCCGGAGCAGCTCTCGCGGGAAGGGCCGAAACATCTTGAGCTTCACCAGCCCGATCCGCTGACCAGCCTCGCGCCGCTTTTGGATTGCCCGTCGGGCCGTCTGCACCATGGTGTTGCATGCGACCAACACGACGTCGGCATCCTCCGCGCCCTCTGCGACAATTGGACCATCGGGTCGCCGACCGAAAACGGACGAGAATTCGTCGGCGGCCTCACGCCACACGTCGGGAACGCGCTGCATCGCGTCTTCGATGTCCCGCCGATGTCTTTCCGTCTCCTTGGGCCACGTAAGCCCTCCGATGGTCGTCGGATGCGCCGTGTTTAACCGATGCGGAATGGAGCACGGTGGCAGGAAGCGGTCCACCAGCGCTTGTTCCGGAAGATTCACTCCCATTTGTGTATGCGAGGTGACGAACCCGTCCATGGCCACCATCGCCGGCAGGAGAATCCTCGCGTCTTCCGCCACGCGGAACGCAAGCAGGATGGTGTCGACAAGGTCTTGGTGTGAACCGGTGTAGAATTGCATCCACGGCGCGTCGCGCAACATTAGACTGTCACCCTGGTCCACCCAGATGTTCCAGGGCGGCCCCAGCGTCCGATTGACCGCTATCATGACGATCGGAAGCCGGTAGTACCCCGCCGCGAAGACGTTCTCGGCCATGTACGCCAACCCGTTGGACGAACTTGCCGTAAACGCTCTCGCGCCATTCAGCGAGGCCCCGATACAAGCGCCCATGGCGCTGTGTTCCGACTCGACCGGGACAATTCGTCCTTTGGTGAAGGTGAAGCCGCGGAGAAGCTCAATGATTTCGGTCTGCGGAGTGATGGGGTAGGCCCCGCCGCAACAACCGCGAGCGAAGCGGTTGGCCTCCCCCGCGGCCGCGAGGGCGTGTCCCGCCGCATGATTCCCCGTCACCAGCTCCCTGCCCATGCACCTGCTCCGAATGGCCTACAACTCCGCCATAAAGATCACCCCGCGTGGGCATTCCGCGGCACACACGCCGCATCCCTTGCAGTAGTTTTCGTCAAAGTGATACCCGCACCCGTCGCCGTTGCGCACCATGATCCCCTCGGGACAGTGGTCCACGCAGCGGTCGCATTCATTGCACACCCCGCAACTGAAGCAGCGCTTCGCCTCCGACGCCGCGAGTCTCTCCGTTCCGGCCGCAAACCCGCGCCGAACCTCTACGAAGCTCCGCCGACGTAAGCTCGCCGGCAGCGTGTCACCCTCGCTGCGCGGTCTGTGGGAGAATAGGTGCGTGATCACCGCGTCCGGACCAGCCAGGGGCGCTTCCGGCGGCGGAAACAGATCCTCGCCGGTCAACGTCCGGTGCACGTGCCATCCCGACCGCCGTCCGCCGCCGATCGCCGCCGCCACGGTTCCGTCGTTGGAGGCGAAATCTCCGCACGCGAACACCGGAGCGGAGGTCAGGCCCAGCAGATCCGTTCCCTCGTGGATCTCGGACCCCTCCGGCAAGATCGATATGTCGGCCGATTGTCCCAGCGCGAGGATCACCCGATCGCAACGGAGGTCAAATTGCGCGTCCTCACCCTCATCGGGTATCGGACGGCGACGCCCGGACTCGTCCGGCTCACCGAGACGCATTCGCTGACAGGTCAGCAGCGGGCCCACTCCGTCCCAACGTACCCGAAGAGGTGCGACCAGCTCGTCCAGCCCGATCCCCTCGTCGATAGCCTCCGCGATTTCCTCTTGAATCGCCGGCATTTCCTTCCGCGTACGCCGGTAGACGATCCGAACTTCCGCCGCGCCGATTCGTCGCGCCGAGCGCGCCGCATCGACGGCCGTGTTCCCTCCGCCGACGACCACGACGTGCATCCCTTCCAAGCGCTCCAAGCCTCGTCGCACACGGTCCAGAAACTCGATGCCCTGCACCACAACGCCCGGTTGACCGTGGAGGTTCAGGGATTGAAGCTCCTGCAACCCTGTCGCCACAAACACGGCGTCGAACTCACGGGACAACGTCAGCAAACGTTCGCGGTCAACCCGCTGCCCGCATTCAGCGCGCACGCCGTGGTCAAGGATGTACTGGATCTCTCGGTCGAGCACGTCGCGCGGCAGGCGATAGGATGGAATCCCTGTTCGAAGAAGTCCGCCAAGTTCATCCTGGGATTCGAGCACGGTCACTTGGTATCCAAGTTTGGCGAGCGTAAAGGCTGCGCTCAATCCGGCCGGTCCGGAACCGATGATCGCCACCCGCTCCGCACGAAACGGCTTCGTCGGCGGCGGGCGCCGTCCATGATCCCCGACGTGGCGCTCAAGCTCCCGAACGTTGATCGCCGAGTCAAAGTACTGCCGGTTGCAGGCCTCCATGCACGGAGCTGGGCATACCCGACCGCAGACGGACGGAAACGGCGACGTTCGCAGCAGGGTCCGCAGGGCCTCGTCATCGTTGTGCTTACCCGCGGCGTGAATGAATCCGCGAACGTCGTTGCCGGCCGGGCAAACGTGGTTGCACGGTGGTGTCAGCGACTGCCGTTGGGGCTGACGGTTCGCCCAAGTCCCCGTTAGAATGCGCGGACGCTCGCCGACGGTTTCGTCGAACAGTCCCGCCGCGCGGCCACCCGCCTTCGGCGGGACCGCACTTGTCGCGTGCCCGGACAGGTGGGCGGTTTGCACATCCTCAAAAGCCGCCCTGCACGCCTCGACGTTGGCCCCGACGAACTTCAGGGAACGAAGCGTGCCCTCCACCTGTTCAAAAGAAAGTCCGAGCACCCGCGCAACCGCCCCGAAGATCGTCGTGTTGACGATGGGGACAGCCCGCGTCCCAAGCCCGTTGGCCAGGGCGATCCGCGTCGCATCTATAGTCGCCACGTTGCGCCCGGCGAACGCTGAGCCGACACCGCCGGGGGTCTCGGAAGTGTTAAGAACGATCCAACCCGCCTCTTTCAGGCCGCCCGTTAGTACCGGAGACACTAAGGTGCGATCCAGCACGATCAAGTGGTCCGGCGACTGGATCGCATTGTGATTGATGATCTCCTGGTCATCGATTCGAACATACGCCTGGACCGGCGCACCGGACCGCTCAGCCGCGTATACACCGAACGCCTGGACGTGTTTTTCTTGGAGAAAATACGCGGTGGCGATCAGCTTGGCGAGCGTGACGCCGCCCTGTCCGCCTCGGCCTTGGATCGTAATTTCCGTCATCCAGCGCCCAACCACCGCCCGGAGTGGAGCCGCGCCGGCGCATACCGCAAGCACCCGGCGTCGGCCTGAGGAGCCCGAAGGCGAATTCGTCGCCGCTTACTTGCCTAGCAAGCCGCGTTCCATTCCAACCGCCGCCGATTCTCGCCCCTGATTCTCGGAACCCAACGCGTCTTGCAGGCGGACGAACGCCTTCGCCCCAGGCCCCGGCTCAACAGCCGTTGGTCTTGCGCAGGCGCCGCGACCTCACGGTACACCTCAGAACCTCCGAAACCCGATCATGGGGCGGCAACTTCACGACCGTCGGCGTGTGGAGCGGACCGACACGCCCCGCGCGGGGGTGCGACCAATCCTGCAACTGCACTAAACAAGGGGCGAGCAACCTTTGTGAGCGGTCGACGGAGCGACTTTAAGGCGTGACGACTACCGACGGCTGGACTTGAACCAGCGACCCCCTGATCCACAGTCAGGTGCTCTAGCCAACTGAGCTACGTCGGCCTGCGGCCTAAGCATACCCCAGGTGACGCCCGCCGCCAACTACGTCCTCCAGCGTGGTAGTGGTTCACTCTCGATTCGCCCAGCCCCAGCCGGATCGGCTACAATAGGGGCATGAAGAAGAAGCCGAAACCCAAGGCCGCGAAGAAAGCCAAGCCCCGCAAGCCCACCAAGCGCCAGCCGCCGCCGCCCGATGGGCGCGGCCCACGTCCGACCGATCCGAACGAGTTCGCCAAGTGGCTCGTGGATCACTCGACGGACAAGCCCTGATCCTCCCAGAGCGGCATTGGTGTAAACTTAGGGAGAGAACGCTCAAGCATTTGGTGGAACGCATCCCAGGTGTCGTGTCCTCGCATGAGTACGGTCACGGCAGAAAGATGCTGCAATAGCTTCGGATGTCCAATATCGTCGGTGAGCCATTGAAAGTGCTTGCCGCTCCTCGCCCCAGACGCCGTTCTTGGATTTCGTTGCCGCAGCTCCGCGAGCACGCCGGGCGCCAACCTCGAATAGATCAAATCGTTGGTCAAATGCCCGACGTATTGTGGTCTTTTGCACGTACCGTCATACTGCAAACCACGCAGGCGGAACATTTCCTTATAGAACTCGGACGGGAATGTCTTGACCCATCTTTGGATTTCCTTCGCTACGAACGCTTCAAGTATCTTGGCAAGCGCGTTCCTCGCTCGGTCATCTTGGTACCCGGTGGCTTCGTCAACGAGCGCGATAATACCGACGTGCGCCAAACCGCGAATGAGAATGTCAGCTTTAGCGGCCAGCTCTACTTGTCGACCCCTGAGCTTAATTGCGTCACGAGCCTTCAAAAACACGTTGCAGATTGCCGGTAGAAGCTCGGCTCGCACGCCATAGGCGACGGCGCCGCCGACCGGAACCACAAACCGGATACGCTCGTTCAGCGCCACCTCTAACTCTTTGTCAATAAACGGTTTAAGGTTCTCTGCTGACAGGTATACGGGTAGTTTGGCGCCGCCTTCCCCGGCGTCGCGCATGCGGCTCCAATGCGACCCGCCCCGCTTGCCGCCGAGACTTTTCGTCACACCGCGCTCGGTCAATACCCGCGTTCCATCCTCAAGAACATACGCCGGGATTTCGACGTCCCCGATTCGCACTGGTCTGTCAGGGGCGCCATGCGAAGCCTTCAAAATGGGGTTCTTGAGTTTTCCTTCCTTGGCCCAACGGGCCTGGACAGCGTTTCTTGCGATTTCGCTACGCTCTGATTTCGTAAGGGATTGCGCACGAGCCAAGCCGCCCTCAGAAGCGATGTCCTTTACCGATTTCTTTGTCATGCCGACCTCCTTTGAACCAAGTATACGTGCCCGCAAGAAAAAGTCAAATACTTGCCGGAAAGAATTTGCTTTAGTACATACCGGCAAGTATGCTTGTGGCATGAGAAAGCTAAGTTCAGAGAAGCGGTCGATGGTCCTGAATGCCCTTGTCGAAGGCGTCAGCGTCAGCGCGACGGCCCGGATGTCCAAGGTGAGCAAGCTGACTGTCCTTCGGTTGCTCGCCGACGTGGGCAGCCTTTGCCGGGACTTTCACGACGTGACGGTACGCGGTCTGCGCCCGAAACGGATTCAGGTCGATGAGGTCTGGTCGTTCGTGGGTGGTAAGGAAAAGGCCAAGAAGGCCGGTGCGGACGTTCACGGCGATGCGTGGGTCTGGATCGCGCTGGACGCCGATTCCAAGCTGGTCGTGTCCTACATGGTCGGCGAACGTGACGCGGTGAACGCTCGCGGCTTTATGCTGGACGTGGCCGAGCGGGTGATGGGTCGGCTCCAACTGACGAGCGACGGGCTACAGGTCTACCTTGAGGCGGTCGAAAACGCCTTCGGGTTCGATGTCGACTACAGCATGTTGGTCAAGATGTACGGCCCGGAAGGGGCGGGAAACAGCGCCGAGCACAAGTATTGATTTGTTTCAATCAAAGTGAGACAACCGGCCTCGCCGAGTAAAGGTGTTCT
>JBBTCJ010000010.1:0-11149 GCA_038043285.1 Planctomycetota bacterium | reverse complement strand
TGGATGTCGGCGTCAACGTCCTGGACATCGCGTCCTTCGTCGATGCCGTCAAAGGGACCGCCTTCCCTTGCCCAGCCGTGTGTCCGTAGTTGACTGCGTCAAGACAGAGGTTCGAGCGTCTCGTCGATTCTTTCGGGGAGTTTCTCGAGAAATCGGTCCATGTCGGGTCGCTGAGAAAGCCCCAGGATTTCCGCGGGAGAGCTGCGGAGCAGGTCGTATTGCATAGGTCCCGTGAAGCCCAGCATTTGCTTGATCATTTCGGTCAGCATGAGCATGGCGCGATCCATTTTGAGCGGGTCGTCGGGCTCGGGCAACCGGTGGTGATCGGCGACCAGCGACCGCATGTTTGGTGGCAGATCCCAGGCGGTGGCGATCAACTCTCCGAATTCCTGGTGGGTTTCCGCGCACAAGTACTCGAACGTCGTCAGGTCCACGCCGGCGTAGCTGGCGTGCCCGTGGTTGTGGACTTCTCGCAGGACGATGACGTTGCCGATGTCGTGGATCAGACCCAGAAGGAAGGCTTCGTCGGGATCGCGACGAAACAACAGGGCGAACTGGTGCATGATGGCCGCGGACGCGAGCGAGCCGGTCCAGACCCAGTCGACCAGTTGACGATCGGCGCTTCGACCGTGGAACAGGGCGGCGCGCATGGATTGGTGCATCATCAACGTACGGATCGCCTGCACTCCGAGTCGGGCGACAGCCGCCTGGAGGTTGGTGATTTTCGACGCTCCACGATACAGCGCCGAGTTGGCCAGCCGCAGGACATAGGCGGCGCTGACCTGGTCGTCCGCGAGATCCTTGGCGATGTCCTTCGCCGACGTCTTCGTATCGCGGAGTTTCCGCAGCACGCGGTCGGCGGTCTGCGGCATCGGCGGAACGCTGAGATCGTGCCCGTCGAAATGCGAGATGAGCTTTCCCTCGAGCGCGCGAAGCTCCGTGGACAATTCCGGTTCGGGCGGACTCGACAAGTCGAGCAGGCCGCCGTCAACGGGCCGCCACCAGACCGGCGCAGCGGGTGAATCAATCGCCGTTTCCGGGACGGCCGCGTATGGTTTAGGCGCGGCAGCGACTACGGTAGCCGTGGCGACGGCGGGCGCGGGTTGCGCGGCATCGCCGTGAACCGGTCGCTCAACCGGGGCGGGGCCGGCGCCTCCCAGGTTGTTCAGGAACCATTGCCAGAAACCCATCGGCGCAAACTCCAGTTTTTCATTGGCGAGACCCGCGCGGCGCGGTAATCGAGCGGCCTGCGCGGCCTGCGTTGTAACCTGCCCTTTCCGAAGTATCGGCGGAGCGCAAGCGGGCAATTACCGCAGCCGCCACGGGATTCCTCCCGTGCGGTTGTCCTGCATTGGATGGCTGCTTATCGGACCGGTGCGACCGATCGCAGAGACCGGTGCAGCGGGAGCAGTCGGTTGCGGTCACACAAAGCGTTTTCGACCCCCGACTTCGGGGGAGGCGGAAGCCGAGGTCTGCGAAGCGTGGTCAGTGTCCGGCGGACGGAGAGGGGGGTGTGGGAGCCACGGGAGCGTCGAGCACCCGAACGCTGCGCATGTACAGCGTACGATCCGGCCGACCGCTTGCATCCGCCGGCGTCTGCATGAGGCGGTCGAGGGTGGCGAAGGATTCATCGCCGTCGAGTTCGCCGAAGACGGTGTACTTCCCGTCCCAATCCTTTACCCGGGTGTTGCAGACGAAGAACTGACAACTACCGGAATCCGGGTCGTCGTTGAGCAAGGCCATGGAAACGCTGCCCTTTTTCTGCTCGCGCGAGTTCAATTCCGCCCGGATGCGCTTTCCGTCGAGGCGGATACCGGTTCCGTCGCCGCGCGGGCATCCCCCCTGAGCCATGTACCCGGGTTCGATCCGGTGGAAGGTTTTGCCGGTGTAGAATCCGCTCGTCGCAAGGTCGAGGAAGTTGGCGACGTGTTCCGGCGCATCGTCGTAGAAGAGGGCGATGGTGAACTTGCCTTCATCGGTGGTGATTTCGACCTGCTTGCGCGGGGCGATGGTCAGCAGGACGATTTCGCTGCTGACGCCGCCGCCGTACGGTTTCCACTGAATCCGGTAATTCCCCGCGCCGCGAAGGGCCGGGAAGTGGTCCCGAAGGTCCAAGGTCGTCCCGACCAGGCTGTGCGGGGCGAGGAGGAGAATCGGCGCTCGCGCGGGCTTGCGGAAGCCGGTCGGTTCGTCCCAGGGACGCCCGCTCTCGGTGGTGACGGTCACGCCGGAAAGGCCGCCGCCGCTGAAAACGTGCGAGATCGGAAGTCCGACGTCCGGTGAAGGGAGGTCCGGTTCGCTGTCCGGCGTGGTCAGGGTGATGGCCTCGGCGGTGGTGTTTTCGACGACAAACTGCACCCATACCGGTTGGTTCGGCGGAACGTAGCGGGAGATCAGGCGAACATGGGCATGGATGCCCGATAGTGGGTTCTCGGATTGTGCCAACGTCGGCAATGCGACAAGAACCGCCGACCACAACAGGACACGCCGAGCCGTTCGCATGTGGCCTTCGTCAGCCTCCCCAAGGAATCATCGGACCGTCAATCCGCGCCGCCGGCCATTCTCTTCGGAGGACCAGCGTTGTCCAGCCGATGGCGCCGACAATCTTACGACCGCTTGTACCGGGGAGGGAGAGCCGTGGTTGCGGCGCGCTCTTCTGTTAAGGTCGGATATTCCGCAGACCGCCGTCGGTGGTTCGGGCTGCCGGGTTGAGAAGGGATCGGAGAATCGCGGAGAACAGCTTTCAGGTTTGTGCGGCGTCGGCATCCTACCCGTGGAGCCACGGAAGGGGAGGCCGCGACACGTCGCATTTCGATCGTTAACCACATCCCGTGGGAATCAACGCGAGGCCGGAGGCTGCGGAACAGGGAGCGGAGAATCAGGTTCTCAGAACATTGTTCCAGGGATCCGGCAGGTTTTTCCTCGCGCGGATGGCGTTGACTATTTCCGTAAGTTGCCGGCAAACGTACGGGTCCAGACGGACGCCGGTCGGCGTGGGTTGCCCAATGCACACGACCTCGATGCCGTCGCGGCCGCAGGGCTTTACCTCAATGATAGCGTTCCAGGGGATCAACGGCTTCCCGGCGAGCTTCAGGCCGGCGTCGGACAGCTCCACCCGGGTGGATGCAACCCGTACGACGTGGAACATGGCCGCCACGCCCACGGCAAGCAACGCATAACCCAGGCGACGTTGCCAAAGCTGGTCGGCTTCCGTGTGTTTGGCGTCGGTCCATGCAGCGTTGACGGGTCGATTCCCCGCAAACGAGACGGTGAGCCACCCCCCTGGGCCGAGATAATAGCCGTCGCTGCCCTTACGGTAGGTCGGCATCCCGAGGAGCTTGAGGGCTTCATCGAGATTCGCTTTCCTCTCGGCGAGGTCAACGAGGCTGGTTGCCCGCGACCGGGTGACGTCGGGTCGCGAATCGGGAGGCGGCATTTCCGGTTCACCCAAAAGGCGCGCGAAATCCCGAGCATTAGCACGCGGATAACCGACGTGGCCATCCCAAAGAAAGAGGATCGTAAAGACGTCCACGAGAGCCAGGACGACCACGGCGCGGACGATCCGTTCGATCGATGAGCCGGAGACGATCGGCTGCATGACGTACCTCCGAATATCGCGGCGCGCCGGCGTTTCCCTCGCTAGCGGTCGCTGCCTCGCGGCGGATGCCGCTTTTCGAACTCCGCACGAAGCAGCGGATCGACGATGACGACGTCGGCGGCAAGAAACAATTTCTCGTACCGTTCGCGCATTCGGGCGTCGATCCGCCGCTGTCGCACCCGGCGCTCGACCTCATCGCGAACCTGGGTGAGGGGGCGGTCATGGGAAGGAAGCTGACTCTCGCGTCGTACGAGGTGTTCCCATTCGCCCACGCGCAGCGGTCCGCCGATCTCACCGGGTTGAAGTTGAAACGCCAGGCGGCGAAGCGCTTCGGGCACTTCGTCGTCCGCGGCCGAGAAGGGAGCGAGCAGTCCGCCTTCCTTGGCGCTGGCGACGTTGGCGCTATACCGCCGGGCGACGACCGCGAAATCGTCTCCGGCGGACAATCGCTCACGGACTTGGGCGACATCGCGCGGCGCGGCGAGCTGGATGTGGCGGATCTGGACGCGCTCGCCATACATCCGTTCGTACTCCTCCTGCACGTCCTCCTCGCTGAGGGTCAGCGATTGGGCGACCAGCTTGCGCAGATGGGCGTTTCGACGAAGGGTCACCATCAGTTCGTCGCGGGACATGTTCCGCGAAGCGAGGACGGTCTGCAGCACCCGTTCCGCGGCGGGGCGGTCGAAGTCGCCGGAGGTTACGGCGGAGAGGGGATCCGACAGGCGCCTGAGGGCCAGTTCGTATTCGAAGTCGACGTCGTCCTGGCTGACCGTCGTTTCCTGGGCGGACGCCAGGGACAAGGCGATCAACTGCTCCAGAACGTCGACGCCGCGGGATTGGATCAGGAGGCCGACGAGTTCATCGCGCGAGATCGTCCGTCCGTTCACGCTGGCGACGACGTCGCGGACCGGGTCGGAAACGGAAGCGACCGCGATTCGCGCGGCGGCCGCGTGGTTCGGCGGAGGGTTTGGGGAAGGGGTGGAGGCGCCTAGGGCACGATTCCGCCACGCGTCGGCGACCGACGGCGGCGACTGGGCCTGGTTCGTCCGGCACCCGTTCAGGGAAGCGAGCAACAGCATGAACCAGGCGAATGCGGCGGCGCGTTCGGCATGGATCATGATTGCACCTCGGCCAAGTTCTGGATCCGGAGCGACCCTAACCGGTTGGTCGGCGGCGGTCAAACGAGCAGCCCGATTCACCTCTACGAAGAGGCTGCCGCACCGGAGTGAGGCCGTCACTTCACGTCTCCCATCCGAGGCGCGTCGTACAACCAGCAGGCTAGGTTGAACCCGGGACGGCGAATTCCGCCTTGGTCGGGGGACAGGAGTAAGAAATCGGCGCGTCCGCCAGGGCGGCGTAGTATCGTTCGTGCGCTTGCACCGTTCGACGGAAGTCAAAGCCTTGCGCCTGGCGCAAGGCCGCCTGCGCAAGCTCGTCGCGGTTCTTAGGGCGGCTCAGAAGTTCGCTGATCGCCGCGGCGAGTTTTTCCGGCGACGCGGGGGGGATGAGGTATCCTGCCCGACCCTGGTCAAGCAGAATTGCGTTATCTCCCACGTCGGTGGCCACGATGGGACGCGCGGCGGCCATGGCCTCCAGCAGCGCGTTGCTCATACCCTCCGAATCGCTGCTGCAAACGTAGACGTCGATGGCTTGCAGGAGGTCCGCAATGTCCGCCTGCCAGCCGGCGAAGTGGACGTGATCGCCGATTCCCACGGATCGGGCGAGATCGAGCAGGTCGGTTCGCAGCGGCCCGTCGCCGACGATCAAGAGGTGCAGGCGGTCGATTCCGGCGGAGAGGATCGCCGCGGCTCGAATCAGGACGTCCAGCCGCTTGATCGGCGTCAGCGACGCGACGGTTCCGACGACGACAGCGTTCGGCGGCAGGCCGAACCTTGCTCGCGTCGCCGCGACATCCGCCTCCGCCCGCGGCGCGAACCGTTCGAGACACACGCCGTTGGGCAGCCAATCGACGCGGGTTGCGGACACGCCGCACTCGGTCATCAACTGAGTGACTCCCGAGCGTGATACGCTGACGAAGCGGGCGCCGGCGAGACTCCCCAGCCGAGCGACCATTCGCTTCCGTAGGGTCCAGGCGGTGGGTGTCTCGAATCCGTGGAAGCCCAGCACCAGGCGCGTGCCCGGACAGGCGCGTGAAGCGAGGATGGCGTCCATCCAGCCACCTGTACCGCGGGCGTGGATGACGTCGGCCTTGTGGCGCCGCGCCACGCGTGCGAGTTTCATCCACGACGTGAGCGACTTACCCGCGACGTCGAGTGCGTGGCACGCGACGTCAGGAGGAAGGCGCTCGGCCAGCGAACCGGCGCGGCGGAGTGTGACGACCAGGTGGCGAAGACGATTCGAACCGGCAGCGCGGAGGAACTCAGTGAGAACCCGTTCCGTTCCCCCGGCGTCCAGCGAGTTCAACAGGTGCAGGATGGTTGTTCGGTTATCCGAAGGCACGGATGGGACTCGACATCAAGGGTTCGGCGTCCGGCTCGCGGTACGCCGCGGCGGCCATCTCCGCGTCATCCTCTTCGGTCCCTGCCGGCGCGGAAACCTCGTCGACCGCGGTGGATTCGACGCGTAGCACGCGATACAGGGCCAGCGGGAACATCAGCACCCACCAGAACGATTCGCAGTAGAACCGCTGCGTGCCCAGCGCGGTGACGAAGTAGGTCAGCAACGAGATGAGCATTCCGTAAACGATCATCTTCGTTTCGAGGAGTTCGCCGCTGGCGTTGGCCAACTGGAAGCATCGGTAGAGGTAGTACAGGGAACCGCCAAACAGCATCAGGAACACCACGCCGCCCTGCACACCAAGCTCCACGAAGCACACGATCAGCGAATTGTGCGAGGAGCGTTTGTTGTGCCGCGGGGCGTACTGCCCGATCATCTGCGTAAAATTGCCCACCCCGACGCCGTAGGGGTAGTCTGCGATAATCCGCATCGAGGCGATCCAGATTTCCTTACGGCTGACGGTGGCCAGGTCCGCTTCCATCAGCTGGCTGTCGGTCATGGTGGCCATGCGCAGCCAGAACTGATCGTCGGTCAGTGAGAACCCCAGGGTCGCGCCGAGAATGAGCAGGGCGTGAATCCGAAAGCGGCGGGCCTTCGGGGCGCAGAGAACCGCCGTGGCGGCCCCGATGACCAGCCCCACGAATGCCGAGCGGGTGCGACACATGATGATCGTGTTGACCGTCAGCGCGCCGGAGAGTCCGGCTAACAGCTTCCATCGCCATCGCTTGGCGATCAGGAACATCGCCCCGATCAGCGGAAGCATTGCGCTGAGGTGCGCGGCGGTCCCCGAGGTGGTCGAGAAATCCGGCCCGCCTACTGCCTCCAGGCGACCGAGCACGAATGATCGCGGCGGCGCCGTGTAGGCGTCGTACCCGACGTACAAACTCCCCAGCACGATCGTCCAGAGCACGATCTTGAGGTTCGCGCGCGAGGCGGCCAACCGACCGAGAATCCAAGTGAATACCATGACCTTCCAGAACTTGTCGAACTCCTGCTGCGCCACCGGTCCGAAACCGACGCCGGTTATGGTGTTGATGATCCCGATCAGCAGCAGCCCGGCCATGCCCAGCTCCCACCAACCGAACCCCGGAGCGACACGGGGAACGTGCTTTCGGGCGAGGATCATTCCGGCCATCGTCGTGCCCGCCGCAACGAGCGAGAATCGGATGCCCAGATCGGCAAGCGGGATGCCCCACCAGGTGTCGGTGGGGTCCGTCTGGTACACGATCATGTAGTTGACCACGCCCCAGATCGGGTTCGACAGCGCTGCTGCACCGGCCCCGACGAAAAAGATCAGATATGCGATGGTTTTCAACGCCCACATCGGGACTGTTTACCCTCCGATCGCCTGGGGTAGTCCGCGAGGCAACCCGCCCGTCGTCTTCGACGGCCTGGCCCCGTAGGAAACGGCCGGGCTTGCCGAACGATCCGCGCAACGTGCCCTACGCCGGCACCCCAACCCGCCGGAGAGCATCGCGGCGGCGATCGCGGCGCCCAGCGACGCCGCGGCCAGCGTCGGCTCCTCCAGCACCACGGGTCGGCGCAGGCGCCAGATGTCCTCGCCCAACCAGGGATGGAGGACGCTCCACGCAGCTCGCGTCGCTACGTTTTTGTCCCAGTTCACCGTCGAGGCCGCCGCATACACGCTGTCGGCCCGGTTGTAGACGGCCACCTGCGTTCGTCGCCCGCGGAGTGACACGAGTTCATCCAGTCGCCGCCGGAGGATCGACGAATCGTTCCGCAGTTCCAGCAGCCCGAAATAACCATCATTTGGCTTGGGAAACCAGAGATCGAACACCGGATCGAAGACCATGTGCTCGCCGGGGCCGATCGTTGCCTCCACCGCCGTATGCGCCGGTCGCCCGGTCCTCGGATGCATGCACATGAAGGGCGTGGCCGAAACGCCGACTTCCCGCAGCAAAGCGACCAAAAGACGGGACTTGTCCGCACAGTCTCCGCCGCCCGCCAGCACCTGCGCCGCGGTCGCCCGCATGGAGGGAAACAGGAAGAACCCCTCATTGTGGCGGAACCCGTGCTGGTGATAAACAAAGCGACCGAGTCGGAGAACCTTCTCCGCCGGCGTCGTCGCGCCGCGGGCGGCGTGCTCCGCCGCGACCCGCAAGACCAGGCGATCATTCCAGTACAGGCCGTAACCCACGCCCGCGATCGGGAGCAGAGATGCGCCCGCCACTCCGAATGTCCACCCCAGGATGTTCCAGCTTCGCGCCTTCATGTCCGAGGGCCATCCAGCGCTGCTGCCTGCGGCGGCAAATTCACTCGGATCGTCTCTTTCGTCCGCGGAATCGGAATCTGGTATTGATCAACGGTCCTGGGAATCGCTCGTGCCAACTCGTATACGTCGATCGTCACGCGACCGGTGTCCGTGTCCGTGACCCGCGCCGACAACGGATGGCTGGCCACCAGTCGATAATCCTCCCCGCCGGCCAGATACGTCCGAAGCCACTCGTCCTGCCGAGTGCCGACGTGGTTTTCGCGTTCCAGGACCACGGTGTCGAAGGCGAAAGTCCGCATCCGCGCGACCAGCTCCTCGGGGGTCTTGACCAGCTCCACCAGATCGAGGTCTTGCCTTGCGGTGGAGGTGTAGAACAGCTTGCTTCCGCGAAGGACCACGGTTTGCTGCCGGGGAACGTGCTGTCGCACCGCGAACACGAAATCGCCGTCGCGCATTCCACTGAATAGAACCAAGCGCCCGCCGATCCGTTCCTTGTGCGACTCGACGATGGAACCGTAATCCGGACCGTACTCGATCGACCGTGTCTGCGCCATCACGCAGCACGCCGTCACGACCAGGGCGGTCAGCGGCGCCTTGAGGCGCCCTTGTCCAACCCACGAAAGAATTCGCCCAGCGCCCAGCGCCGCCCAGATCGCCACGGGAAACGTTCCCACGTAGAAGAACCTGACGACCTTCAGCCCCACGACGGTGACCATCACATAGCTGATAACCATCCACGCCAGCAGGAACACCGTGAGGGTCGGCGACAGGCGAACCCCCACTACAAGACCAAAGACCGCCAAGGCCGCCAACAGCCATCCCGTCTGACTTACCAGCCCGCAAAGATGGAAGCTCAGCGCCGCCAGGCTCGCCGGGTCTTCATAGCTGTCATACCCCGACAGGGTCTTGACGCAGGCGGTGTCCAGCGACGCGAACGTCGCCAGAAGCAGACCGGTGGCGATTACGGCGATGACCGCGACGTGCCGTCGGCGAACCTTCCCGCGCCAACTCGCAAAGGCCGCTGCCGACCCGAAAGCGCCGAGGAAAAACACCGCAGACTGCTTAAAGAGCACGCCGACAAGCGACGCGACGAGCACCACCGAAAGTCGCCCCCACGTCGGCGACTCGAAATACGCTCGGACCGCAACGGCCGCCCAGATCAGCACCGTAAGCGTCGGTACCTCCAGCATGATCTGTCTTCCCCAGATCGTCGTCTCGGGGAAAGCCATCAGAAAGGTCGCCGCCAATGCAGCGACCATGCGATCCGTCAGCGGCCTCAAGAACACGTAGGTTCCGATGGCCGCAGCCAATCCAAAGCACAACACGCAGAGCCGCGCCGTCTGCGAAGACACGCCGAACAGGGCGAAGAAACCGGCCTCGACGACCGCGAATCCCGGCGGGTAGTGCCCGCCCATGCCCAGGGTCGGGTAATGGGCGTACTGCGTCCGCGCGAAGGACATCGGGTCCAGCCAGGCTGCCGGACCGAAAGAAATCCAGTCGAGCACCAACACGCCGTCCATCGCATGCGCCGCCGAATCCAGATCGTGCATCCCCCCCACGGCGAAATCCTTCCCCAGCGCCGTGAACGTCATCAGGCACAGGATCAGCAGCACGGCCCAATCAGGCAGGGCAACCGCAGCCCACGACGGCGTAAGGGATGCGCCGGTCGCGTCACCTCTCCGACGCCGTGGTTCCGCGTAAACCGTTCGGCTCGGCAGCATTGTTCCGGCAGAAATCATCCTGGAACTCGCACCGTATGGGCGCACCATCCGCGCTGGGCCAACACGCCGCTCAAGACGGACCGCCGCACGTTTATCGGACAATCCCCGGCCCCTGTTGAGGCGGTCGTGGACGCGGCGAACCCCGCGTGCTAAACAGTCGAACACGCCGTTTGCCCGGTGTACCGGGTGCCGGAGCACGCGCGATTCCGCGGAGCGAGCGCGAAGCCCGACGACGTGCCGACGATGGTATGGAGAGGATTCAGGGCAGGAGACAGCACGCAGCGGGCCGTGGGAGCTTGATCCTTGATCGGACGGAATGCATGGTTCGTACTCGGTGCCGTCAACGGTGGTCTCTCCGTGGCGGCCGGCGCCTTCGGAGCGCACGGACTACGCCACCGGCTGACTGCCGAGGCGCTGGGCGTTTTTGAAACGGCTGCCCGCTATCACATGTACCACGCACTGGCGCTGCTTGCCGTCGGATGGATCGCCAGTCATGGCCCGCCGCGGCTTGCCCGCCTTGCGGGGGGATTTCACCTCGCCGGTATCGTGCTTTTCAGCGGCAGTCTGTACGCATTGTCTTTGACCGGCATGAAGTGGCTGGGCGCAGTGACTCCTCTGGGAGGCGTCTCGTTCCTTCTCGGCTGGCTCATGCTCGCGCTGGCGGCCGCGAAGCAACCGGGTGCTTTTCAGAGCCGCGGGGCTTGACCGCCTTCGCCTTCCAGCTACGTTCCTCATTCGACGGGCACGCCGCAGCCGTCGACGCGCGGACGTGACGCCAGGGCGACAACCGTGAGCACTGTGATCAACGCCGACACCGTTCGCCACATCGCCGAGTTGGCACGATTGCGTCTCACCGAAGAACAGATTGAAACCTTTGCCGTCCAGCTTGCCCGCATTCTCGACCACGTCGCGCAACTCAACGAGCTGGACACCGCCGGCGTGCCGCCGACAGCCCATCCCTCACAGACGACCAACGTGTTCCGCGACGACGTACCCCACGAAAGCTGGTCCAGCGAGGCCGCCCTTCACAACGCTCCGCAATCTCGGGACGGCTTCTTCCAAGTGCCCAAGGTTCTTGAC
>JBBTCJ010000009.1:0-3480 GCA_038043285.1 Planctomycetota bacterium | reverse complement strand
CGGGGCGGTGCGAGACGCCCAACGGAACGGACTGCGCGTCGGTCTGGTTCCGACGATGGGGGCCTTGCACGAAGGGCATTTATCGCTCATTCGTGCGGCTCGGGAAGCGAGCCAAAGGGTCGCGGTGACGATCTTCGTCAACCCGGCGCAGTTTGGCCCGAACGAGGATTTCACAGCCTATCCACGACCATTGGAGGACGACCTCGTCGCGTGTCGGTCGGCTTGCGTGGATTGGGTGTTCGCGCCGCCCGTAGAGATCATGTACCCCCCGGGGGCGGAAACCAACGTGCACGTGCGCAGATTGACGGACGGACTTTGCGGTCCGTGCAGGCCGGGGCACTTTGACGGCGTCGCCACGGTCGTCGCCAAGCTGTTTAGCATCTTGCCCGCCGACACCGCCTTTTTTGGCGAAAAAGACTTCCAGCAATTGATGGTCATCAAGCGAATGGTTGCCGATCTGAACTTGCCTATCCAGATCGTGGCCTGCCCGACGGTCCGCGAGGCCGACGGGTTGGCGATGTCCAGCCGCAATGCGTATCTGAGTGCCACGGAACGCCGTCAGGCAGCGAGCCTCAATCGGGCGATGTCTGCGGCCGTCGAGCACGTCCGGAAGGGCGAACAAGATTCATCCGCGATCACGCGGATTGTGCGCGAGGCGATTCTGTCGGCCGGACCAGCCACGATCGAGTATGTCGAGCTTGTGGATGCGGATTCACTTACGCCGTTGCAACGGATTGACCGCCCGGCTCGTCTTTGTTTGGCGGTTCGAATTGGGAAGACCCGCTTGATTGACAACGTCGGCGTGGACGTGCCGTTCGATCGGCGCTAGAATGCCCCCACACAATGCACCCGGAACTGCTGACCCTCCCCGGAGGGTTCACAATCAAGACCTACGGGTTCTGCATGATGCTCGGATTCCTGAGCGCCGTGTGGTTCGCCATGCGCCGCGCGGAAAGAGTGAAAGCCGATCCCGACGTCGTGCTTGACATCTCTTTCCTCTGTCTGTTTTTCGGCGTGGGCGGCGCTCGAGCGTTCTACGTCATCCATTACTGGAAGACCCAATTCGCCGACGCCCCCAATCGGCTGATGGCGATCGTCGATATCACCAACGGAGGTCTGGAGTTCCTCGGAGGTTTCCTCGGAGCAGTTCTGGCGACGGTGGTGTACGGGCGGCTGAAGAAGCGATCGCTGAGACTGTACCTGGACATCATGGCTCCGGGGGCGATGTGGGGATTGGCGTTCGGACGGGTCGGATGTTTTTTTAACGGGTGCTGCTTTGGCGGACTTGCCGTGGCCGCAACGGGTGAGGCCGTTCATCCCTGGGCCGTACGGTTCCCATGCTCCAGCCCGGCCCACGTGCGTCATTGGGAGGATCGACAAGTCACGTTACCCGCCGAACTGGTGACGGTGACGAAGGAAATGCTTCAACCCTGGCCGCTCCCCGATCGGCTGCTGGAAATGTCCGTGGAACGACGGGAGGGACCGGAGCGCGAAGCACAGAATCTGCGAGAAGCCCTGACGTCCGCCAAAGCCTCAAACGTCGGCTCGGCCAGTATCCAGCAACTCACCGAAGCCGCGGCCGCCGCCGAAAAACGACTCGAATCGCACCGGTCGGAAATATCTTCTTTGTTTGCGGCGCAACGATTTCCGTCGCGGGTCAACGCGGCGCGACCAACGTCGGTCAGCGAGCTTCAGAAGCAGGCCGCGAAGTGTTTGTCACAGCCGGTGCACCCAACGCAGCTTTACGCCGCCGGTCAGGCGATGTTCCTGTCGCTGTTGCTCTCGGCGGTGTTTACTCATCGTCGCCGGCACGGGATGGTGATCGGTCTGTTGCTCCTTCTGTACCCCGTCCAACGTACCTTGGAGGAGATCATTCGGGCGGACAACCCACATGACGTAGGGGGATTGACGGCCTCCCAATCAATCAGCGTCGGCCTACTCGTCTTGGCGACCGCGTATCTGGTCTACCTCTACAAGATTCTTCCTGAACGATCTCCACTTGTCGCCCGCGAGGCACGTGCGGACGAACACTGAACCTGTTTCATCAATCCTGACCCAGCCGGTGGACGGTCTCGGGGGCGTCTTGGTGGAGGAGCAGCGGAACCCCGTAAGCGGTGCGCTCGGGCGGCGCGGACGCGAGGTCAGGGGCGTTGGGGTGAGTGCTGCTCCACCGGCGCCACGCGTTGGAACAGTTCGTGCGGTCCCCAGGGTTCGAGCCTCTTGCCGCCCCACTCGCGTTGAAAACCAACCATCTTCGCACGAGGTTTGCCGACGATCGCGGTGATCCCACGCTCGTCCCAGTATTGGTTCATCGACTTGCCACCACGCATGAGGTCGAGAATGTCATTGTTGGCCAACCCGTCGAGATTGATGACCGTCACTCGCGCCGTGTAGTATTGCACGATTCCACTGTGCCAGGCTCCGACGCGCATACCGTCGGGGGCGTTTTCGTCAAGCCAGGCGGCGGCTCGCACCGCCTCCGGCTGCGTCGAATCGCCCAGGGCCGACGCCTCGCGCGCGAAGATCACGCCGGATTCGAGAATCAGAAGCCAGGTGATTAGCGGTGCATACCGCCGAGCCGAAGCCTGGATGCGATTCGTTAGCGGCATGCACAACACGGCGGCCGCAGCCCCTCCGGCCAACAGTGTCAACGTGACGAGCGAGGGAACGTAGTACCACGTTCTGGGTCGATCGAGGAACCCGGCGTAGGCCAGGCCCAAGCCGACGGGCAAGACCCATAGGACATGGATAAACAATCGCTCCGCCCAGTGCGAACTCGCCGTGCCGCGCATTCGAAGCAGCGGAAGCCCGGAAATCACCCACTTCATCGCGGGAATCTTGAAAAACGATTTGGCGAGGAATCGCCCCCACTCCAACGCCGTCGTCCTAACCCACCAGCCGGCCTCCGCATCCATCGTCTTTCGCCAGAGCACCTTCACGGCCGCACTGCCCTGGACGACGGAGCTTGTCTGCGCAAATGCGAAAAGCCACCACACCCCCAGCGCGCATCCGGCACTGACGACGATGGTTGCCGCCGCCGTGAAACGTACCGTCGCAGAACGACGCGTCGCCAGCAGCACGAAAACGATCAGCGGCATGAGAACCACGGAGTCGGTTCGGCTCCAGACTGTAAGCGCGGCAGCCAGGCCGATCGCTAGGAACGATGTCGCGCCGGGGGCGGCATCGGCGGTCGCCGGAGTTCTTCTGATCAATGCGGCGGTCCGCCAAAGAAAAAACGAGAGCGCCGCCGCATAGAGGCCGCCCTCCATCGCGTCCGCACCGATCCGCGCGCCATGCGGATTGGTCAGCCACAGCAGCGCAGTCACCACGCCCGCGGGCCTGCCCCAGAGCAAGCGGGCGCACCAGTACAAGCACCCGCCCGCGATGACGAACGCCGCGAAGTTGACCAAGATGGCCGCCCCGACCAAGCCATCGAGCGACAGGTTCAGCGACCGTTGCAGCCCAGCCAGGAGAAAGGCG
>JBBTCJ010000008.1:10385-17208 GCA_038043285.1 Planctomycetota bacterium | reverse complement strand
CGACACCCCTTGCCGTTGATCAGAACCGCGACAGCATGGAGCGGTGTCTTTTCTTGATCCGTACCGCGACCGTGAGGGAGCGGCCGACGTGCGCCGAGTACCGTCGCCACGGCTCCGGCGCAACAACGTTTACCCCGCCGCGCCGCACAAGCTGCGGTGCGTCATGGCCCGGATGACTTCAACATGAGTCAGCGCAGAAACGTTTTGGTCTTCATGGAACAACGCGCGGGAAGAATCAATCCTGCGTCGTACCAACTGCTGTCCTTGGCCGCCGAACTCGCCAAGTCGACCGGCGGGCAGAGCGAAGCCTGCCTCATCGGGCAGGGCGTCACCCCGCTGGCGTCGCCGTTGGGCGCGCATGGGGCGCGCAAAGTCTATGCCGTCGACGACGCCGCGCTCGCCATGTATCGCGCGATGCCCTATGCCACAGCCGTCTGCGCGGTCATCGATGCCGCCGACCCCGCCATTGTCCTCTTCCCCACCACGGCGATGGGCCGAGACCTCGCCTCGCGCGTCGGCGCCCGCCGCCGCGCCGCCCTGGCCATTGACTGCACCGAGGTCTCCCCACAGGGCGACGACTTGCTGATCACCAAACCCATGTACGCCGGAAAATTCAGCGCCAAGTTCCGCCTCAGCGGAAAGAGACTTCAGATCGCCACCGTCCGCACCAACGCCTACTCCGCCGCCGCGCCGCAATCCGGCGCCACCACCGACGTGCAGCCGGTCACCGTCTCCCTCAGTTCCGCCGACCAGCGGCTTTCGATCAAGGAAATCGTTTCGACAACTTCCGGCGTCAAGGACGTCACCGAGGCCGACGTCGTCGTCTCCGGCGGGCGGGCCTTGAAGTCCGCCGACAACTTCAAGGTTCTTTACGAATTGGCCGAGGTTCTCGACGCCGCCGTCGGCGCGTCGCGCGCCGCCTGCGACGCCGGCTATCAGCCGCACACCCGACAGGTCGGCCTCACCGGAAAAGTCGTGACCCCCAAGCTCTACGTCGCCTGCGGAATCGACGGCGCGATCCAGCACCTCGCGGGCATGCGCGGCAGCAAGGTCATCGTCGCCGTCAACACCAAGAAGGACGCCCCAATCTTCAAGGTCGCCAACTACGGCTGCATCGCCGACCTCTTCACCCTCGTCCCGCTGTTGACCCAGGAGTTCAAGAAGCTGAGGGCCCATTGACGACCCCGGACCGACGTCATGCTGAACGCAGCCAAGCATCTGGTTCGCCTGAAGCCCTCTCGGACTCCTGTTCCGAGCCTGCACTCCCTTCTTAGACCGCCTCAATCGACTGCCCCCGAGCCGCGGGCTTTAACCCGCGCGGTGCTTGAGCACACGCTACGGTCGGGCGCTCTGAGTCGGTTGACGTCCTTGGCGCGCCAAGTGCGCATCGCGGTTGGAAACCAGCAGCATGCGCCGCCTCAGCCTTCCCCATTCCCCATTCCCCATTCCTCTTTCGCCATCCACCCATGAACCCCATCGCAATGTCCCTACTTCTCGTCGTCGGTTGGGCAGCGTTTGCCTATTCCGCGCGCCGCCGTTGGAACCTGCTGAGAATCGGCGCGGCGGAGAACCGTTTCGATCGTCCGGCCGAACGCCTCAAGGCCACGTTCCGTTACGGCGTCGCGCAAATCCGCATGCGCCGCTACCCCCTCGCCGGTTTCGCCCACATGCTCATCTTCAGCGGCTTCGTCGTCCTGCTGTTTCGCACGCTGATTCTATGGGGCAGAGGCTTCGACGAATCCTTCAACTTCTGGATCTTCGGACACCATCACCTGCTCGGCAAAGCCTATTCCTTCCTCAAGGACGTCTTCGCACTGTTGGTGATTCTCGGCACCCTGGTCTTTGTCTACTTCCGCGTCCTCAAACGCCTGCCGCGCATGACCTTGAGCCGCGAGGGACTGCTCATCCTCGGCATCATTTTCACCATGATGGCCGCTGATATCCTCTACGACGCCGCAACCGCCGCTCACCGCGCAACCATGACAGCCGGCGCCTCTGCCCCCCGTGTTGCCTTCGACCTCACCGAACCCGCAGGGTCCATCGCAGCCAACTTCCTTACCAATCTCCCCCCCGCCGCCCAGAACGTCCTCGGACACGTAGGCTTCTGGACCCACTCCGCCCTCGTGCTCCTCTTCTTGAATCTCCTCCCCTACTCCAAACACTTCCACGTCATCACCGGCATACCCAATGTCTATTTCCAAAACCTCCGCCCTCCCGGTCGATTGCCGCCCATCGAAGACCTCGAGGGCAAACTCGAACGCGAAGAAACATTGGGCATCCGCCGCATCAACCAGTTCAGTTGGAAGTCCATCCTCGACTTCTACACCTGCACCGAATGTGGCCGTTGCTCCGACCACTGCCCGGCCACCAGCACCGGCAAGAAGCTCTCCCCCAAGCATTTCACCCTCGATCTCCGAGACTTCCTCTACAAGCACCAGTCCGCGCTGGTCGCTCAATCCCTACCCCGACCGTCAGCGAGCGGCCCATCCCCCTCTCCCTCCCAGGGAGAGGGCCGGGGTGAGCGTCAGGCGTCCGACGCCCCGCTCCACTCCGCCGATCTCGTCGACGGCGTCATCGACCCCGAAGTCCTCTGGGCCTGCACCACCTGCCGTGCCTGCGAACAGGAGTGCCCCGTCTTCATCAGCTACGTCGACAAAATCGTTGACCTGCGCCGTTACCTTGTACAGGAGCGCAGCGAGTTCCCAACCCAGTTGCAAGGGGCCTTCAAAGGCTTGGAAACCAACGCCAACCCCTGGAACTTCCCCGCCACTGATCGCGCCGCCTGGGCCGACGGACTCAACCTCAAGACGCTCGCCGAACGTCCCGACGCCCCCGTGTTGTTCTGGATCGGCTGCGCGCCGGCTTATGACGAACGCGCCAAGAAGGTCACCCGCGCGACCGCCAAGCTCATGCACCTGGCCGGCGTCGATTTCGCCATCCTCGGCTGCGAGGAACAATGCACCGGCGACCCCGCCCGCCGGGCCGGCAACGAGTACCTCTTCCAGATCCTCGCCCAAGCCAACGTCGAAGTGCTCAACAACTACGGAGCGGATAAGAAGAAGATCATCACCACCTGTCCCCACTGCTTCAACACCCTGCTCAACGAATACCCCGACTTCGGCGGACGGTTCGACGTGGTTCATCACACCACCTTTCTGGCTGATTTGCTCGCCCAAGGAAAACTTCGTCCCACGAAACCCATCAACAAGAAAGTCGCCTACCACGACTCCTGCTACCTCGGCCGTTACAACGAAGTCTACGACGCCCCGCGCGAGGCCTTGCGGAGCATCCCCGGCCTGACCATCCTGGAGCCGAAGCAGACCCGCGACCGCGGCATGTGCTGCGGCGCCGGCGGCGCCCAGATGTTCAAGGAGGAGGAACCCGGCAAGGAAAGGGTCAACGTCGCCCGCACGCAGCAACTGCTCGACACTGCCCCGGACATTGTGAGCAGCGCCTGCCCCTTCTGCATGCGCATGCTCACCGACGGCCTGGCCGAAAAGGAACGCGAAACCACCCCGCAACTCGACGTGGCGGAAATACTGCTGGATTCATTGGAGCCGTAGGGTGGGCAATGCCCACCATGGGAACCGCGTCCCCGACCCACCATCAAACCGAAACGGAGCCAAAATGACCATCGCACGAAAAATCGCCCAATGGGCCAACGCACTACAATTTGAAAACCTCCCCAAGAAAACCATTCACGAAGTCAAACGCCGAGTCATTGACTCCCTCGCCACCACCCTCGGCGCCTACCACTCCCACCCCGCCAAAATCGTCCGAGCGAAAGCGACCGCGATGCACTGCCCGCAGGCCAAAGCGACCGTCTGGGGCACCAACCATCGCACCCTCCCCGAACTCGCCGCCTTCGCCAACGGCGCGATGGTCCGCTACCTGGACTACAACGATACCTACCTCAGCCTCGAACCCGCTCACCCCTCCGACAACATCTCCGCCTGCGTCGCCGCCGCCCAGGACGCCGGCAAGTGCGGAAAAGACCTGATCCTCGCAACCGTGATCGCCTACGAAATCCAGTGCCGCCTCTGCGACGCCGCCAGCCTTCGCGCCGGCGGATGGGACCACGTCGTCTACGGCGCCCTCTCCAGCGCCGTCGCCGCCGCCCGCCTCTGGAACCTCAACGAAGATCAACTCGAGCACGCCCTCGGCCTCGCCGGCGTCTGCAACGTCGCCACCCGCCAGACGCGCACCGGACAGATCGCCGATTGGAAAGCCTGCGCCTTCTCCAACGCCGCACGCAACGGCCTCTTCGCCGCCGACCTCGCCCGTCGAGGCCTCACCGGTCCCCACGAAATCTTCGAAGGCCCCAAGGGCTTGATGAAACAGCTCAACATCCCCGGCGTAAAGGATCTCATCCTCGGCCGCGACGGCGACTTCATGATCGACAAAACCTACGTCAAGTTCTGGCCCGCTGAGTATCACTCCCAATCGGCCATCGACGCCTGCTTGCAACTCCGCCCCAAGGTTCTCGGCAAGAAGATCACGGAAATCTACGTGAAGAGCTTCGAAGCCGCCGTCAGCATCATCGGCTCCGAACCCGAAAAGCTCCGCCCCACCTCGCGCGAAACCGCCGACCACTCCATGTTCTATTGCTGCGCCGCAGCCCTCGTCGACGGCGACGTCACCCTCGCCACCTTCAACGATCACCGCCTCACCGACCCCAACCTCCTCGACCTCATCGACAAAACGAAAATCGTTCAGGACGCCGAGCTGGACAAGGGCTACCCCAAGGGCATCCCCAACGACATTACCATCACCTGCGCCGACGGAACCAAGGTCAGCAAGCGCGTCGACTTTCCCCGCGGCCACGCCGGAAACCCCATGACCGACGACGAGGTCGTCGCCAAGTTCAAGCGCATGGCCGCCGGCGTCGTCTCCGAAAAAACCGCCGCCGAAATCCTCGACCGGGCTTGGAACCTGGATTCTGCCAATGACGTTACGCCGTTGTTTTCCTTTTCTTGTTCCGTACCGCGACCGTGAGGGAGCGGCCCGCAGAATCGGGGCGCGATGCCCTCCCGCACGATGCCCGCCGCCGGCGATCGCTGACGAAGTTATGATGATAGAAGGCACGACGGCGACCCTGTCGCCACGCACGCGACGCGCCGTCGCGTCAGACCAACCACGTTGCCTCGAGTGCATCGGCGCGGTACGATTCTCCCCAACGAAATCCGTCCGGCTGTCGATCCCCGCGCGAGGCGGCACCGGCGAGAAAGATTCTCACGCCTATTCGATGAACCGGAAGGAGGCCCACGTGGCCAAGGAAAAACCCATTCTGACCACCGCGGACGGAGCGCCCATCGGCATGCAGCAGGCGCTGACCGCCGGAAAACGCGGACCGGCGTTGATGCAGGACGTCCAACTGCTCGAACAGATGCAGCATTTTAACCGCGAACGCATCCCCGAACGCGTGGTGCACGCCAAGGGTTCCGGCGCCTACGGCGCCTTCACCGTCACCCACGACGTCACGCGCTACACCCGCGCCGCCTTCCTCGGTAAAGTCGGCAAGAAGACCGAGATGTTCGCCCGCTTCTCCACCGTCGCCGGCGAACGCGGCGCCGCCGACGCCGAACGCGACGTACGCGGATTCGCCCTCAAGTTCTACACCGAAGAGGGCAACTGGGACCTGGTCGGCAACAACACGCCGGTGTTTTTCGTCCGCGATCCCTACAAGTTCCAGATGTTCATCCACACGCAGAAGCGTGACCCAAAGACCAACATGCGCTGCATGGACATGCAGTGGGATTTCTGGTCCCTTTGCCCGGAATCGCTCCACCAGGTCACCATCCTCTTCTCCGATCGCGGAATACCCAGGGGCCATCGCTTCATGAACGGCTACGGCAGCCACGCCTATTCCCTGATCAACGCCGGGGGCGAGCGCGTCTGGTGCAAGTTCCATTTCAAGACCCAGCAGGGCATCCAATGCCTCGACGACGACGAGGCGACGCGGATCATCGGTCAGGATCGGGAAAGCCACCAGCGCGACCTCTACGAGGCCATCGAGCGCCGCGAGTTCCCGAAATGGAAAGTGTACCTCCAGGTGATGACCCAGCAGCAGGCCGATTCCTTCCGCTGGAATCCCTTCGACTTGACCAAGGTTTGGCCTCACCGCGATTTCCCGCTCATGGAAGTCGGCGTCGTCGAGTTGAATCGCAACCCGGAGAACTATTTCGCCGAGGTCGAACAGGCGGCCTTCAATCCCAGCTCCCTGGTTCCGGGAATCGGCTCCAGCCCCGACAAGATGCTTCAGGCTCGTTTGATGAGTTACGCCGACACCCACCTGTATCGCCTTGGCGTGAATTACCGCGAGCTGCCCGTGAACAAGCCGCGATGCCCGGTGAGAAACTATCAGCGCGACGGCGCCCTGGCCTCCGCCGAACACTACGCCGCCGCCCCGAACTACTGGCCCAACTCGCGCGAGGGAGCACCCGAACCGAATCCGAATTACAAGGACCCGGCCTGGAAGCTCGGCGAGGTCATCGTCGATCGCTACGACTCCACCGTGGATCACGACGACTACACCCAAGCCGGAAACCTGTATCGCATGTTCGACGAAGCCCATCGCGAGCGTCTCGCCCGGCGCATCGCCGGCGTGCTTGGCCAGGCGCGGAAGGAGGTCCAGACCAGACAAGTCGTGCACTTCCTCAAAGCCGACAAGGACTACGGACAGAGGGTGGGCAAGAAGCTCGGAATCGACGTCGATCAAGCGTTGGAGGCCGTCCGCGCCTGACCCCGTCAGCCAGTCGCCTCTGATCAGCGACGTAGCGCGGGCTTCGCCTGCCGATCAGAGCCGCGACGCCAATCAGAACCG
>JBBTCJ010000008.1:0-10285 GCA_038043285.1 Planctomycetota bacterium | reverse complement strand
CGACAGCATGGAGCGGTGTCTTTTCTTAATCCGTACCGCGACCGTCAGGGAGCGGTGTCTTTTCTTGACCTTCTTCTTATCAGAACCGCGACAGCATGGAGCGGTGTCTTTTCTTAATCCGTACCGCGACCGTCAGGGAGCGGACCTTCCAACTCGTTGGCGCTTGCGGTACCAAACCCCCGCCCGACCTGCCGCGGACCCACCTCTCCCCAGCTTCCGGACCAGAAGGCACGGCAGAGAGCAGCACCCCGCCCCCCGGTGCCCTGGCGCGGGCGCTCGCTCCAAATCGCCCCGGCAACGATCACCCGCGAAGTTCTATAGATGAGAGGCTCGCGACCCGCAGGGGTGCGGCCAAGCACGCACGGTGAACAACGATGCTCCGTCCCCTTCCTTCAGCATTCTGCATCCAACCCGAAGCGGAGTGCAGCATGCGCCATCCGCCATTCCCGATTCAGCATTCCCGCGGCCCCGCGCGAAAGAAAAATTACCAAACGAAGCCATTTTCCCCGCCGGTAATGTCGAAAACGCGGTCGTGCAACAGCAATGACTTACGAAACCAGCTTTGCTTTTGGCCTTTTGCAAACCAACGAACCCACTTTTGTCAGCGTGCGGAAACGCGAATCAGCGAAACATCAGCGGCGTCGCCCCCCCCGCTGGGTCCGCCGACTCACCCGCGGTACGATGAGGTCCAGTCGCGGACGGACCCCCGTGACACGATGCTCGGACGCTTTCAAATGACGACGGAGTTTCTGCCATGACCCGTTTGAGATGGTTCACCACCGTCTGCCTGTGCTCCCTTGGCGTCTTCTCAATCTCGGCACTCGCCGCGGACCCCGGATCAACGAATTGGCCCCAATTCCGCGGCCCCAATGCCTCCGGCGTCGCTGACGGAAACGCGCTCCCGACCGACTGGAACGGGGAAACGGGCAGGGGAATCAAGTGGAAGACTCCAATCCCCGGCCTGGCGCACTCCTCGCCCCTCGTCTGGGGCGACCGCGCCTACGTCACCACCGCCGTCAGCGCCGACGCCAATCCCTACCTCCGCGTCGGCCTCTACGGCGAAAGCCCCGACCACCCCGAGCAGGTCGAACACGACTTCCGCCTGCTCGCGCTCGACAAAAGCACCGGAAAGATCGTCTGGGACCAAAGCTGCCGACGCGCCATTCCCAAAGTCAAACGGCACATCAAGGCGACTCACGCCAATAGCACTCCTGCGACCGACGGGAAGCACGTCGTCGCCTTCTTCGGGGCCGAGGGACTTTACGGCTTCGACGTCGACGGCCGGCAACTTTGGAGCAAAGATCTCGGCGTCTTCGACGCCGGCCCCGCCGATGCCAAGGAGCTTCAATGGGGCTTCGCCAGTTCACCCGTCATCCACGGCGGGAAGGTGTTCATCCAATGCGATGCCCGCAATGTCTCGTTCATCGCCGCCTTCGACGTCCACGACGGGAAAGAGCTTTGGCGCACCCCGCGACCGCTGTATCCCGGTTGGGGTTCGCCGACCGTCCACGTCGACAAGGATCGCGCGCAGGTCATCGCCAACGGCTACCTGCACATCGGAGGCTACGATCTCAACGACGGCCGCGAGCTTTGGAAGATGCACGGCGGCGGCGACGTCCCCGTCCCCACCCCGATTGTCGCCCACGATCTGATCTACCTCACCAGCGCCCATGGCGGCGATGCCCCCGTCTGGGCCGTGAAAACCTCCGCCTCCGGAGACATCACCCTGCCCGCCGACGCCACCACCAACGAGCACGTCACCTGGAGCCATCCCAAGATCGGCAACTACATGCAGACCCCGCTGGTCTACGGCGACCTGCTCTACTGCTGCCGCGATTCAGGCATTCTCGCCTGCTATGACGCGCGGACCGGCGAAAAACACTACCGAGAGCGGCTTGCCGGCGGCGTCGGCTTTACCGCCTCTCCCGTCGCCGGGGATGGAAAGGTCTACTTCACCAGCGAGGAAGGCGAGGTCTACGTCGTCAAGGCCGGACCGTCATTCGAGCTGCTCCGGAAGAATCCGCTCGGCGAGATTTGCATGGCCACACCCGCGATCTCGGGCGGCGTTCTCTACTTTCGAGCGAAGGATCACTTGTTCGCCGTCGGCCATTAAGGAACTCGCCCGGAGCACAATTGCCCATTGTCGATTGTCGATTTCGTTCGCCCCGCGATGCCGATCTGAGCCGCGACAGAATGGAGCGGTGTCTTTTCGTCATCCGTACCGCAACCGAAAGGGAGCGGGCCTTCGCTGCCGAAAAGGCGTACGCCCGAACTCAGCTCGCCGTCGTGGCAGACCCGACGAGCCACTGGGCCAGCGAATAGACTACGCCGCCGGTCACCACGGCGGTCAGCACTCCGACGACAAAGAACTCCATCATGCTCCGTCCCGTCGCCCGCGCGGAAACGAACGAGGCGCTGGCCAGACCAACAGCGCCGGCGCACGGCATCCACAGGTGAGCAAACGACGCACTCGCGCACGCGACCGGGATCGCCAGCGCCAAGCCGGACGCGGCCGCCGCCAGGAAGTTCCACGTGCCCACCAGCAGCGGGTGATTTACGTGATACATCGAAAGCCCCAGCTCCTCCTCCATCATCACCTTCAACAGGCGATCGTCATCGGCAACGAGCGTGTCGACGATCTGCGAAAGCAACGGCTCGCGGAAGCCCTTCGCCGCATACAGCGCCAGGACCTCCTCACGCTCATGCTCCGGATCGTCGCGGATCTCACGCCGCTCACGGTCCAGCTCCGCCGCGTAGTATTGAACCTGTGTGTACGTCGAACGCGCCGTCGATATGCCCATCAGCAACGCCAGGCCCACGGCAAAGGCCACCAGGAAATACCCCGTGAAGGGTGGATCCCCGAACCCGTGCAGCCCGACCCACGCCAGCCATACGAGAATGAGCGCGTCCCGGGCGCTGACCAGCGCTTTGCGCCAGTCGTCCACCGCACCGAGTTGCGACTCGCCGCCCAAAACCATCCGAGCGCGCTGCCGCGCTTCGGCAACATGATCCGCCGCGTCGGACATCACGGCTTCGTGCGCGGGCGGATGATCCTCTTTCATGGAGTAGCCGTCGCTACGCCCTTCCCAACCGACCGCAGCCGCTGGCCGATGATCCGACGAATCCGCCGCCGCCGCCGTGCGTGCCGATTCCCAATCGCCACCGCTCAAAGGCCGTGGCACAATCGGCTTCGAACGGAATGGACCGGTTCGGACACCGTCGCTCCCGGTGCACCGATTCAGACCAGAACCGAAAACACCGCCCAAAGACCCAGCCCCACCGCGCACATCCCAACGACGATGGTCACAAAAAGCCCGAAGGCGGCACGAGGAAGCGCCGCAATGTCCTCCAGGCGCATGGCCTTGTACACGATGGCGATGCTCAGACAAAGAGGCAGCATCAGCACCAGGCGCGTCGGCCCGTTCAGGGCCAGCGGGGAAGTAAAAAGTCCCAGCAGGGCAACGCTCATGGCCCGCCTCCCACCGCCCCGCCCGATCGCCTGCGGGCTTTCCACGGCGTCTCCGCCCGGCTCAGCACGTCGAGAATCACCAGCAGGTTCAGCAACCCCGCGACGCCGGTATAGTGCAGACCAACCTCGGCGGAAACCCAGTTCGAGACCACCGCCTTGCCGCCGTCCTGAGGGTCGTCCGAACCGGTCGCCTGATGAACCATGTAGGCCGCGCCGGTGTTCCCGCCGGTGCAGACCTGCGCCGCGAACCACAGCGTTCGCTCCTTCGGATCCACCGTGCCGCGAACACCGCCGATGGCCACGCCCGTCCAAAAGGTCGCGGTGATGGTCACGAGAAAAACGAGTCCACGACGACGATGTCCCAGGAAGATGTGTCCCAATCCCGGCATGAGCCAGCCAAAAAACGCCGCCGCGACCGCCCGGGCGGCGAAAGCGATGGCCAAATTGTTCTGTTCTGCCTGGTGCACGAGCGCGCTCTACCGCCCTGGGTTCTACAACGAACACGGCCCGTCGGGGTCGCCGCATCGCCCGCACGGGCTGGACCGCGGAGCGGTTGCGGCCCGCAACCCGCCGCGCGCGGCAAAGATGCTGAGCTTCCGCGCCACCGTCGGGCTGCCACACTCGGGACAGCGCGGCTTGTCCGGCGCCGTAATGGACGAGGCCAACTCCTCAAACTCATGCTTGCACGCCCCGCAGGCGTACTCGTAAATCGGCACGACCGAAAACCTCGCGAAATTGACCCCGCCTACTCCCGTATCCGAACCTCGAGGATCCGTCAGACCTCAGTATAGTGCGGCCCGATACCCCCGGCAACGGCTCAGCAACCCCCTCGCATCCCTATGATCGCATCCAACCCACGATACAATTCCCGACGAGGACTTTGCGCGATGGGAACGTTTTCATTACCCGGACTGGCAGCCCTCCTGGTATGGGCGACGACTCTGGCAGGCTGCGGGGTTTCGGGTCGCTGGCAACTTCGGGACACCAAACCAGAGGGCGCTGCGTTTCCCTTCCACGCGATCCAGCTTGCCCCCGGAGGAGAATACCAGACCCAGGGGCTTTTCTCCGCGACGGGCGATTTTGACGGGAAGCCGCACACGGTTTCAGGAAGTTATTCGCGGTCCCCCGGATCGCTGTCGCTGTCTCCGACGAATGGACCAACGGTCAGCTATCGAACGTACCGGCGGTTGGACGGGAAACTGGTCCTGTCCCTCGCACTGCCGGGACCGCCGCATCGAGTGACAGCGGTCTTCGAACCGCCACCGGAGTAGCCGTTACCCCGAGCGATGGACGGAATCATCAATCTCAACAAGGCGGTCGGGATCACCTCGGCCAAGGCGCTTTATCGCGTCCGAGCACTCACCGGGCAACGCAAGAGCGGTCATGCGGGCACGCTCGACCCGGGCGCCGACGGCGTGCTCGTACTCTGCCTTGGTCGGGCGACGAAGCTGGTCGAGACCATCATGGATCAGCCGAAAGCGTACCACACCGTCGCTCGGCTTGACGTGACCAGCGAGAGCTTCGACAGCGACCGGCCGCTGGTCGCGGTTCCCGTGGCGGCAGTTCCTGACCGGAAGACGGTCGACGCGGCGTTCGCCTCGTTCATCGGCGAGATCATGCAGAGGCCGCCCGCCATCAGCGCGATCAAGGTCGGAGGCCGACCGGCCTACAAGCTCGCGGGTAAGCCGGGAGCGCCCGAACTGAATCCCCGACCCGTTCGCGTCTATTCCGTGGTCGTCAACCGATATGCGTGGCCGATCGTCGAGTTCGACATGTGCTGTGGTCGAGGAACCTATGTCCGGGCGCTGATCCGCGACGTCGGTGCCGCGCTGGGGACAGGAGGATGCTTGTCGTCGCTGACCCGGACTCGCGTGGGGCCCTTTGACGTCGGGTCGTCGTGGACGATCGACGCGATGACGTCGGCCTCAACGTCGGATTACCTCATTCCGCTTCGCGAGGCCATCCGCCTGTTGGACCGTGGGCAAGCCGAGATGGAGGGAACCGGCGCCGACGCGACGCCCGCCCGTTTCGGCAAGGCGGTACACGAATGGGACAGCGCGACGTGACGTTTAGAGCCGCGGCGCGCCGGCCCGCGGACCTGTCACCGGGCTTGCGCCCGGTGCACTGATGCTTCGGACCGCGTGGATTCGGGGCGTACTTGCGACCGATCTCGCGAAGGTAGCACTGTCATACGAAGGATCGGGCCTTAAGGCTCGGCGTGACTCTCAGGCGTTGGCCATGGAATTCCGCTACGGTGATCCGGTTCACCCTGTCACGCCCGGCGGCGCCCCCAAGCCGACCTTTCATCCCGCCTGCCTGACGTGCGGGTACGACCTGCGCGGATCCAAGCTCGACCGATGTCCGGAGTGCGGTAACACATTCGTCTACCGCGAATGGGAGCGGGCGGTACGCGACGTGAAATCGAGAATCACCGAAACGGAAGAACTTCTCTGGTGGTCCAACCGCGCGTGGATCATCGCGATCGCCGGCGTGGCCATGCTGGTGGTTTGCCTGATCCCAGGAGTGGGAGCCGCGATGAGGATCATGCTGCGTGTAGCGGCGCTGCTATGCGGGGTCGGCGGTTGCCTGTCGGGAGTCAACTTCTTCCGGCAGAGCCGCATCCCGGAATGGGCTGCGGAACACCTGACCGTTCAACCGAGCTTCGGCTCGGCGTTCGTCGGCTTGCTCGGCGGAATCGCCGTGGCGATTCTCTCTTTGATCATGCCTTGAAACGCCGCCATAGGCCGGACGACAGGGTTTACCCCCAATTCCAGGCGAACCGGTGCTTGAAATGATGGTAGTACAATCCAATCAGACGAAGCCCCACGATGTCCATGTAGATGCAGAGGGTCAGCACGATGGCCCGCTGCACCAGCGCCGAGGCCAAGAGTGCGCCCCCGGTGGTGACTCCCGTGCCCGTCGGCGAAAACACCACTTCCAAGAGAACCTCCACGACCCATGTCGCCAGGATGAAGGCGAGCGTGACCAGGTAGGGAGCCGGCGTCCGCAGAATGGTCAAGACGATCAGATCGACGCGCCATAGGCAGGAGAACCCGCCCAGCGAGACACACAAAACGATCATCGGGAACAGGATTACGCCGATCGCGATCATGGCGCAAAAGATCGGATCCGCGGCGAACGCCACCCTGGGGTCGGCGAACACAACCTGCGACAAGCTGGCGCCGTCACCGGCGGTGATCACGCCCGTGTATACCTGTAGCATCAACCACATCACCGCCGGTAGCCCCGCCGCGGCACACGCGCCGACCCACGCCATCGCCGGTTTGAGAATGTCATCGATGAAATCGGCGCCGCGCACGTCCGGCAAGCTCTCGTCGCCGGCGGCTGCACCTTCCACAACGCTGAATCGAAAACCGCAGTACGCCCCCGTGAAAAGGAACCACGCGATCGAGGTGAGCAGCCCGAGGGAAAGGACAGACGTCACGTCCACGAGCACGAACATGGCGACAATGCCCGCCAGCGTCAGCAGTCCGCGAGGGTCGGAAGGAAAGAGTAGCGTCCAGAGGATGCTCTGACCGTAACCACGGGCGGGCGTTGGACGGGAAATCGGCCCGTCGGTCGGGGCGTCGCCGGCGCGCCAGACTTCCACCCCGTCATCGCCGGAAGCCCCGGGCGCGACGGCCGCGGAAGAAACTCCGATAGCCTCCCCCGTTGATGGGGATTGGCTGGGAAAATCGGCGACGGGAATCGGACCGGTTTCGTCGCCTTCCACTTCGAAAAGGGAGCCGCATTTCTTGCACCGGACGCGGCGACCGAGCGCCGCATCGGGCACGCGGTACGTCGCCCCACAAACACAGGTGCATTTGGGCACGGGAGATTTCCTCCAATCGGGCGGACCGCGAGCCGCCATGCTCCCCCGGGTGCAGCCTTCCGTCAAACGCAACCGCTTGCCGAGTTGCGCGAGTGGGTTACATTGCGAATCCCGGCGCAGCCCGTTGAGGGACGCGCAGCCGGGCGGCCGGCGGGCGCTTTCAACGGCGGGAGCAGGCGATACTCGATCCCGCCCGTGTTCTTCAGCAGACCGGCAGCGGAAATTGCAAGGTATTCACGATGGCGGTGCCGGGCCTTCAGAAGTCTATCGACCGTCTGTTGGCCCTGGCGGCCACGACCCATGCGCGGGGGCTGCTTGGCCGCTACCTTGGCTGCGCGAAGAAGGCCGCGAAAACGCAGAACGCCGTTCTCCGGGCGATCCTCACTGCCAATGCGGACAGCGACTTCGGTCGTGGGCATGGCTTTGCAGGGATTCGAAGGTATGACCAGTTCGCTCATCAGGTTCCGATCCAGACCTATGACGATCTTCGTCCCTTGGTGAATCGAACGCTCCACGGCGATTTTGGGGCGCTGCTGGGGGCGGGACAGCGGGTGGTGATGTTCGCCAAGACCAGCGGCAGTACGGATGTTCCCAAATACGTCCCGGTCACGGAGGAGTTCATTCGGCAGTACCGTCGGGGGTGGAACGCCTTCGGAGGGAAAGCGCTTGGCGACCATCCCGAGGCGATCCTGCGGTCCATTCTTCAGACGAGTTCGCCCATCGATGACGAGGTTTCCCCGTGTGGACTACCGTGCGGGTCCATCTCCGGGATGCTGGCCGCGGCACAAAAAGGGATCGTCCGGCGGTTCTACGCCGTGCCGACCGAGTGCGCCCGGATCGCGGATGCACCGGCCCGTTATTACACGATCATGCGCTTCGCGGTTCCGCGGGACGTGTCATGGATGGTGACGGCCGGCCCCGCCACGCAGCTCGCGTTGGCGAAGTGCGCGGCGGAGCACGCGCAGGCGCTCATCAAGGATATTGGCGACGGAACGCTCACGCCGCCGGGGGAGATTTCCCAACCGCTGCGCCGCAGGTTAGCCGAGCAGCTTCTGCCCGACCGCGAAAACGCACGGCGTCTTGGCGCAATCGCCGACAGCGAAGGGACGCTTCTGCCCCGGCAGTATTGGCGGCTTTCGTTTGTCGCCAACTGGACGGCCGGGGCGATGGGACTCCACTTGCGGGAGTTTCCGCATTTCTTCGGCGACGCGCCGGTTCGCGACATCGGTTTGTTGGCCACCGAAGGGCGCGTCACCGTCGGATTGGACGACGGAGTTCCGTACGGGCTGCTGGACGCGGGAGGCGCGTTCTTCGAGTTCGTTGAGCCTGACGCCTCGGCATCCGGCACCGCCGGCGCCCGTCGATGCCATGAGCTTGACATCGGCGGTGAGTATCGGGTCATCATGACCACGTGGGCCGGCTTCTACCGATATGACCTGGGCGACCACGTCCGCGTTCACGGATTCGTCGGCGAAGCCCCACTGCTGGAGTTTTTGCACCGGGGGGCGTACGTCAGCTCGGTCACCGGGGAAAAACTCACGGAATGGCAAGTGATTCGGGCCTTCGAGGCGGCGTCTGCGGCGCTGGCGGTTCCTCCCAGACGATTCGCCCTTGCTCCGGTTTGGGCTGAACGGCCGTTCTATCGACTTTACCTGGAATCGCGCGAGCCTCTTCGCGAGGTGATGGCCGACGCCGTGGATGCCGGGCTGGCGCGAATCAACATCGAGTACAACGGAAAGCGAACATCGGGACGTTTGGGGGCGATCCGAACGATCGCCCTCCAGCCCGGCGCCTTCGCCGCGTTCGACGCCGAGCGTGCGGGACGCCATCGAATGGCCAACGAACAGTATAAACCGCAATGCCTCTTCACCAAGCCTGGCGACGATGCGACGTTGATGGCAGCCATGGCCCCGCCGCAGGGCGCAGAACCAAAGCCCGAACCGGCGCCGGCTTGACGCCGAGGGCATCGCACCGGTACGGTCCGCCCCGGTCTGACGGATAGAAGCAGCACGCCATGCACCATGCAGAGGAGATGAGCATGAGGAGTCCCGCGTTGCCGCGTTTCGGCCGGTCGGTAGGCGTACGATTCGCCTCGGCGTTGACGGCGCTGACGTTGTCCACCCTGGCGTTCGCTGCCGAAAACGTATTCACCCCGGAGCACGTGGCCAGGCTTCGAGCGGTCACCAGCGTGGAAATGTCGCCGGACGGGCAACGCGTGGCCTATGTTCTCTCCGTTCCGCGGACGCCGTTCAAGGAGGATGACGGAGGAGCGTGGACCGAGCTGCACGTGGTCGAGTCGGACGGCACGTCTCGTCCGTTCGTGACCGGACAGGTCAACGTCAGCGACATTGCCTGGACGCCGGACGGCAAGGCGATTTCGTTTCTTTCCAAGCGCGGCAAGGACGAACACAAGTCCGTCTACCTGATCGCTATCGAGGGCGGCGAGGCGAGAAACGTGCTGAGCTTCGACACTGACATTGCCGGCTATACCTGGAGCCCCGACGGCAAACAGGTGGCATTTATCGCCAACGAGAAGGAGCCGGCAGCGCGGAAGAAGCTGAAGGACAAGGGTTTTTCGCAGGAGATCTACGAGGAGGACTTTCCGCGCACGCGGGTGTGGATCGCTTCGCCGGGCGACGAGAAAGAGAAACCACGACCGCTGGAGCTTGCGGGGCACCCGTCGGACATTCGCTGGAGTCCGGTCGGAACACACCTTGCGATGGGTATCGCCCCGACGCCACTGGTCGACGACTCGTACATGCGCCGCAAGGTTCACGTGTTTGACGCAGACGATGGTTCGATCGTGTCGAGTTTTCAGAATCCGGGGAAGCTCGGTGCGTCCGCATGGAGCCCGGACGGGAAATCCCTCGCGGTGATCTCCGCCGAGGACGTGCACGACCCCGCAGCCGGACGACTCCTGATCGCCAACCCGGCGGACGGATCGCTGCGCGACGTCCTTCCGAACTACCTGGGGCACGTGACCG
>JBBTCJ010000007.1:2504-86954 GCA_038043285.1 Planctomycetota bacterium | reverse complement strand
CACGGCCAATTCAAAATGACGACCCGCTCTCACCTGGTGAGAAATGCGGGCTAACCCTTCGCGGTAAGATTCGAGTCGCGCGATGCAGTCGGGTCCCGTTTCTGCTCGATTCTCGGCGGCTCGCGCGATTCGAGCTTGGCCGACTCCTCGATGTCGTCCTTCACCTCGCGCATCCCTCTCTTGAACTCGACGATGCTCTTCCCCAGCGACCGGGCAACGTCCGGCAGACGCCGGCCGAACGCCAACAGGCCGACGATCAGGATGACCACCCACTCCATCCCGCCAGGCAGGCCGAACATGGCCAGCACCTCATTGTTCATCGCCGTTGTCCCATGTACCGCACATCGTCCCCGGCTGGGAAGCGTGGTAGACGCGCCCACGTCCTCCCTCGATCGGGAAGCGACCAAAGGATTATCGCCATTCCCGACCCAGGGTCAAAGTTGACGCACGAATCTTATGCGTGGACCCGCGTTTCTGTCCGTTTCTTGTCACGCCGGGGTTGATCCCTACAATCAGCCCGATTCGACGAGCTTTCCCGTCGGCTGCGGGGGCATCGGCGTCGAACCGGGCGGATTCTGACGGCGAAACAGCATGAGACGGCGGTTTCTCATTACCGGGGCGTTACCGTACTCCAACGGCCGCCTTCACGTCGGACACATCGCCGGCGCCTACCTCCCGGCCGATACCTACGTTCGCTATCTTCGCGCTTCCGGAGCCGACGTACGCTTCATCTGCGGCAGCGACGACAACGGGGTGGCCGCCCTCAAGACCGCCCGCGAACAAGGTCGGAGCGTCGAGGAGTTGACCGCTTCGTTTAACGAGTCCCAGCGGCGCGACTTCGCCGGACTAGGCATCGAATTCGACATCTTCGCCGGCACGCATCAACCCGACTACGTACGCCTCCACGAACGATTCAGCCAGGACTTTTTTCTCGCGATCAACCGTAAGGGATTGTTCACCAAACGCACCGGTCGGCAGCTCTTCGATACCGAGGCGGGCCAGTTTTTGCCCGACCGCTTCGTACGCGGAACGTGTCCTCATTGCGGCGGCGCGAAGGCCTTCGGCGATCAGTGCGAGGACTGCGGACGTGCCATTGAGCAAACGACGCTCATCAACCCGGTCAGCCTGATGAGCGGCAGCAGACCCGAGCTGCGCGAGACGGTCCATTGGTATCTTCGCCTTGACCAGTTGCAGTCTCGCCTGTCCGGTTGGCTGGCGAGCAAGAAGGACGCCGCCGCTTGTGGAGCAACTTGGCGCACGACGGTGCTCAATCAATCCCTGGGACGCATCGAGACCGAGGGTCTGCCGGAACGGGCCATGACCCGCGACCTCACTTGGGGCGTGCCCGTCCCGCTCGACGATCCCGACGCCAAGGGCAAATCCCTGTACGTCTGGTTCGACGCCCCGATCGGCTACGTGTCGTTCACGGCTGCTTTGTGCGAACAGCGCGGCGAGGGAGCGGAAGCCTACGCCCATTGGTGGAAAGACCCGGACTGCAAGGTCGTCCACTTCATCGGCGAGGACAACATCGTCTTCCACGCCATCACCTGGCCCGCCATGCTGCTGGCGACGCATGACCGCGACGACCTGCAGGGCGCCTGGGGCGAATACCAGCTTCCGCACAACGTGGTCTCCAACTCCTTCCTCAACATCAAGTTTCCGGGCAAGGAGGAGGAGAAAATCAGCAAGAGCCGCGGGACAGCCGTCTGGATCGAGGACTATCTCCAATCGTTCGATCCCGATCCACTGCGCTATTACCTGACCGCGGTCGCTCCCGAAGGCGCGAGGACCGCGTTTGATCTTGAGGACTTCATCAACCGCAACAACGGCGAACTGCTCAACGCCTTCGGCAACTTCTTCAATCGCACGATCACCTTTGCCCACAAGTATTTCGACGGACAAGTGCCGCAAGGTGGCACGAGGATGGACGTCGACGCGGCGCAGTTGAAACGCTGCGCGGAAGCCGTCCAGCGCTGCGGGGCGGAACTGGAAACGTGTCATTTCAAAGCGGGACTCGCCGAAGTGATGGCCCTGGCCCGTGCGGGCAACGTGTATTTCGACACCACCAGACCGTTCTCGACGCGCAAGGACGACCTCGCTGCCTGCGGGCGGGCGATCAACGTCTGCCTGCAAACGGCCCGGACACTGACCACCCTGATCGCTCCGTTCTTGCCCTCAACAGCCCAGAAGTGCGCGAAGATGCTGCGGCTCGAAGGGGATTGGCGAAGGTGGGCTTCCGCGACGGATCCGCTCGGTCCGGGCAGTATCCTGGGTGAACCTGTTCTTCTCGTACGGAAGCTGGATCCGAAGGAAGTGCTAGGGGAGTGAAGATCCAGTGAGTATCTTCGTCGTCAACAGAAATCCAACTCCTTCCGATCTCGGCAAGTTCGGGCGGGCGATGCTGATCGGCTTCGGCGCCATCGGGGCCGTCCTGTGGTTCCTGGCCTGGCGGCGGACGGACGCAACCGGATCGCTTGCAACCTGGCGCAACGACGGTTCACAGATCGCAGCCGTTGGGTTGTGGATCATCGGCGCGGCTTTGTTCACCCTCTCGATGGCGTCGCCGCGGCTGACCAAACTGGTGTACGTCGGGTGGATGAGCGCGACCGTTCCAATCGGCGTGGTGATGTCCACGATCCTGCTGACCATGCTGTTCGTTTTCATCCTGCCCATTTTTTCGCTGATCGTCCGCATGGGCGATCCGCTGCGGCGAAAGCTGAAAACCAACGGGTCGTACTGGGAAGCCTACAAGCGCCACGAGCCGACGATAGAGCGCATGCGGCGACCGTTCTGATGAGTGGATTCCAAATGTGGAATGGCGAACGCGCGGTGCGGTCGGACCATGGAACACGCCGGGTCAGGGCCGCGACTTTGGGAGAGCGGGCCAGTGCCCGGCGATGCCCATCTGTCAACGAACATGGAACGTCGAGGTCCGAGGAACACATACAATTCGGCATTTCGCTTCCACGATTCCGCGCTCATTGTCCTCCAAAAACCAACTCCTTGATCCAATGATCGTCCTCGGCCTATCCTGCTACTACCACGACGCCGGCGCGGCCCTGGTCCGCGACGGGAAGCTCATCGCCGCCGCCGAGGAAGAGCGATTCACTCGCCAAAAACACGACTTTGGCTTTCCCAAACATGCCGTCGACTACTGTCTTCGCGAAGGCGGAATCACCATCGCCGAGGTGGACCACGTCGGCTTCTACGAGAAGCCGCTGGTCAAGTTCAACCGCATCCTCGAAACCATCCTCGACTATTGGCCCCGCACCTATCGCCCGTGGTTGACGGCCATCCCCCTATGGCTGGGGCATCGACTGCGCATCGGACGAGAAATCCAGGACAAACTCGGCACGGACAAGGAAATCCTCTACACCCAGCACCACCTTTCGCACGCAGCTAGTGCCTTCCTCGTGTCACCATTCGAGGAGGCTGCGATCATCACCGCCGACGGCGTCGGTGAATGGACCACCACCGCCTGGGGCGTCGGACGCGGCGTGGACATTGACATGCGCCAGGAGCTTCGCTTCCCGCACTCCGTCGGCCTGCTCTTCAGCGCCATCACCGCCTACCTGGGTTTCCAGGTCAACGACGCCGAGTGGAAGGTGATGGGACTCGCTCCCTACGGCCAGCCGAAATACCTCGACAAGTTCCGCGAGGTCGTCGACGTCAAGGACGACGGGAGCATCCGACTCAACCTGCGTTACTTCGCACACCCCTACTCCACCGAGCGGACCATCAGCCGCGATTGGGAACGTCTGTTCGGGCAGCCGCAGCGCGATCCCGAAACGGAGCTGGGCGACTTTCACCGCGACGTCGCCCACAGCGGCCAGAAGATTGTGGAGGAAATCATGGTCAAAATGGCCCGGCACGTGCGTCGTGAAACGGGCATGAGCAACGTCTGCCTTGCGGGCGGCGTGGGACTGAACTGCGTGGCCAACTGGCGAATTCTTCAGGAATCGGGTTTCTCGAATATCTTCATTCAGCCCGCCGCCGGCGACTCCGGCGGGGCGCTGGGGACCGCCTTCTACATCTACAACACGGTGCTGAAGAGACCTCGCGAGTTCCGCATGGACCATGCGCTGTGGGGACCACAGTTCAGCGACACGGAGATCAAGACCGTTCTCGACCGGGCGGAGGCCGTCTATGAGTTGCTGGACGATGAAACGGAGTTGCTCGAACGCACCGCGAGGATGATCGCCGAGGGAGTGGTCGTCGGATGGTTTCAGGGTCGGCTCGAGTTCGGCCCTCGGGCCTTGGGAGCGCGGTCGCTGCTGGCCGACCCGCGAAACCCGAAGATGAAGGACATCATCAACGCCAAGGTGAAGTTCCGCGAGGCCTTCCGCCCCTTCGCCCCGGCGGTCCTCCGCGAGCACGTTCACGAATACTTCGAGGTTCCCGTGGGGATGAACATGCCCTTCATGCTGCTGGTGCCGAAGGTTCGGCCCGACAAGCGGGCCATCCTTCCGGCGATCACGCACCAGGACGGGACGGGTCGGGTGCAGACCGTCACCGAGGCGGTCAACGGGCGCTACTACCGCCTGATCCGCGCCTTCCACCGCCTCACCGGCGTTCCCGTCGTGGTGAACACCTCGTTCAACGTTCGCGGTGAGCCTATTGTGTGCACGCCCCAGGATGCGTACCGTACGTTCGTCAACACCGGAATCGACGCGCTGGTGATCGGCAACTTCGTGGTCACGCAGAAAACGTCGCGCGTCGACTACGAAGCCGGAATGAAACGAAGCGTGGAGTTGGAGAAGGGACTGCGGACCGCGGAAAAGGCGACGGTGAGATGAGACTTTAATGTAGAATGAAGAATTGGGAACGACGAATGGGTTGAGATTCTCGTCATCCTCTCCGTATTCTACATTCTACATTGCGGATCCATGGCCAAACAATCGCTCATCAAAGAGTTCTTCCTGTTCATTAAGGAGGAGAAGAAGTGGTGGCTGATCCCGCTGATCTGCGTCCTCCTGCTGGTGGGGACGCTCATCGTGCTGGCCGGCTCCTCGCCGCTCGCGCCGTTTTTGTATCCGCTCTTCTAAAACACCGCTCCACACGGGCGTGGCGTCGCGGGAGTACCGTCGCGGCTTGTCCACGGCGCTCAGTTTCGAGGCCGGGAAAACGCGCCGCCCATGAAGGGCGAAGCTGCAAGAGAACGAGACCCGCCATAGCTCGGTCGAACTCGCCTCAACGCCCCTGGGGCCGGCGTCCGCACCTATCTGGAGAACTTCCCGCGAGGGGTCGATAATACAGCGTACGGTCCGCGCCGGCGTTGCGCGGATGGTTATCGGTCGTGGAAGCGGCGGTGGGTGATGAAGATTCTCTGCGTCTGCGGCGCCAGACCCAACTTCATGAAGATCGCTCCGCTGGTCTCGGCTCTGCGCCGGGCGAAGGGCGTGGCCACCCTGCTCGTACACACCGGGCAGCATTACGACGAGCGGATGAGCAAGCTGTTTTTCCGCGACCTGCACATCCCCGAACCCGACGTCAACTTGGAGGTCGGCAGCGGTTCGCAGGCGGTCCAGACCGCGGAGATCATGAAACGCTTCGAACCCGTCTGTCTGGAACACCAGCCCGACTGGGTGGTCGTCGTCGGCGACGTTAACAGCACCCTCGCCTGCGCCCTCGTGGCCGTTAAGCTCGGCATCAGGGTCGCCCACGTGGAGGCCGGCCTGCGCAGCTTCGACCGATCCATGCCCGAGGAAATCAACCGCGTGCTCACCGACGCCATCAGCGACCTGCTGTTCGTGACCGAACCTTCGGGCGTGGACAACCTGCGGCACGAAGGCATCGACGCCAAAAAGGTCCACCTCGTCGGAAACGTGATGATCGACACGCTGCTCCGTAGCCGCGAGCAGGCGCAACGCTCCAACGTCCTGGCGACGCTGGAGCTGCAACCGGGCGGCTACGTCGTTGTGACCCTTCACCGCCCCGGTAACGTAGATGATGCAGGAGTTTTTTCCGAAATCCTTCGGGCCTTGGAGACCATCAGCCGCGACATGACCGTGGTGTTTCCCGTACATCCGCGATCGCGGAAGAACATCGAATCCATGGGTTTCGCCGAGCGGCTCCGGTCGCACCCGGCGTTGCGCCTCATCGAACCCCTGGGTTATCTGGATTTCTTGAACCTGATGTCGCACGCCGCGGTCGTGTTCACCGACTCCGGCGGCATTCAGGAGGAGACGACGATCCTCGGCGTGCCCTGCCTGACGCTACGGGCCAACACCGAGCGCCCCATCACGCTGCACGAGGGGACCAATCGCCTGGTCGCAGGATCCTGTGAGGCGATCGCGCTGGCCTACCGCGACGTGCGCGCGAACCCGCCCAAGGGGCGGGCCCCGGCGCTTTGGGACGGACGAGCGGCCGAACGGATCGCGGCGGTGCTAACCGGAGCAGAATCATGAACATTTCCGTCGTGGGAACCGGATATGTCGGACTCGTCGCCGGAGCGTGCTTCGCGGACAGCGGCCATCGCGTGCTGTGCGTGGATTGCGACGAAAAGAAGGTCCAACGCCTGACCCAGGGAGAAATCCCGATCTTCGAGCCGGGACTCGCGGAGATCGTGCAGCGCTGCCAGAAGGCCGGGCGAATCGCCTTCACCACCGACCTCGCCGCCGGCGTCAAACACGGTCGGTTGATCTTCATCGCCGTCGGCACGCCGCAGGGCGGCGATGGCTCAGCCGACCTCAGCGCCATCCTCAACGTGGCCGACACCGTCGGCAAGTGCATGGATGGTTACCGCGTGGTGGTGATGAAAAGCACCGTCCCCGTCGGTACGCACATGAAGGTGACCGAGGCGCTCAAGGCCCGCACCGAACACCCCTTCGACTACGTCAGCAATCCCGAGTTCCTCAAGGAGGGCGCCGCCATCGAGGATTTCATGCGCCCCGACCGAGTGGTCATTGGAACCGTCAACCCGGCGGCCGCGGAAATTATGCGTGAACTGTACGCCCCCTTCATGCGCCGCGACGAGCGAATCATGGTCATGGATCCAGCCAGCGCGGAGATGACCAAGTACGCCGCCAACGCCATGCTCGCGACGCGCATTTCATTCATCAACGAGATCGCCTGCCTGTGCGAAAAAGTCGGCGCCGACGTCGAGGCCGTGCGCCGAGGCGTAGGCTCCGACTCCCGCATCGGCAGCGCCTTCCTCTACGCCGGCGTGGGCTACGGCGGATCCTGTTTTCCCAAGGACGTCAGTGCCCTGGTCTGTCTGGGAAAGTCGGCGGGGCAAAACCTCAACATCGTGAACGCCGTGCAGGAGGTCAACGCGCGGCAGCGGCAACACTTTGCCGAGCGGGTCATCGCCCGTTTCGAGGCGGCAGCTTCGAAGACGACGCTGGCGGTCTGGGGTCTGGCCTTCAAGGCCTGGACCGACGACGTACGTGAGTCGCCGGCGATCGCCGCCGTCAAGATGTTCGTCGATCGCGGGATCGCCGTCCGGGCCTACGATCCCGAGGCCATGCCCAACGCCGCCGGCGAATTGGGCGCCAACGTGAGAATGGTCGAGGATGCCTACGAGGCCCTCGGCGGCGCGGACGCGCTGGTCATCTTCACCGATTGGCCCCAGTTCCGCACCCCGGATTTCGAGCTGATCTCGTCGAAGCTCCGGCAGCGGGTCATCTTCGACGGGCGTAACCTGTTCGATCCGAAGTCGCTGGCGCGGTTGGGCTTCGAGTATCACTGCGTGGGTCGGCCGGTCGTTCGACCCCGGTAGCCGGTTCAGCGCGAGGGGCGGCCATGAGCAGAATCCTGGTGACCGGCGGGGCGGGGTTCATCGGTTCGCACCTCTGCGAAGCCTTGATTGCGCGCGGCCACGATGTCGTCGCCTTGGACAACTTCGACGAGTTCTACGACCCGCGGCGAAAACTGCTGAACGTCGCCGCCCTCAACGAGCACCCCCGGTTCTCGCTCGTCACCGCCGACATTCGCGATGCGGACGCGGTCCGCAAGGCATTGCCCAGAGCTCAGATCGTCGTGCACCTGGCCGCCCGTGCCGGTGTCCGCCCGTCCATCGAACAACCGATGCTCTACCACGACGTCAACGTCCGCGGCACCCTTACCCTCCTGGAGGAGGTCGCCCGCATCCCCGGCTGCAAGTTCATCTTCGGAAGCAGCTCCAGCGTCTACGGCAACGCCTCCAAGGTTCCCTTCAGCGAGGACGACCCCGCCGACGCCCCCATCTCGCCCTACGCCGCCACCAAACGCGCCGGCGAGTTGCTATGTCATACCTACCACCATCTTCACCGTATGGACCTAACATGCCTGCGGTTTTTCACGGTGTACGGCCCGCGGCAGCGCCCGGACCTCGCCATCCACAAATTCGCCCGGCTCATCGACGCGGGCGAACCGATCCCCGTTTTCGGCGACGGCTCGATGTCCCGCGACTTCACCGATGTGGACGATATCGTGGACGGCATCCTTCGATCCATGGATTGGTGCGCGGGGTACCACATCTACAACCTCGGCGGTTCCAACCCGATCTCCGTTCGTGACCTCATTGCATCGTTGGAATCCGCACTTGGCAAATGTGCGGTCATCGACCCTCAGCCGCGCCAACCCGGGGACGTGGATCGCACCTTCGCCGACCTGACTCGTGCGCAGGCGGAATTGGGGTTCCATCCGCGAACCGACTTGAAAACCGGGTTGGAAAAGTTCGTCCAATGGCTTCGTCGCGACGGCGGCATGGAGGCCTTGAAAAACGTATCACCTCGCACGGACATCGCGTCGGACGCCGCCGCCAAGGCAAACGTTGCCGCCCCGCGAAGTGCCGCCGGGAGCAGTCGATGACCCCGACCGACGGCCGACCATTCAATGCCTTCACCGTTGACGTTGAGGACTGGATTCAATCCGTCTACGACGTGAACCTGCCCCTGACCGATCGCTTCATCCGCAACACGCATCGTGTTCTAGCGCTGTTGGCTTCCTGCGACGTGCGGGCGACGTTCTTCGTGCTCGGCTTGGCCGCCGAGAAGGCCCCTTCGCTGATCCGTGAGATCGACCGCGCCGGGCACGAAGTGCAGAGTCACGGGTACGGGCATCGGTTGTTGACCACGCTTTCCCCGGCTCAGTTCCGCGACGACCTCGAACGGTCCAAGAGACTCCTGGAGGACACGGTCGGCAAACCAATCGTGGGCTATCGCGCCCCGGCCTTTTCGATCGTGCGTCAGACGCTCTGGGCCTTGGACGTCCTCGTCGATTGCGGATTCCGATACGACTCGTCGATCTTCCCGATCCCCATGACACGTTACGGAATCAAGGGTTCCCCGTGGTATCCGCATCGACTCCGCGCTCCGGGCGGCGGAGAAATCGTCGAACTGCCCGTCGCGTCGTGGCGGGTGTTCGGGCGTCGAATACCCGTCGGGGGTGGAGGCTACGTTCGACTCTTTCCGAGCACGCTCCTTCGCGCCGGCGTGCGGCAACTCAATCACCAGGGGCACGCGGCCGTCATGTACGTTCACCCCTACGAATTCGCCACGCGGGAGCTGGCCGAGTTGGAGGTTCCGATCCCGCTGCGCATGCGCCTGCATCAGGGCCTGGGCCGCCCGGGCGCCGCCCGAAAAATCTCCCGGCTCCTCGCGGAGTTCCGCTTCGGCCCCGTCGCCCAGATGCTTGTCGATCCCAAGCGGTTGCCGTTGTTCAGCCACACTCCCTCGACCACCTCAGTCGATTGGATCACCTCCGGAGGGGATCGCGACCGTCTCCGATCCAGCGAATCCTCAACCAAAGAAACTGAAGCCGTGGCGGTGGGAACGTCCCCAAGCCTTTCGCGGAGTTCGTCACCCTGACCGGCGAGGGCGAGATACTTCCGTGTGGCCCAGATACGCGACCGTCGCCGACCTCGCCCGCGCCTATTGGCCGGTGATGGCCTGCGCCCTGACCGCCTCCGCACTCGCCACGCCACTGTGCCGCCGGCTGGCGCTTCGATTCAACGTTGTCGATCGACCCGACGACTGGCTCAAACCGCATCATCAACCGATCCCCTACCTCGGCGGCGTGGCCATTTTTCTCGGTTGGGCAACGGGCATTCTCGTGGCCATGGCCTTGTTCCAACCGCACGATCCGCAGGGGTACCCGACCGGGCGTCCGACGTATTATCCGCTGCGGCTTACCGGCGTCCTCCTCGGCGGATTCGCCGTCACCGCGCTGGGTTTGTTCGATGATCTGCGCCTGGCGTCCCCGCGTTTTAAGCTGATCGGCGGCACGTTGATCGCCGTGGCGCTCATGCTGTTCGGCGTCGGACGCCATGTCTTCACCAACCTGCTTCAGTCCGTCGGCGTGCATTCGTTGGACCTGTCGATGTGGTGGACCATCGCCTATTCGGCGCCCGTGACGATTCTCATCGTGCTGGGGGCCATCAACGCCACCAACCTTATCGACGGAATGGACGGCCTGTGCTCCGGCGTCCTGGCGATCATCGCCGCCGGGTTTCTGGTGCTCGCCGCCCACATGCACGTCTATGGCGACTGGCTTCCACTCGATACCCACCGCGTCGTGGAGTCGTTGGCCATCATGGGCGCGGCCTTGGGATTCCTCCCCTACAACCGCAACCCCGCGAAGATTTTCATGGGCGACGCCGGGTCCATGTTGCTGGGCCTCAACGCCGCGGTCATGTTGATCTCCTTCACCAGTTCACACGGGCTGCGCTGGATTCTGGGTTCCATGATGGTCTTCGGTCTGCCCATCGCCGACATGGTCCTGACGCTCGTTCGCCGCTGGCGCCATCAGAAGCCGTTGATGATGGGCGATCGGAGTCATTTCTACGACCAGTTGATCGATCGCGGTTGGCCCGTGCGACGCGTCGTGCGCACCAGCTACGCCCTGGCGGCGATCTTCGCCCTGCTGGGATGCTCCGCCATTTTCATACGGATTCGCTACCTAATCCCGATGTACTCGCTGTTCGTCCTGGGATTGATCGCCATCGTCGTGCGCATGGGCATGGTCTGCGTGGACGACCCGCGCGGTGACCCGGACAAGGTCTGATCACCCGGCTTCACGGACGTTGGGGTGACGTGTCCCGCTCCAGCCGATACAGGTCACCGACACGCTGCCACCGGCCCATCGGCGGACTCTTCGGGGGTTGAGTGGTGTTGGCGGGAACCCAGACGAGCGGTCGAACCGATGCCGCCGCTGCGGCCAGCGCCCCATCGGTCGGCGGCGAAATGGACTTGATTTCCGTCCATCTGCTCCGCCATAACCCATAACCCACTGCCGGCGCAGCCATACTGTCCTCGACGAAAATGACGCCGTCGGGTTTCGCGAGTTCCACGGCCTCTCGGCTCATCCGCTCCGCGGAATCGTCGGCAACTCCCCAGGGCGAGAAAAGGTACACGTAGTCGTCGCGATAGGGCCGGTGTCGCTCCACGCCCGCGAGCACCTTCGCGCGCCGCGCCAGTGCCGGCGCGATCGCGTACAGCAAGACAGTACCAAGAAGGAGCACGACCGAGGCTGTCGCCAGGCGGTGCCGAGTCCGCGGGCTTCCCCCCGCCGTCCACCTCGACATCCCCACTCCGCCGGCGATGCAAAGCAGCACGTACGACGGCAATGCAAATATGTGCTGATCCAGGACGGTGTAGCGCACCACGAAGGCGCCGTGGATCGCCAGCGCCCAGAACAAGTACAGAGCCAGGCTTCGCGGCGTTCGTCGCGATGCGATTTCCCTCAGCCCGGTGCCCGCCGCCGGCAGGAGCAGGTTCGGAAAGCACAGCACCACGAACGCCAACATCTTTCCGATCGACCGCCACGGTAGGCTCACGTTCAGAACCGCATCGCGAAAAGCATGACCAAAAAGTGCCGAGTGCAGCGTTCCACCAAGGTCGCCCGTTCGCACCCACTCCGCCAGCGCCATGCCGATGTAGAGTGATGCGCCGATCAGCCACCCGCACACCACGACCGCCACGTCACCCGCGGACCAACGCCGATCATGCAGCGCCGCCACCGCCATCCACGCCAGCACCGGAAGCGTCAGCAAACCGAGGTTGTGGTTGGCGACCCCCAATCCGTTGAACAACAGGGCAAGTTGCAGGTACGCAGGCCTCCGCCGAACGGCGTAGTACGCGATTGCCCAACACTCCGCCGAAAGCAGCGCCGCCGTGACCGTATACGTCTCCGCAACCGTCGAAAGTTGCCAGAAGGTATGGGCGACGCCCAGGCTCGCCGCCGCGAATACCGCGGCCGCCGGTCGGCGGGTCAGCGTGAGTACGCAGCCCGCCACGTTCGCCGCCGCTGCCGCTCCCGCAATCGCGCTGACCAGCGTCACCGCGAAGCTCGCCTCGAACATCCCCGACCCGAAGAACATCCGCGCCATCCAATGATGCAACGGATGGCTCAACGCCAGCCCCAGCGGGTTCGCCGGTTGACGCTCCACCACCCGGAGAATGTGCAGCCCGGAATCCTGCCACTGGATGCCGCGGTTGGCCGTCGCGACGTAAACCACGCTTGCCGCGGCGAACACCGCGCACCACGTCGGCCAAGGGGAATCTCTCCGTCCGACGCTGCGATCCGTTCGTTGGCTGGCCTCGTTGGTCATTCCGGCGGTTTCCGACCCCCCTCCCTCTCCTCCGTCAGGCCCGGCCAGCAGTCACGCTCGCCCCCGCGAATGCATCCCATCCAGGAAACGCATTCCTGCATTCTTCGACCCCCTCGGGTCGATCCCTCTCGATAATTCGCGGTCCTATCGTAGACTCCTCACGCGGCGGAAGCACGCGGCGGTCGCAACACGGAGATTCCAGGCGGTGGCCCATCCCTTCGGTGTGATCTTCGACATGGACGGCGTTCTGGTGGACTCCGCAAAACCGCACTTCGAAAGCTGGCGACGCCTCGGAGCCGAGCTGGGCGTCGTGGTGCGGCAAACTCAGTTTGCCGCCACCTTCGGCCGCCAAAACCGCGACATCATCCCGCTTCTATTCGACGTCCGCGACCCGGTCCGAATTGCCGCCCTGGCCGATCGCAAGGAATCCATTTACCGCGACCTCGTCCGGGTCGACGCTCCTATCGTCGAAGGCGCCGTCGGACTCCTGCGGTCCTTGCACCAATCCGGCTTCCGCCTGGCGCTCGGCTCCTCCGGTCCGCGCGAAAACATTGAGATGATCCTGGCCGCGATGGGCGTCCCAGCGCTCTTCCCGGTCATCGTCAGCGCCGACGACGTGACCCGCGGCAAGCCCGATCCCCAGGTGTTCACCCTTTGCTGCCAAGGCCTGGCACTTCCGCCCTCGCGCTGCATCGTGATCGAGGACGCACCCGTCGGCATCCAAGCCGCTCGCGCCGCCGGCAGCAGGTCGGTGGCCGTGCTCCTGTATCATCCCCGGGAAGCCTTCCCCCACGCCGAATTGATCGTCGATCGCCTCGCCGACCTCACCGTCGCCCGCCTCACCGCGCTCCTCGACGGCCGCGACGACTGACCGATTCTCGATTCACGATTGTCGATTGCCCAATCCCGAATGCCAATTGTCGATTACTGTTGACATGCGCACGGTCTCTGTGACGCAACGGTGCCGTTTCGATCAGAGCCGCGACAGAATGGAGCGGTCGCCGTTTCGATCCGTACCGCGACAGAATGGAGCGGTCGCCGTTTCGATCCGCACCGCGACAGGATGGAGCGGTCGCCGTTTCGATCCGTACCGCGACCGTCAGGGAGCGGCCGGCCTTTTCTCTCAGTAGCGCCCTCACGGCCCGACGAAGACGTGCTCCAGCAAGCAAAAGTCGTGCAGGTCCACGTCACCGTCGTGGTCGGCGTCGGAGAGTTCGCCGCACGCTCGCGCGGGCACGATGTGGACCCAAAACTCCGAAGGTCAGAAGTACCGTGTACCGGAAATAGCGGATCATCCTTAAAATCCCCTTATCCATCGTAGCCCACGGAACGGCCACGGTCATTGCAGCAGCAACGAAGCGCCAGCCATGCTCGCCTGGGGCCTTTCGACAGTTGCCGACGTCGGAAACGACGCGGACTCCCTCGCTGACCCGGTCCACGACCAAGCAGCGGGCTACGCACCGGCGACGACTATCAAGTGAAACTTGCATAAATGTTTCGGAATGCGTCGAGTCATCCTCCCCAGGTTGACCCGACCGATTGGCGTGGCGATAATTGGGTGCGTTCCGCTAACTGGCCCTGAGGTGGGCGGGACAAGACTTACCACGAAGAGCCTTCCGCGCCGGAAAACCCCGGCGCCAAGCTCGCCCATGCGGCTGACGCGCCGCGACCGAAGATGCCTGCGGGGTGAACGTAAAAAAGGCCCTTGCGATCGTCCTGATGAGGGCGCTCGCTCGCCGGACGCACGAGAGCGATCAATGCCGAAGTTTTTTAATAGAGATCTCGCGGACTTGGCGCACCAGTTGACGCTGTCGCCGCGCCGCTTGCGGATGGAGCAGCTTCGGGGGATCGACAAGCTGCTCGGCATGATCGAAACCGAACGGGCCTACCCCTACGAGTTCGTCTGCTACCACATCACCAAGTACCGCAAGCGCGGCCGGCACGCCGACGCCTCGATCCCGGGTAAGGCGCTCATGGGCGACCTGGCCACGATGGCCGAGAGCCTGAGTCGCCAGGCGGCGCTGACCGTGGCCGAGGCGGGCGAACCCGTCCTCAGCCACCTGGAACTCGCCGCGGAGCTGAAGGTCAGCACCAAAACCGTCCGTCGTTGGCGAGGTCACGGCCTGGTGGGATTGCGGCTTGTGTATCAGGACGGGGTGAACAGGTTGGCGTTCCGACGAAGCTCGGTGGATGGCTTCGTCAACAAGCACCGATCGCTGGTGGAGCGCGGCGCGGCCTTCAAACAACTTTCCGCGGCCGAGCGCCGCCGCATCATCGAGCGGGCCCGCGAACTGGTCACCTCGCAGCCGATCAAACTGCACGCGGTGGCTAGATTGATCGCTCAAGAAACAGGCCGGGCCGTCGAGACCATCCGGTATACGTTGCGACGACATGATCAGGCGCACCGCGCGGCGGCGTTGTTCGGCGAGCGCCGGGCAGCCGGCTGGTGCGAGCGGTTCGAAGCCATCTGGTCGGCCAGGCAGGACGGCGAGTCGATCGAGACGATTGCGGCGGCGTTTTCCTGTCCCACGGCGGAAATTGAGTCCATCCTTCGCACGGTGCAGTTGCAGCGCTGGTCGCAGCCGGCCATCGACTGGGTGCCCAACGAACTCTTTGACGCACCGGAAGCGGATGCGTTGATCCTGCGGATTCCTGAGCCGTGCGGCTCACCGGATGCGCCGCCGAAAGCGCCGGCGGATCTTCCGCCGTATTTGAAATCGCTGTACCTGACTCCACTTCTGACCGCGGCGCAGGAGCAGGACTTGTTCCGACGATACAACTATACCAAGTTCAAGGCCGGCCGACTGCTGAAGTCGATCGAACCCGCCAACGCGACGTTGCAGCAGTTCGAGGAAGTCCGCGCCTTGATGGGTCAGGTGGAAACGCTACGGCAGCGCATCATTCGAGCGAACCTTCGGCTGGTGGTCAGCATCGCCAAGAAGCACGTCGGCTGGTCCGCGAACTTCTTCGAGGTGGTCAGCGACGGCAACATGTCGTTGATGCGGGCGGTGGAGAAGTTCGACTACGCCCGGGGCAACAAGTTCAGCACCTACGCCACGTGGGCGATCATGAAAAACTACGCCCGCACGGTTCCGGAGCAGCACTACCACTCGGCCAAGTACGTCACCGGTCAGGAAGCGGTGTTCGAGACCCAGGCCGACGAACGTCCCGCGGAGGCCAGCGCGTCGGACCGTCAGCGCGTTCGCGAGTTGATCGAAGCGGGCCTGCAACGGCTCGAAGACCGCGAGCGGGACATCGTGAGCAACCATTTCGGCCTGTGCGGCGGACCCCAGCCGCTGACGCTGGAGCAACTCGGTAAGCGCTTCGGAGTGACCAAGGAGCGCGTGCGGCAGATCGAGCAACGGGCCTTCGCCAAGCTGCGCGAAGTTCTGTCGCCGTCTTTGGCGTCGGCGCTCACCGTATAGCCACTCCGGGCGGTACTTGGGCCACTCCGCAAGAAGTCCATTCGCGTGAAGATTCTTCGCCTTGCTTTGAACGGCGACTGACCCTGTCGAATGCCTGTGGCCGCGTATGCGTCGCAAGGGTAGCACTGATGTCTTGCCGCCACGGTTCGTACGGGCGGACAAGCTGCCCGTGGCGCCCGAATGCCAGCGAGGCTACTGTACCGGATCCGCATCGGCTCATCGTTTCTCGATCGGCACGACGGATCGCAGCGCCGGGCCGGTGTATCGGCTGAGCGGGCGGTAGATGCGGTTGTTCTGGTTTTGCTCGATGTAGTGCGCGCACCAACCGGAGATCCGGCTGCACGCAAACAGCGGGGTGTACATCTCCGGCGGCAGACCCATCAGGTAATAAACCACGCCGCAGGGATAATCCACGTTGGGGTAGATCGGATTCTCCTTGGTGACCAGCGGGTTCTTGATGGCGTCGTAGACCGCGACCATGTCCTGACGACCCTTGAGGGCCGCGAGTTTGCGCATTTCGTTTTCGAGGATGGTGGCGCGATGGTCGCCGTGTTTGTAGACGCGATGCCCGAAGCCCATGACCTTCTCTTTTCGGGCGATGGCGTCCTTGACCCACGCGGAGGCTTCGGCGGCGTTCTTGAAATGGAGGATCAGCTTGATCGCTTCCTCATTGGCCCCTCCATGCAGCGGACCCTTCAGCGCCCCGATGGCGCTGACGATGCAGGAAGTCATGTCGGACGCGGTGGAGGCGACGACCCGGCTGGTGAAGGTGCTGGCGTTGAAGTCGTGCTCGGCGTAGAGGGTCAGCGTGAGGTCGAGGATGCGCACGGAGAGTTCGTCAGGCTCCTTTCCGTGCATCATGTAGAGCATCTGCGCCGCGTGGGACAGCCCGTGTTTGGGCGCGATCGGCTCCTTGCCCTGCACCAGGCGAAACCGCGCGGCGATGACGTCGGAGGCGATGGCCAACAGCCACACGGCGCGGCGGCGAAGTTCGTCCAGCGATTGTCCGGGGATGGGGTCGAAGTGGCTGGCCATCGAGATGCAGGTTCGCAGGACGGACATCATGGCCACGCCCGGGGGAATCTTGCGGATGGTCTCGACGACTTCGGAGCGCAGCCCGTGGTACTCCTCGAGCATGGTTCGCAGGTGGTTGTGCTGGGCCTGGGTGGGCAGCTCACCCCAGAGCAGCAGGTAGGCCACCTCGCCGAAGACGCACTTCTCGGCGAGTTCGCTGATGGGGTATCCCCGGTAGAGAAGTTTTCCCTGATCGACGCAGCAAATGGCGGTGTCGCCGACGACGACGCCTTCCAGTCCGGGCTTGGGAGCCTCCATATGTCTTCCTCCTGGGGTGGTAAGAGCGCGTCCCGCCCGGTTGCCGCGTCGCCCCTTGTGGGCGGCACGAGTTCTCAAAGGCAGGACAGTGCGCCGCGGATAAACTACGACGCTACACGAAAAAGACCGTCCCCTTTTGCCTAGGCTTGGGGCACGGCCGGCGGGGCGTCGGCCTGATAGCCAATCAGGTCGTAAAGCTCGCTCCGCGTCTGCATTTTTTCCATCAGCGAACGCTGCGTCCGCTCCCTGGACAGCATCCGCAACGCATCCTGGACGGCCTTCATGGCTATCCGCTGCAAGGTCACGGGGAAGATCACGATTCGGTATCCAAGCTCGGCGAACTCGTCGGCGGTAGTCAGCGGCGTCCTGCCGAATTCGGTCATGTTGGCGAGCAGGATCGTGGGCACGTCCTTCGCAAACCGCGCGAACTCCTCACGGGATTCAAGGGCTTCGGGGAAGATTCCGTCGGCACCGGCGCGAAGGTAGGCCTCCGCTCGTCGGACGGCCTGGTCGTATCCTTCGACGCCGCGGGCATCGGTTCGCGCCATGAGAAGGAAGTCCTTCGACCTCTTGGCCGCGGCGGCTGCGGCGATCTTTTCGCAGAACTCGTCGCAGGGCACGAGGCGCTTGCCCTCGAGGTGTCCGCAGCGCTTGGGGAACTCCTGGTCTTCGAGGTGGATGCCGCTGACTCCGATGGACTCGAGCACGCGGACGGTTCGCGATGCGTTTTCGATACCGCCATAGCCGGTGTCGGCGTCCATCAGAATCGGAAGCGAGGTGGAGCGGGCGACGTGGTCGGCATGATCTCTCGCCTCGGTCAAGGTCATCAGTCCGACGTCGGGCACGCCGCCGACGGAGTTGGCGAGCACCGCGCCGGAAAGATACATCGCGGAAAACCCTTCGTGCTCGATCATGCGGGCGCTGAGGGCGTTGAAGGCGCCGGGCATCATGACGACGCCCGACGAGATCAGTTCCCGCAGCCGCGTAGATCGCGGGGCCGAGGGGAACACGCCCATGCTCTGCGGACTGGTTTTGTGCACTTGCATCCAAGGCGTATTGTGCGCGAAAGCGGGGCGGCGAGCAATGGCGTGGTTAAGAAGCGCGGGGCGTTCCCAGTGGTCCGTGAAAGCTTAGGCGGGGCTGGGGCGTGTTCTCGGAACCGCGAGTGATCACGAGCGGTCAGCCCCGGTCCGCTCCATGCTGTCGCGGTACTGATCGAGACGGCAAGGGCCATGTTACGGTCACCGTACTGATGGAAGTGACAGCCTCTCACGGTCGCGGTACGGATCGAGACGGCGGACAATTCACCCGAGACGCGGTGCGGAAGTAATCGGCAGTCGGCTATCCCTTGGTTCCTGAGTGGTCGCAGCGCGCAATAAGAAGCCGACCGCTCCATGCTGTCGCGGTTCCGATTGAAACGGCAAGGCCCACGTCACGGTCGCGGTACGGATCGAGACGGCGATCAATTCGCCCGAGACGCGGTGCGGAAGTAATCGGCAATCGGCAATCGACAATTGGCAATCGGCCATCAGCAGTCAGCCATCGGGAATTGGCCATCGGCCATCGGTTCGCTCCCCGCGCGGTCGTGGTTAAGATGATCGGCGTGCTTCGGTGCGCGAACGTCTTCTACGGTTTTCCGTCTCGGCCACGGTTCCTTGGCCCGATCTCGCTTTCCATTGGTCGCGGCGAGTTCTGGGGAATCGTTGGACCCAACGGGGCGGGAAAGAGCACGCTCCTGCGGCTTCTGGCCGGACTTCACCGTTGCCAGGAAGGGCGGGTCGAGTTGGACGGCCAGGGTCTTGATTCCATCCCGCGGCGAGCGCGTGCCCGGCGCATCGCCTTTCTTCCCCAGCGCGCCCCGGCGGACCTCGAGGCGTCGGTGATGGAGATCGTGCTGATGGGGCGGTTTCCGCATCGAACGCTCGGGCTGTTCGAGTCGGCGGACGACGTGCGGATCGCCCAGGCCGCGATGCATTCGACGGAGACGATCGAGTTCGCGGAGCGCCGGATCGGGACGTTGTCGGGCGGGGAAGCGCAGCGGGTTCACCTCGCAGCCGCTCTCGCCCAGGAGCCGGATATCCTCCTGCTGGATGAACCGACGGCGTCGCTGGACCTCCGCCATCAGGTCGGCGTCTTTTCGTTGCTGCGACGAGCGGCCGCGGAGTCCGGACTTTCGGTGGTGGTGGTTACGCACGACCTGAACCTGGCCTCCCAGTTCTGCCCGAAGGTGTTGATCCTGCACGAAGGCAAGTGCGTGGCGGCCGGTCCGCCGTCGGAAGTGATGACGCCGAGAATCCTCGACGCGGTGTACGGGGTGCCGCTGGCGCTTGCGGGGTCGGCGCGGCAGCCGGGTCGGCAGTGGGTGGTGCCTGTTTTGGACAGCGGATCATGAGGGCCGGGAACGTGAAACCCATCCCCGGCGGCGCGGACACCGCGATGGCTACGATGATGGCCAGGACCATGACGCCCGGGGCGTACGGTCGGCGTCTGGCCGCGGCGGGTATCGGGCTTCTGGCGCTCCTGTTGATGAGTCCGGGCATCGGTACGGAGTCGGCGTCGTTCGGCTGGTGGGACGCCTGGCGGGCGCGTTGGGGAGCGAGGATTGCACCTGCGGAGCTTGTGGGTCGTCCGTTGGTCGATCTCGACGGCGACGGCTCAATATCGGACGAGGAGCTTGAGGGCTTTGTTCGCGTGGCGAGCAGCATCGGTTTCGACCAGCGGTTTGCGCGGTCGCTGCTGGCGATGCAGGTCGGGATCACGTTGGCGTTGTGCGGAGCGGCCTTCCAGGTGCTCTTTCGCAATCCTCTGGCGACGCCGTACACGTTGGGGATTTCCAGCGGCGGGGCGTTGGGTGCGTTGATCGCGTACCGCCTGGGATGGTCGGCGGTTGTCGCGGGCGTGTCGGCGGTCGCGGCGGCATCGTTTGGCGGCGCGGTTCTGGTGGTGTTCCTCGTGGTGGTGATCGCGTGGAGCGGGCGACGGCTGACGTCGAACGAACTGCTGCTGGCGGGCGTCACGCTCGGATTGTTCTGCTCGGCGATGATGATGTTCGTGACGGCGGTCTCGAACGAGCGGGAGACGTTCTTCATCGTCCGATGGATGATGGGCAGTCTGGACCCGGTGCGGCCGGTCGAGGGAGCGACGCTGCTTCCGATGATGCTCCCGGCGTGGATCGCCCTGGTGCTTGGCGCCCGTTCGCTTAACCAGTACCGCCTGGGCGAAGAGCTGGCGGCGTCGCGGGGCCTGAACGTGGGCGGCCTGCAAGCGGTGTGCATCGCGGTGTGCAGCCTGGCGACGGCAGCGGTGGTTGCGCATTGCGGGCCGATCGGGTTCGTAGGGCTGGTGGTTCCGCACCTGACGGCGTTGCTGGTGGGGACCGACTGCCGGATCTGGCTGCCGACGTCGGCTTTGGTCGGCGGTGCGTTTCTGGTGATCTGCGACTGGGCGTCGCAACTGGCGATGCGTGGGGCGGGAGCGATCATGGGCAAGGAGCTGGGCAGCGCCACCCTGCCGATCGGCGTGGTTACAGCGCTGGTGGGCGTGCCGATTTTCCTGGTTCTTTTGCGTCGCCGTCGAGGCGAAGGGTCGGCTTGAGGCCGGCGCGGGCGGCAAGATCGCCGAAGCGGGATTGCGCAGGAGAAGCCCTGACGTTATCCATGAACGCGCCGCCCATGAAGGGCGACGCTACACACGAAGCAAGAACGCACTAAGAAGACGGCAAAGGGCACAACAGTACAGCGGTTTTTCCACCGGGCGATGGCCCGTGCCCCACGTCATACAGAGAGGGTGTAAGAAACGGTAATTCGCCGCCGACGCACCCCGTGAATAATGCTAACTTCGGTACGAATCACCGGTCCAGGAGTTGGTCCCGTGCATCGGGTGACGGGTGAGCGGTTGTCTGAATGAGGAGGTCATCGCCATGAAGCGGTCCTTGGGTGTTTGGGTGTTGAGTCTGGCGAGTCTGTCCACTCTCTCCACGTCGGGTTGCATCGTTGTCGTTGGGGGAAGCTGGGGGATCGGATGCTCGCCTTGCGTCTGGCGGGAGTCGACGGAACAGTTGTCGATCGACGCGGGTGGCGTCGTCGGGTTGCGAGTCGAGACGCACAACGGTGAAGTGAGCTATCAGGGCAAGACGGAGGGAGCGACACAGTTCGCGGTGACGGCCGTCAAGCGGGCAGGCGGGCTTACCATTGCTGACGCGGAGGCGGCGCTGGAAGCCTTGGAAGTCTATGTCGGCGCCACGCCCGATGGTCGCAAACTCGTCGCCCATCGCTGGAAGACGCCGAAGAATCCGACCTGGCGCGCGGAGGTGCGTTTCTCGATAGACGGTCCAAGCCACATAAACGTGGACGTCGAGACGCATAACGGAGAAGTCGACGTGTCGAAGGTTGTCGGCGAGGTGAAGGTCGTCACCCACAACGGCGAGATCAACGTCGAGTCCGGCGGCGGGCCGCTGTTTGCGGAGACGCACAACGGCGAGGTCGAGGTGGTCTACGCGGGTTCCGAAATCACCGTGCTCAGTCACAACGGCGAGATTGAGGCGGACCTGGGGAAGTGCGGACCGCTGACGGGAAAGATTTCGACGCACAACGGCAGCGTCGAGCTGGCGTTCGGCGAGGCCGCCGCGGCCGCGATCCATTGCGAAACCGACAACGGCGGAATCAAGAGTGACGTCCCCGTGGTGGTCAGCAGCGCGGACCGCAACACACTCAAGGGAGCCCTCGGCGCGGGCGGCAATCCGCTGACCGTCCGAACCCACAACGGGAGCATCCGACTCAAGAAGGGCGGTTGACCGCGGCTGCGTGGCACTTTTCTAGGGTATGTCAGCCCAGACGACGCCGTTGCGAATTTCCGCCGCGTAGCGACGCACGCGTGCCTTATCTGAATGGGTGCATTGACCGCTGTCGAGGTTGAACTCCCAACTATGCCACGGGCAGCGGACGAGGCCGTCGTGGACTGCGCCGCCGGAGAGGTTGCCGTTGGCGTGGGGGCAGGCGTTGTCGAGCACGATGACGCGGTCGGGGTCGGTGAAGCGAAAGACGGCCAGCTCGAGCATGTCGCAGGGGATGAACGTGCCACCGCCGATGCGGCAACGCGACAAGGGAATGAGTTCAACGAAGGCCATGCGGGTCGGGCAGCGTACTCGAATCGCTCGACACATGCACGAAGCTGAGATGATGGGCGGCATGCACGCAATGCACGCGGTCCCAGGTCGCACGAGGCATGTTCCCGAAGAGCGGATGGGGCTTCAGCGAACCGGCGTGCCGAGCGTAGCGTTGGGCGGCGCGTCGGAGTCGTCGCAGGGAATCGTCCAGTGCCACGTTGGGCGGAGGCGTCAGTCCAGGGTCAACGGTGTAGCCTTCGGGGATGCCGTGGCGGAGTGCGTGGGCGAGCAGTCGGCACCGCAAGAACCAGCGTTTCCAGCGATGGTTGCTCAGATCGAAACCGTCAATCGAGCCATCGAGCGTGTCCGCGAGGTGCCGGCAAATCTGGGCGAACGACCATTTCCCGACCGTGGTGCAACCGGCGCTGAGTCGATCGACCTCCGGCCAGATTTCATCGACGGATTGGAAGGCGAGGCGACGACGGCGCGCGGAAGGCTCGGTCATTCAAGGGCTACCCTTTGAGGAAGGCCTCGATGCGGTCGAGCCCTTTGGTGATCTGCTCCATTCCGACGGCGAAGGAAAGGCGGATGTGCGCGTCCATGCCGAAGGCCTCGCCGGGGACGACCGCGACGCGAGCCTTCTCGAGCAAGCGATCAGCGAACTCGATCGAGCCGTGTACGCCCAGGCGACTGTAGGCTGCGGCGACGTTGGGGAAGCAGTAGAACGCGCCGCTGGGTCGGGGGCACTTCACGCCGGGCATCTTTCCGAGACGGTCCCACATGTAATTCGCTCGTCGCTGGAACTCGACGCGCATGGCTTCGACCGGGGCCTGGTCGCCCGATAGCGCCTCGGCGTAAGCGACCTGGGCGAAGGTGGCCGCCCCGCTGGTGGACTGGGACTGAATCTTGGCCATGGCGTCGATGATCGGCTTGGGTCCGGCGGCGTACCCCAGTCGCCATCCGGGCATGGCATAGGTTTTGGAGGCGCTGTTGGCGGTGATGGTCTGGGCAAACGCCTTCGCTCCGGCCGCCGCATAACTGAACGTCTGCTGCCCGTCGTAGATGAGGCGGTCGTAGATTTCGTCGGCGAACACGATGAGGTCATGCTCTTGCAGCACGGACGCCAGGGCGCGAATTTCGTCGGGATGATAGGTCACGCCGCTGGGGTTCGATGGCGAGTTGAGGATGAACATCCTGGTTTTCGCGGTCAACGACATTCGCAGCAGGTCGGAGGTCAGTTTGAAATCACGTTCCTCCCTACCCGCGACGTGAACGGGCGTACCGCCGGCGAGTCGGACGATCTCCGGATAACTGACCCAGTAGGGCGCGGGGATGACCACTTCGTCGCCTGGTTCGATCAACGCATGAATGGCGAGGAAGGCAGCCTCCTTCCCGCCGGAGGTGATGATGACCTGGTCGGGGACGTAGTGCAGATGGCTGTCGCGCATGAGCTTGGCGCAAACGGCCTGTCGCGCGACGGGGATTCCCGAAGCGGGCTTGGGATATCGCGTTTGCCCGGCGTCCAGGGCGCCAACGGCGGCTTGGCGGATCGCGAGCGGCGTGTCGAAGTCGGGTTCGCCGGCGCCGAAGCTAACCACGTCGACGCCCTCCGCCTTGAGCCGCGCCGCCTTGGCGGTGACGGCGAGGGTGGCCGATTCCGCCAGTTCCAGCACGCGCCGAGAAAGTTTCATCCGCGACTCTCCGTACGATTTGTTCCCAGGATGCGCGCCGCGTTGAGAGCTTCCTCGCCCCGGGCTCGCGCGGTCCATCGCCCACCGGATGGTCGCCGACAACTTGCGATCGTGCAAGGAGCTTCGTCGCGTACAGGCCATCACGGGGCCGTGACCGTTCAGGCGAGGCTGGGACCTGTGTTCAGAACTGCGAGTGATAACCAGCGGTCGGCGCTGGACCGCTCCATTCTGTCGCGGTCCGGATCGGCCCCGGCGCGTATTTCCCGACGCCGTCGCCGCAATTCTGGACTGCGCGTGTGTCGTAGCGATCGGAGGGTCTACCGTTGACAACAGACATCCGGCGGATACTGTATGGCTCTTCGGTCCGCGCCGTGCATTTTCGGCGTGGCTGACGGTATCCGGGCGGATGTGGCGGAATTGGCAGACGCGCAGGTTTCAGGTACCTGTGGGGTTACACCCGTGGAGGTTCGATTCCTCTCATCCGCAGTACATCGTTGCTGCAGCCGGCGAAACACCCCGAGGGCGATTGTGTCGCTCCTCTTGAGCGGTAGCCTGTGCGGACTTCACCCTAACCACCATCGACTTGGATCCAACTGACAACCTGCCTGATTCTACGCGCGTGATGTTGATCTATCGCGGATGATCGAGGCAGCCATTCCGACGATTGCCGCTGCCAGCACCCACAACCCGATGGGGAAAATGTAATTGAAGGTCGGATCGATGCAGAGGATCTCGTTTGCCCGCCTGAGCAAGTCCAGCCAAAACGGGCTGGGATCGAAGAGGTGGTATTTCTTGCCCGCGTTCGCGAACTGGCCGTGACTAATGAACACCGCAAGTTTGACGAAGATCGCAACATGAAGGGCGACGGCGCTGACCAGCAGGATCCCGAGGCGGCGTCGGACCGAACCCGGCGTGGCCACGACCAGGGCCAGCATCAGCACCGTCGGCGTGTAGGCCATCAGCCGGTGCGAGGTTCGTAGAAAACCGAGACTCGTCGGCGTCCGGCTGTTGCCGAGCATGACCAGCGTATCCTTCTCGCCCTCCTGTCGAGGCAGTTGGAGCGCGCCCGGTATCTCCAAGCGCGGGTTGGCTTGCCATTGGCGAATCTCGTCGCGGACGTCATTCCGCAGCGTGGGCGAAGCGGCGTCGAAGAACGATACGCTGCCGGTTCCACCGAAGCTGGCGAAACTCAGGTTGCCGAAGGCGCGATAGAACGCGCCATGCCGTCGCTGGAAAGACGTGGAGGAGATGAGGACGCTGTACACCAGAACGGCAATCAGGGTGAAGCGAACGACGGCGGCCGGCCTGTGCGGATCACCGGCGACCGGATCGGCGCCGAAAACGAACGCGAGCCATCGGAACCATCGGCTAGACCGGGGCACTGCTTGGCCTCGCGCGGGGGCGGGCGGCCTGGGACGCCCACAACGCCCACAGAAGAATCGCCAGGAAGATGAAGATCGCCTGCCAGACGTCCAAGTGCATCACGTCAAAGGCCCTCGGCCAATGCACGGCGGTGAGGTACAACGAGATGATGCGAAGCAGGTTGACGGTCATCAGAATCAGCGTGCCGCCGATCACGGCGCGCAGTTTCGACAGCCGCCGCGCGGGGGAAGCGAGGACGGCCGCGAGGAACAGGACCGTCGGGGCGACGGCGTCGCAGCCGCGCGAGACGCTGATGTTTCCCTTCGGCCCGATCAGGTCGTTGCCCTTGTCGCCGCCGACGCTGACGTTGTCGTAGCCGAAGAAGTGAAGCACTTTGACGGCCGCGGTGGTCGTCTGTCTGAGGTACCAGGGAAAGAACCCGCTTTGCTGTGCGGGATCGCCGCCGATCGGCTCTGTGGTCGTCGCCGCGAAGTAGGCGCCCATCACCAGACCGAAGATGACCAGGAACTTCAGATCGCGTCCGTGGGTGGCCATCCACCCCGCGGGAGGACGGCGATTGGCGGACGTTCCGCCCGTTTTCGACGGGTTGGTGCGATGTTCCTGCGGCTGATTCATCTTCTGCCCGAAATCCGAACCGACGCCTGCCCGTGCACCGCGTGCCCGGAGCGAATCGTTGATTGTACGTCCCCGGTTGTGCGTGCGGCAAGGTCGATAAGTCGCTGACTCATACCTCGTGGAGCAGGGTTTTGAAGCAGAGGTCGGTCCGAGTAGCATAGAACAATACTCGGTTCGTCCCGCGAGCGTCTCGGGGGAACGAGTCAAATGGGAAATGTCGGTTGACAGGAACCAGTTGGTATTGGCATTGCATCCTCGCAGGAAAGACCACATGGAGAAGCACACCAATGGATTCCGCCGCATCGCCTTCGTAGGCAACTATCTGCCGCGGCAGTGCGGTATTGCCACGTTTACGACCGACCTGTGTGCCGCGCTGACCGACCGCTCGATCGAATGTCTAGCGGTGGCGATGAACGATCGCTCCGAGCGCTACGAATACCCGCCGCCCGTCCGCTTCACCGTCGAGCAGAACGATTTGGCCGGCTATTCCCGTGCGGCGCAGTTTCTCAACAACCGAGTCGATCTCGTGAACCTGCAACACGAGTATGGGATTTTTGGCGGCCCGGCGGGAAGTCATGTGCTGACCGTCCTAGCCGAATTGCGGGTCCGCGTGGTGACCACGCTGCACACCGTCTTGCGGGAACCGACACCCGAGCAGCGCAAGGTGCTCGAGCACATAGGGCGACTCTCCGACCGCGTGGTCGTGATGAGTCGCCGCGGCGCGGAATTCCTGCGCCAAGTGTACGGGATTCCAGCCGAGAAAATCGACTTCATCCCGCACGGCATTCCCGACTTCGCTTTTGTCGATCCGAGCTTTCACAAAGAGCAGTTCGATGTCTCGGGCAAGTTCGTGCTCATGACATTTGGCCTGCTCGGGCCGGGCAAGGGCCTGGAGAGCGTCATTCGCGCACTGCCGGCCATCATCGCTCGACATCCGGGTGTGATCTACCTCATCGTGGGCGTCACGCATCCCCACGTCCTGCGTCAGCAGGGAGAGATGTACCGCATGAGCCTCCGCCGCCTCGCCCGCGACCTCGGCGTCGGGGAGCATGTCGTCTTCCACAATCGATTCGTGGAACAACAGGAGTTGACGGAGTTTCTCGAGGCAGCCGATGTCTACGTCTCGCCCTATCCGCAGGAAGCCCAGATCACCTCGGGTACGCTCGCCTGGGCGGTCGGCGCCGGCAAGGCCGTTGTCTCCACGCCCTACTGGTATGCCCAGGAGCTGCTGGCCGACGGGCGCGGCGTGCTGGTGCCCTTCAACGATCCGGGCGCGACCGCCGAAGCCGTGAATCGGCTCCTCGAAAACGATGCGGAACGAAACACCATGCGCAAGCGCGCCTACCTGTTCGGTCGCGATATGACCTGGCCCAACGTCGCCCGCGCGTATCTGGAGTCCTTCGCACGCGTCCGCGAGCAGCGCGCCGAGCGGCCTTGCCTTACGCGCGCTTACGCGCCGCAACCCCGTTCGAGCGACGTACTGCCCGAGACACGCTTGCAACACCTGAAGCGCTTGACCGATGGAACCGGCATTCTTCAGCACGCGACGTTTGCCGTGCCCAATTATCACGAGGGATATACGACGGACGACAACGCCCGGGCCCTCGTGCTGATGACCCACCTCGATGAGCTCGGCGAACTCCCCGCCGATGAAATCGAGGACTTGACCACGCGCTACCTCGCCTTCGTCGCGTATGCCTTCAACCCCGCCACTCGGCGTTTCAGGAATTTCCTGGCGTACGACCCGCGCCACTGGACCGAAGACATCGGATCGGACGACTCCCATGGGCGCGCCCTATGGGCCCTGGGGAACCTCGTGGGGCGCACGAGCCGCCACGGATTACGTGGCATGGCTGTGGACCTGTTCAACGCGGCCCTGCCCGCCGTCCTGGAGCTCAAGTCGCCCCGCGCCTGGGCCTACACGCTGCTCGGAATTCGCGACTACTTGCGCTGGCTCGCCGGCGATCGCGCAGCCGAACAGATCGCACAGCAACTGGCCCAGCGCCTGGTCTCCCGCTTTCGCGAGTCGCAGCGCGACGGCTGGATCTGGTTTGAGGATTCGCTCACCTATGCCAACGCATGTCTGCCCCAGGCGCTGCTCGTCGCCGGCGAGGCGACCGGTCAGAGCGAATTTACCGAGATCGGCCTGCTCACCCTCGAATGGCTGGTCGCCCTGCAAACAGCGGAAGCCGGGCACTTCGTGTCCGTGGGATCCAACGGCTTTTACACGCGCGGCATGGCCCGCGCCCGCTTCGATCAGCAGCCGATCGAGGCCTACGTCTCCGTCTCTGCCTGTCTGACGACCCAACGAATCACCGCTGACCTCCGTTGGCACCGCGAGGCCGAGCGGGCCTTCGAGTGGTTCCTGGGTCGCAACGACCTGGGGCTGCCCCTCTGCGACGTCCGTACGGGCGGATGTCATGACGGCTTGTGCCCGGACCAGGTAAATGCCAACCAGGGCGCCGAATCGACCCTGTCCTACCTGCTGGCCGTGGCGGAAATGCGCATGGCCGCGCAGACCAGTCTGTTGCCCGCTTGTTCGAGCACGCCCACCGACTCGTCGCGCACGACCTCGAAAGGAATCCATGTCGGACAAACGGTATGAGGAACTGTTCCAGCGCTACCCCGAGAACCCCATCCTTAGCGCGCGCGACTGGCCCTACCCGGCCCATACGGTGTTCAACGCGGGTGCCTGTCAGGTGGGCGAAGAAACGGTTCTGCTCGTGCGCGTCGAGGACCGCCGCGGCCATTCGCACCTGACCGTCGCCCGCAGCCGGGACGGCATCACGAATTGGCGGATCGATCCGCAGCCGAGCTTCGCGCCCGACCCGGGCAGCCCCGAAGAAATCTGGGGTGTCGAAGATCCGCGCCTGACCTGGGTCGAGGAGCGCGACGAGTGGATCATCGCGTATACCGCCTACTCACCCAGCGGACCGATGGTCTCTTTGGCCCGGACGAAAGACTTCGCATCCTTTTCCCGGCTGGGCCCGGTCATGCCGCCGGAGGACAAGGACGCGGCCATCTTTCCGCGCCGCATCGGCAACCGCTACGCGATGATTCATCGCCCGGTTTCTGCGGGCAGCTCCGGCGCCCACATCTGGCTTTCCTTCTCGCCGGACATGACCCACTGGGGCGACCATCACGTCCTGCTGCACGCCCGGCGCGGCGCCTGGTGGGACGCCAATAAGATCGGCCTGAGCACGCCCCCGCTCGAGACCGCGGACGGCTGGTTGCTGCTCTACCACGGTGTGCGGATGACTGCGGCGGGGTGTCTGTATCGGCTGGGACTGGCGCTACTCGACTTGGAGGATCCTCGTCGGGTCCTGCGCCGCAGCGATGAATGGGTCTTCGCCCCCGAGATGCCCTACGAACGCCAGGGTGACGTCAACGGCGTCGTGTTTCCCTGCGGCTGGATCCTGGACAGGGCCAGCGGCACGGTCCGCATCTACTACGGCGGAGCGGACAGTTGCGTCGCCCTAGCTACCGCGAAGCTCTCCGACCTGCTCGACTACATTCGCAAGTGCCCGGCGCCGCCAGCGTGAAGATCGGAATGAGCGTGGAATCTGGGAGCATGGGGAGGCGGGAAGGGCCGCGACGTTCCAGCAGGTCGAACGACTCGATCGGCGGGTGGTTGGCGAAGCTGGCGATCGACAGGCCCAGCCCCCCGCCGCCGGCTTCGCGCGAACGGGCCTTGTCCATGTGATAGAACCGGTCGAAGACGAGCGCCTGCTGGTCGGGAGCAGTTCCCAGTCGGCGCCGCCCCCGCTTTGTGTCCACGGCGCCCAGAGCTCAGCCCCGGCAATGGCGTCGCGTCATCCCGCAACTTGCGCCAAAAATAAAACGACGCCTGCGGAACTTGACTCTCCCGGCAGAACGCCGCCACCGACAATCCGCCGGCCCGTTGCTCTGCCAAAACCCTACGCCAATCCTCGACTGCAATGCGCGTCCTTCTCATGCCCCCATCATGCTACGCCCTCGCCACGGCGCGAAGACGGGGTTCGTTAAGCGGACACGGACTTTCAAGTATCATTACGACGGGCAACCGAACGCTCACCCGGACGTGGGGCGTATCGTAGAAAATCGCCGACCTGGGGCCGGGATTGCTTCGGTATGCCGGACACAACGTGCGCATGCCCCGCGCTCGCGGGCGGGCGAAGCTGCGCATCGCCGCCGTCGATGGACGATTGGCACACATCGGCGACGTTCGACTGGTGATCTCGAAACGACCAGGATCGCTGTGGAAGACGAGGGTCGCCTTCGCCACGAATGAAACGAGTTGGGCGGGGCGAGAGATCGTGTCGGTATACGAAAAGCGTTGGGCGATTGAGGTTCTGTTCAAGGATCTGCGGGGCCACTTGGGGCTGGACGATGACCAGGTGCTGAGCAAGGATGCGATCCAGAGACACCTCCACCTGTGCGGCCTGGCCCATCTGCTGCTGACCCACCACGGCATGGGCGCCGTCGGTGCACAAGCCAGGAAGGCGAACGTGGAAGTGCACTTGCCGACCATGAGCCAACGCCTCAGCGCCCTGCGCGACGACGTGCAACGCGATCAACTGCGGAAACTGCTCGGAAGAACCGGACATCGAAGACTCCGCGCCAAGCTCAGGGAGTACTTGAAAGCAGCCTAAAACTGCTCAGTTTGAGAAGTCTGGCGTTCGTTGTCGATCGGCACGGGGGTGCTATAGTGACTAACCTGCGTGCGGTTTTGCGGTTCGCCGAGCGATCGGCAAGGCAAGGGGGAATGGGGGATGTCCGTGGACCAAACGGTTGATCTTCGCAGCGACACGGTGACCAGGCCGACGCCGGGAATGCGCAAGGCGATGGCCGAGGCCGAGGTCGGCGACGACGTCTTCGGCGACGATCCGACGGTGATCCGACTTCAGGAGCGCGTGGCCGAGCTGCTGGGCAAGGAAGCGGCGATCTACGTTCCCTCAGGGTCGATGGCCAATCAGACGGCCATCCGTTCGCAGACCCAGCCGGGCGACGAGATCATCGCCCACGCGGATAGTCACATCTATCACTATGAAGGCGGGGCGCCGGCGGCGATTTCGGGATGTTCGCTTCGACTGCTGCCGGGCGAGCGCGGGTTGTTTGACGAAGCGGCGGTCCGCGGGGCGGTTCGACCTCCGGACTCGCACTTTCCGCGGTCGTCGCTGGTGGTGGTGGAGAACACGCACAACCGCGGCGGAGGAACCTGCTGGCCCATCGAGAAGATCGTGGGTATTCGCCGCGCGGCGGACGAGTTCGGACTGCGGATGCACCTGGACGGCGCGAGGTTGCTGAACGCCTGCGTCGCCAAGGGGCACAAGCCGACGGACTACGCGCGGTACTTCGACACGGTTTCGATCTGCTTCTCCAAGGGACTCGGCGCGCCGGTGGGGTCGGCGGTAGCGAGCACGAAGGAGACGATCCGGCGGGTGCATCGCTTCCGCAAGATGTTCGGCGGTGCGATGCGTCAGGTGGGGATCATCGCCGCCGGGGCGTTGTACGCGCTGGAGCATCACGTCGAGCGTTTGGGCGAGGACCACGCGAACGCGAGGCGATTGGCGGAGGGAATCGCGGGAATCGCGAAGTTGTCGATCGACCTTGCGGCCGTCGAGACGAACATTCTGTATTTTGACGTGGAAGCCTCGCTGGGGACCGGGAAGGAGTTCTGCGATCGGCTTCGTTCGCAGGGCGTGTGGATGATGGCCACGGGTCCGCAACGGATTCGTGCGGTCACGCATCTGGATGTCTCCACCGCCATGATCGACCGGGCGATTCGCGGGCTGGCGGCTGTCGCCCGAGGCGGGTGACGCCGCCGCCGATTGTGGGCCGGGCAGTGCGGACATGCCCCCGGGTGCGAGGCCTGCACCTGTCAGAACCTTATTCTTCACAAGACGTTAGCGATCGCTTCGTGGGGGCGCGGCGCGGTGCCGGCTGGGGGCTTGACAGGCCGATATTGTCTATATATTTATAGACGAATACGGAGCCTAGGAGCTGCGCATGACGTTGTCCAGCGAATACGCCCTTCGCGCTTTGATCTTCCTCGCCCAGCACGAGAACCGTTGGCCGATTCCGGGGCGGGAGATCGCTCGAAGCGCGAAGATTCCCGCGAAGTACCTCCAGAAAATCCTCGGTGATCTGGTCCGGGCGGGCGTTTTGGATGCGTCGCCCGGCAAGACGGGGGGGTTTCGCCTCCGCCGACCGCCCGAAAAAACGGCCCTCTGCGACGTTTTGGCTCCATTTGAAAGATTTGACCTGCGTCGCTGCCCGTTTGGGAACGCCGTTTGCAGTGACGCCAACCCGTGTCGGGCCCATGAACACTGGAAGAAGGTCGTTGAGACCGAACAGCGTTTTCTGAAGGAAATGACTATCGGCGACGTGGCTGAGCCGTCCCCGGTTGCGGGGACGCGACCCCGAAGGCGGGGTAAGTCGCCGGCGAGGAAGGGGACGTAGGCCCGGGGCGGGCTTTTTCTCCGCCGTACGACCACACGGCCAGGGATGAGTAGCCGTTGTTATGAGCTTGGATCCCATCAGCGCGGAAGTGCCCGACGAGGCCTACTGGCGGCGGCAAATCCGCTGCCAATACGCCTGTCCGGTCAACACCGACGCGCGAGGGTACGTCCGGGCGATTGCGGAGGGAGACTTTGAGCGGGCCTACCTGATCGCTCGCGGTCCCAACCCTCTGGCAAGCATCTGCGGGCGGGTCTGCGGGGCACCCTGCGAGGCGGCTTGCCGGCGCGGGGCGATCGACCAGCCGGTGTCCATTCGAGCGCTCAAGCGCTTCGTCACCGATCGCTTCGGGCCAGAGTCCTTCACCAGGGAAACACTGAAGCCCATCGAGCTGCTGCGAAAGGTGTTGGGTTTTTCCCCGCGCGAGTGCGGCAGTCGAGAGGAACTCCAGTCGCTGAAGAGTGTACTGGATGGGATCAAACCGATCCGTTCCAGCGGGAAGAAGGTCGCGATCATCGGATCTGGGCCGGCGGGTTTGGCCGCGGCGCATGATTTGGCCCTGCTGGGGCATCGCCCGGTGGTCTACGAAATGGAGCCTGTTCCGGCCGGAATGTTGGCCGTAGGCATCCCCGAGTACCGCCTTCCCCGCGAGTTGATCCGGGCGGAGGTCGAGGTCATCCGGGCGCTGGGGGTGGAGTTCATTTGTGATACCCAAGTGGGAAAAGACGTGACCCTGGTTGACCTTCGCAAGACCCACGCAGCCACGATTATCGCCGTCGGAGCGAAGCGATCGCGGACCGTTCCGGTTCCAGGCGGCGAGGGTCGAGGGGTGCTGGGAGGCGTGGAGTTTTTGCGCGACGTATCGCTGAGACATTGCGGACCCGGCTCGACGCTCTTGCAACTGGGGCAGCGGGTGGTGGTCGTGGGAGGGGGCAACGTCGCGTACGACGTGTCGCGCACGGTGATCCGCCAGGTGGGATACGACGTGTCGCGCAGCGCGCTGCGGCAATCGAACGTGCGCGAGGTGAACCTCTGCTGTTTGGAAAGCCTGGACGAGATGCCGGCGGACGACGTGGAGATCATCGAAGGGCACGAGGAGGGCGTGCGCCTGCATCCGTCACTGGGTCCGGTGGAGATCCTGCGCGGCAGCGACGGCGGCGTAAAGGGCGTGACCTTCAAGCGATGTCTGGGGGTGTTCGACGAGGCCGGCCGCTTCGCGCCGCGATTCGACGAGAAGCAGCGGGTCACCCTGGAGGCGGACACGGTGGTCTGGGCGATCGGTCAGCAGCCTGATCTGTCGTTGACCGCGGGGTGCGACGACTTGCCGCTCGATCAACGGGGGTTGCTGACGTGCGACCCGGAGACGTTGCAGACGTCGGCCAAGGACGTGTTTCTCGCGGGCGACTTGGCCCACGGTGCGCGTTTGCTGATCGACGCGGTAGCCAGCGGGAAGAAGTGCGCTCGAAGCATTCACGCGTATCTATCGGGCGAGCGAAAGGCGACGCGAACGGAGATGGTGCACCTGAACCTTCCGGATTTCCGCCGCGAACGTGACTACGAAAAGCTTACGCGGGCGACGATTCCAACGTTGAACGCGGGAGACCGGCTAGCGAGCCAGACGAGCGTGGTCGAGCGCGGGTACGACGAACCCCTCGCGGTGCGCGAAGCGTGTCGCTGCCTGGATTGCGGGGTCAACACCGTCTTTGACTCGGAGAAGTGCATCCTTTGCGGGGGATGCGCGGACGTGTGTCCGGAGCTGTGTCTTCGGCTGGTGTCGTGCGACCGCCTGGCAGGCAACGGGGAACTTGCGGCGTTGCTGGTCGGGCGCTACGGCGAGGCGGACCTTTCCGAGCAGGGGGCGATCGTCAAGGACGAGGAGAAGTGCATTCGCTGCGCATTGTGCGCCGAACGCTGCCCGGTCGGGGCGATCACCATGGAGCGCTGTTGCTTCACGGATCAATGGGCGGGAGTATGAGGCGAATGCGGAATGGAGACGGAAACATACGCCGGCGATGGCAGACTGACATAGGGAATGAACGATGACCAGACCGTTGCATACGCAGATCGAGGAAAGCGAGCGGTTTCGTGCACCGGCGACGCGGCGCGATTTTCTGGGCATTGCGGCGGCGTGGTCGGCGGTGGTGGCTTTCGTGATGGCCATGCTGGGGGCGATGCGGCTGCCGATGCCCTCGGTGTTTCCGGAGTCCAACTCTCGCGTGAAGCTCGGTCGGCCCGCGCAATTCATCGCGGGATCGATGACCTATTTCGCCAGGCATCGGCTTTGGTTGTTCCGAGAAGAGAAGGGTTTCCATGCGATTTCGTCGGTGTGCACCCATTTGGGGTGCATCACGGAACGCGGGGCCGACGGGGCGTTTCACTGCCCGTGTCATGGGTCGGTGTTTGACGCGGAGGGAAAGGTCAAGGGCGGCCCAGCCCCCAAGGGGTTGGTGTGGGTCGAGCTGAGTGTCTCGCCGGAGGGCTGGCTGGTGGCGGATACGCTGAAGGAGGTCAAGGCGAACACGGTCTTCAACGTGTGATCATGGAGTGCCCCACCCTTCGCTGCGCGAAGGATGGGGCACCCAAGCGGTGCCGCACGCGCCGGTGGTCGGTGGGAGAGTGACGAATGAGTCAGACAGGCGTCCAAAAACCCGCGGGTCCGGACAAACCCACGCAGCGCAGCGTCGGCGATCCCGGGGCCATCGGGGACTTTTCTAGAAATCTGCGGACCACGCCGAGCGAGTTTCGCGAATCGCTGATCCGCCATGGCAAACCGACCTCCGACCGGGCCAAGTCGCAGGCGGTGTTCACCAACTTCTTTCTGCACATTCTGCCCACGCGAACGCACCTGCACGCCATCAAGGCGACGACGACGCTGGGACTGGGGGTGGCCACGTTTGTACTGTTTGTCCTTCTCTGCGTCACGGGCATTCTGTTGATGGTCTATTACAAGCCGTCGGTGGATCAAGCGTATGCGTCCATGCTGGACATCATGCACGTGGTGCCGACGGGTCGATTGATCCGCAACGTGCACCGATGGGCCGCGCACGCGATGGTGGCGTGCGTGATGCTGCACATGGCCCGGGCGTTCTATACGTCGGCGTACAAACGGCCGAGACAGTTCAACTGGGTGGTGGGGATGTCCCTGTTCGTCCTCACGCTGGGCCTGAGCTTCACGGGTTATCTGCTGCCGTGGGACCAGTTGGCGTACTGGGCGGTGACCATCGGGGCGAACATCGCCCAATCGCCGCAGGAGTTGACCGACGCGCTGGGGATCACCTCGTATTTCGACCCCGGGCGAATGCAGAAGGAGTTGCTGCTCGGCGCGCACTATGTGGGGCAGGAAGCGTTGATTCGGTTCTACGTGCTGCATGTGATGGTATTGCCGCTGGTGATGACCATCCTCATCGGTCTGCACTTCTGGCGGATTCGCAAGGACGGGGGATTGGCCCGGCCGAGCCATGCCGACGCCGCTTCGATCGGCGAACCGGTCGTCTCCACAAGCGGCGACGGGAAGCCTTCGCCGCTGAAGACATACGGTTTGATGGGCGTCATGCGAGGAACGACGCCGGCGGTCAACCGCGAGATGCGGAACACGATGCCGACTTGGCCGAACGTGATGTACGTCGTGGCGGCCGCCTCGATGATCACCGTTCTGCTCATGACGGTTTTGGGGGTTCTCTACGACGCGCCGTTAACGGAGATGGCCAATCCGGCGGTTCCGGAGAACCCGGCCAAGGCGCCGTGGTACTTCCTGGGTCTTCAGGAACTTGTTTCGTATTCGGCGTTTATGGGGGGCGTGGGGATCCCGGCGATCGTGGTGCTCGGTTTGGCATTGGTTCCTTACCTGGACCGCGAGCGCGAGGACATCGGGTTGTGGTTCAGCGGGCGAAAGGGTCGTCGCGTGGCGTTGGGTAGCCTGGTGCTCAGCACGGCGGCGGTGATCGGCATGTTGGCGTTCACGGTCAACTACGGCTGGCTGCGGAACTGGGCGGCGACGGCCGAAGTTCCCCAGATCGTCATTACGCTCTTCAACCCCGGGACGGTCTTCGTGGCGTTGTTTGCGATCTGGTCGATCGTGGTGGTGAAGTGGACGAACTCGACGCGGATGGGAGCGATCGCGTTGTTCACCTGCTTTTTGGTGGGATTTGTGATTTTGACCTATTTCGCGACGGTGCATCGCGGACCGAACTGGAACTTTTACTGGTCGCAGGCGTCGTGGCCGGTGCACTAATGCCGACGCGGCTGGTGGAAAAGTCGCCGCGTTTGCGTTCGACGTCGTGGCGAGACGACGTGGCGTGAAGGAAACTCCGACATGGGTGAACGACAAGTCCGACTCATGAAGGCGGTGCTGCTGGTGAGCTCGCTGGCGTCGCTGGCGGTGCTCGCGGCGGCGGCGTTTCAGGAGAACTTCCGAGGCGACTGGCGCGCGGCGCAGCAAACTTATCGCCAAGCCCTGGAGCGGAACGCCTCGGACGCCGCTTCGCGTACGTCGGCGAAGGCCGCCGCCGCGGCGCCTCAGCAAATCTATCTCCCCGAACTAGGGATTATCGACCGCTGCACGACGTGCCACCTGGGGGTGGAGAACCCCACGATGGCGAATGAAGGGCAACCGCTGCGGGCGCATTCCGGCGAACTGCTGGGGCAGCACCCGGTGGACAAGTTCGGCTGCACGGTCTGTCACCAGGGTCAGGGTCGGGCGGTGGGCAGGGAGGCGGCGCACGGGTGGCAGGCGGACGGATCGACCATGCCGCACGTGGACACCCCCATGCTTCGCGATCAGGCCGTGTACACCAGTTGCGGGCGTTGCCACCACGAGAACGACCTGTTCGGCGGCGAGGCGGACGTGTTCGCGGGCGCGGGAGAGAAGGCCAGGCCGTCGCTGGACCAGGCGTCGCTCACGCGCTCGCTGGCGGGAAGCAAGCGCCTCGCTCGCGGAAAGCGGCTGGTCGTTGAGTCGGGGTGCCTTGGGTGTCACCAGTATCGCGGTCGCGGCGGCGCGCTGGGGACCGACCTGACCTACGTCGGCGACAAGACGCGGCACGATTTCGACTTCAAGCACGTCAAGGGCGAGCATACCGTCGAACAGTGGCTCTTCGAGCATTTCAAGGTTCCGCGCGAGGTCTCGCCGGGGACGGTGATGCCGGACATGGGTCTTTCCGACGACCAGGCCCGCGACCTCGCCTTGTATATGATGAGCCTGCACCGCAAGAGCGCTCCCGCCAGTCACCTTCCTCGCCCGCATGTAGCCTCAACGGGATCGACGAACGCGGAAGATCGCGGGGCCGGTCCGGGAGTGGTGCGGGGCGAGACGCTCTATTCGATGTTCTGTTCATCGTGCCACGGAGCGGATGGATACGGCACCACGATGCGGACGGGACTTTGGCCGGGAGATGCCGACCCGTGGGGGCATGAGTGGGACGCACGGAGCGTCGTCGTGGAGCGCCGCGGCGAGATGGACGTCGTCGTCCCGTCGTTGCACCATCCCGGAACGCTCGCCGTCGCCAGCGATGACTACCTGAGGACGATTATCAGCAAAGGTCGTCCGGGGACAAAAATGCTCGCCTGGGGCGAACAGGGCGGACTCAGCTCCGATGAGATCACGCTACTGGTGAACTTCATCCGCGGGTGGGATCGCCCGGTCCCGGAACTTGCATCCGTGACCTCCGATGCCGGCGACGCCCGCGTCGGAGCGGCGCTGTATCGGGCCAACTGCGCGGCGTGTCATGGAACGGACGGCGAGGGCGGAATCGGCAACTCGCTGAACTCGGCCACGTTCCTCGCGGCGGCGTCCGATGCGTTTCTCCGCGACACGATGGTTCACGGTCGGCCGAACACGGCCATGCCCGCCTGGAAGGAATTCGACGTCCGCGAACTCAGCGATCTTCTCGCCTTCATCCGGCAATGGCAAACGACGCGCGGCGACGAGGCGGGCGCCGTCGCCTTAAGTGGTGAGGATGGAAACGCGGGGGTATCGGCGGAGGTCGGACGAACGTTGTTCAATGCCAACTGCGTGACGTGTCACGGCGATAGCGGGGTGGGCGATCTAGGCCCGACGCTGAACACGCAGGCGTTTCTGACGGCCGTCCCGGACGAGTACCTGGCGGCCACGATGCTCCGCGGTCGCCCCGGAACCGGCATGCCGAGCTGGCGGCATCTGAGCAACGAGGACGTCGCTTCGATTGTCCAGTACGTTCGCACCTGGCAGCGCGAACCGGCGAAGACGACCGAGTGGCGCGCACAGGCGGTTCCCAAGGGCGATTGGGATGCCGGGCGGAGCCTCTTTGCGGGCAACTGCGCCGCCTGCCACGGAACAGACGGCGAAGGAGCGACCGGTCCGCAGTTGAACAACCCGGTGTTTCTGGAACTGGTCACCGACGCCATGCTCCGTGAGTGGGTCAGCTTCGGTAAGGAAGGCACGCCGATGCGCAGCTTCCGCAAGGGCGGGCAGGGCGTTACCGAGCTTTCCGAGCGGCAGGTCGAGGATCTCGTCGCCTATCTGCGATTGCTGCAGCGCGCCGGCGAGGGAGAGTTGATTCGCGTCGCAAAATCGCCGCATGGCCGACCCGAGAAGGGGGCGGCCCTCTACGCCAACAACTGCGTCGGATGTCACGGTTCCCTGGGCGAGGGGGCGAGCGGGCCGGCCATCGGCAACCCCGGATTTCTGCGCTTCGCTTCGGACGGGTTCCTGATGGCCACGATGGCCCTGGGACGCAGCGGAACGGAAATGCGGCCGGTCAAGCACGGCCCACAGTCGATCCTTGAACTGTCCAGCGACGAGGTCAACGACCTGGTGGCCCATCTGCGGTCCTGGGAGCACAATCCGCCGCAGGGAAAGGTCGAGCCGGCGCGGATCGCGCATCGCTTCGTGATCCCGTGGGACTTGGCGCGGGGGCGGCGGCTGTTTGCCTCCAACTGCGCCGGTTGTCACGGAACCGAGGGCAAGGGGGCCTGGGCGCCGGAACTCAACAACGATGGATTTCTTTCGGCGGCAACCGACGGGTTTTTGCAGGCGACCATCGTCCGCGGTCGAGCGGGGACAGCCATGCGGGCCTTCGGGCAAGGGGCTCACGGGTTGACCGACATGGGTCCGCAGGACATCGATGACCTGGTGGCTTACATCCGCAGTTGGGCGAAGGCGGTCCCCTCGCCGTTGACCCTTCCCGCGGAACGATCCCTGAGATTCGACGCCGACCGACAGGCCGGATCGGATCGGCGGAATGACTCGACGGAAAGTTCAAGAAGCGAAACGCCAGCGGAAGGAAGCGTCGCAGCCGCGACGACCCCGCGTACGGAGAAAAACCATGAGTGACCGAAAACTGAACGTCGTCAACCTTCCGCCGGCACCTACCGCGTGCACCTACCACCGGACGGTGAAACACTCCGCGCCGTTCGATCGGCGCGCGTTCATGAAGATGGCCGCCGGCACCGGCGTCGCCGTGGCGGCGACCTCGATGCTCCCGGAAGAGTTCGTGCAGGCGCAGAATGCGCCGGGCGGGGACGAGAAGCTCTCACCCGAGGTGAAGCTTCTCCAGGCCGCCTGTCCCTATTGCGGCGTAGGTTGCGGAACGCTCATCAAGACCGAGGGCGGCAAGGTCGTGGGCATGGTTCCCGACAAGAAGCATCCGACCAACCGCGGCATTCAGTGCATCAAGGGTCTCAACGCCCACGAGCCGATCTACCGCGATCGACTCACCAAGGTGCTGATCCGCCGCGACCCGAGCGATCCGCTCAAGGGGCACGTCTCCGCGACCAAGGGACGCTTTGACGACGAGGTCTATCGCGAGGCGCCCTACGAGGAGGCGGAGGAACTCGTGGCCGAACGCATTGCCGAGATCATCAAGGCCAAGGGGCCTAATGCCATCGGACTCAATGGGTCGGGTCAACTCACCATGGAGGCCCAATGGATCGAAAACCTGCTGATGAAAGGGATCATCGGCAGCAACTCGATCGAGGCCAACGCCCGGATGTGCATGACCTCCGCCGCGACCGGCTACTTCCATTCCTACGGATCCGACGCCCCGCCGACCAGTTACGAGGACATTGAGGAGGCGGATTTCATCACCTTCTGGGGTCACAACGCTCGCGAGGCGCATCCCATCCTGTTCTGGCGGGTGGCCGATCACAAGGCCAAACACGACATTCCGACCTCGGTGGCGGATCCGCGGCGAACCGGCACGGTTATCGGGCTGGAAGACATCAACCCGCGCAACAGCTACCACATTCCGACGCTCAACGGGGACATCAGCTACCTCAACGCCATTGCGCACCTCCTGATGAAGCGTTACCCGCAGGCGTGCATGCCGGAGGAATGGCTGGAGCAGAACACCGTCGGGTGGAAGGAATACAAGGAGGGCGTACTGCAACGATATGCGCCGGAGCAGGTGATCGAGCGGTTGAAACTCCTCGACTGCGGACGGGTGACCGTGGAGACCCTGGAGAACGTCGCCAAGGCGTGGGCCGAGGCGTCCATCCGCGGACGCGAGCGCGGTCGCGGCGGCGTGCTGACCTTCTGGGGCATCGGGTACAACCAGATGCTTCACGGTCAGCACAACACCATCAGCATCATCAACCTGCACCTGCTGACCGGCAACATCGGTCGTCCGGGTTGTGGGAGCCATTCGCAGACCGGGCAGCCCAACGCCATGAGCGAACGCCTCATGGGCGGTCTGACCGGGCGACTGCCCTTCAATCAACCGTTGACCAACGACGCCTGGCGCGACCACATCGCCGACGCCTGGCGCGTTCCGCGCGAGCGCTTGCAGCAAACCTCAGTTCTCCCCAATCCCGGCATGGTGTTGGGAATGATGGAACGGGCGCTGAAGGGCGGGCTGGACGCCATGTTCTGGATGTACACCACGCACGTCCACATGCCCGACTTGGACACGCTGGTGCGCCCGGCACTGACCAAGATGTTCGTCGTGGTGCAAGACATCTACCGTCACGCGCCCAACAACCTCTACGCCGACGTGATTTTCCCGGCAGCCACCTGGGGTGAATGGACCGGCGGAACGTATATCCAATCCGAGCGGCGGCTCTATATTTGCGACGGGACGGTCAATCCGCCGCCGAACTGCCGACCGGACATGGACATGGCCATCGACAAATGCAAGGTACTCGCCAAGAAGCTCGGCATGGATGGGGAAAAGATTCTCCCCTATCAGAAAAAGATCAAGATGGGCAATGGACTGATGGCCTACGATCCGCAGGAGGTATTCCGCGACATCATCGCTGCCGGCAAGGGATCGGACGCCGATTTCTCCGGCTTGTTGGAGGTCGAAGAGAAGGACGGCGTCACTCCCTACGATCAGTTGCGAAGCCTTCGTGGGATTCAATGGCCCGCGCCCAGTTACGAGATCGCCAAGGCTGGCGGAACGCCGAGGCGCTATCTCGGCCAGGAGGGCTGGGCGGGCAAACCCTATGGAGCGTTCCGCCACCCCGACGGGAAAGCCAAGTTCAAGCTCTGCGAGCAGGATTACACCAGGATCAAGGAGATTACCGACAAGTTGATGGCCTACGGCGACAAACGCGCCCCCGGCGAGGGACCGTTCTTCATTGACGACATGCACACGGAGGGGCCGCTGGCGGGGCAGCCGAAGATTCTCGTCGAAGCCCGCAACGCCGGGCTCCCGCCGGAGCTTCCACACCTCGACGCCTACGGCGACGTGAAACTGACCCTGGAAGACCACAAAACGCAGAACGTGTATCCGTTCTGGTTGGGGCTGGGCGTGGTGTATGAACATTTCCATAGCGCCAAGACCATTCGCGGAGCCACGACGCAGAAGCTCGTCCCGGAACAATACGTCGAAATCAACGCCGACGACGCCAAGCGATTCGGCATCAAGGACGGAATGCGTCTGCGACTGGTCACGCGGCGCGGGTCGTATGAAGCCCGGGCGTCGATCGGTCAAAAGAGCATGATTCGCCCGGCACGCTCCGAAGTTCCTCCGGGGTTGATGTTCAGTCCGTGGAACCTGTCGGTGGCGGATAGCGCCGACCCGAAGAAGAACCGCTGGCTGGTCAATTCCGTCAGCCATCGGGCGTGGGATCCGGTCAGCGGGCAGTGCGATTATAAAAAGCTTGCGGCCCGGATCGAGGTCATCTGAGCATGGCAGCCGTCGGGCGTCGCGAGTTTCTCAAACAAGGCGCCGCGGTCACGTTGACCATCGGCGGGGCGGCCTATTTCTCCGGCATGATGGAGAATCAGCCGCTGCTCGCCCACCCGATCCTTCGTCCGCCCGGGGCGCTGACGGAGGAGCAGTTCGCCGCCACGTGCATTCGCTGCATGCGCTGCGTCGATGCCTGCCCCAATCACGCCCTCGAATCCATCCCCACGTCCGTCGGCGGAAACGTCGCGGGCACTCCGACCATGCAGCCCCGGCGGGCGGCCTGCATGTTGTGCATGGGCGCAGACGGCGACTTCCTCCGCTGCACCTCCGTTTGCCCCTCGGGCGCGCTGCAACTGGTGCGCAAGGATCGTGACGACATCAAGGCCAAGGTGGCGATTGGAATCGCCGAACTGGACTTCGACCTGTGCTATTCCTACAACAACTGGACGTGCGGGGCCTGCTACCGCGCTTGCCCGTTCGCGGGTGAAGCGATGCTCATCGGCCTCTACGAGCGCCCCCGCGTCAATCCCGATGCCTGCGTCGGCTGCGGTTTATGTGAAAGGGCCTGCATTCGCTACCCCCATGCTGTCCGGGTGAAAGCGAGGCACGCATGACCGCGACCACCCGGCGCGAAGTCGTCGGCACGATGGCCACAACCCTGGCCATGCTCGTCGTCGGCGGCATTGCCCATTGGCTTTCGCGCGGACGGTGGGTGCAATACCCCGCGGTGAAGCGACCGTACGCGAAGGCCGCAGGGATTCTCCGCCCGCCCGGATCGCTGCCCGAAGCGGAGTTTTTCGCCGCGTGCATTCGCTGCTATCGCTGCCAGGACGCCTGCGAACCGGGCGCCATCCAGTTCTACACCGAGCGGGACGGTGCGTATTTTCACACCCCATATGTAGACCCCGCGAAGGCGGGCTGTACGCTTTGCAATAAGTGCGGCCCGGCTTGTCCCACCGGGGCGATCCTTCCCTTCGGCGACATGACCGCGGTGGATATGGGCAAGGTCGAACTGAGTGAAGACTTGTGTCTTTCGTTCAAGGCCCGGGATTTGCGCTCGCGGCAGGAATTGCTCACCCAACTGGGCCGTCATCCGACGGAGGTCGAGGCAGAGGCGGAGCGGCGCGGGCCTTGCGGAGAGTGCTACACCTTCTGCCCGTTGCGCGGCCGCGCGATCACCCTGGAGCCGGGGCAATTCCTCGCCCCCATCGTACACCTGGAAGCGTGCGTGGGCTGCGGCATGTGCGAGGAAATCTGCCGCACCATGGTCCGCGGCGAACCGGCCATCCGCGTCGTGCGAACGCGCCGCCCCGTGTATCCTCTGGAGAGTGCCGCATGATCCTCCAGCTCCTTCGACGAAGCGTTCAGGTGCTGACGTTGCTGCTGGTGTTCGCGCTGCCGATGCTGAGCCTTTACGCCCACTATCGAACCGCACGTATTGTCGAGGATCCGGTACTGATGTCCGGTCAGTGCAGTGCGACGCTTGCCCAGGGTATTCATCCCTACGTTGACGGTCTGGATGACCCGCAGACCTTCCTCGACTCCAACAAGGGAACGTTGTGGTCGATGCGCGTCGGCGGGGTGAATTGGACGGACCCGCTGGCGGCTCTGGAAATGACCGCGGCCTCAAAGAGCGTCTATGGGCCGCTTTGGGTTTCCATTGCTATTCCCGTCGCCTTGGCGCTGTTGTTGGGAAAGGTCTTCTGCAGTTGGATTTGCCCAGGGTATCTGCTCTTTGAGATCGGCGGCAAGCTGCGGGCGCTGTTGCGCTTCGCGGAGATTCCACCGGGTGAATTGCGCTTCGCCCATCGCAACAAGTACGTTGTTCTGCTCATCGGCGCGGTGGTTGCGGCCGTCGCCTCCGGACCGCTCTTCGCCCTCGTCTATCCTCCGGCGGTCATCAGTCGGGCGGCACACGCGTGGATCTTCGGCACCACCCTGAGCGGCATGTTGGCGTTGCTGGGACTGATGGCGGCGTTCGAGTTGCTGGTGTCCCCGCGCTGGTGGTGCCGGACCATGTGTCCGGGCGGGGCTTTGTACGGGCTGCTCGGCTGGCTTCGTCCGGTTCGCGTCAGGCTCAGGGCCGACCTCTGCACCGGCTGCAGGGATTGCATCCCCGTCTGTGAGGAGGGCATCAACCCCATCACTCAGTCATCGTCCATTGAATGTGATAATTGTGGCGTCTGCATACGTCATTGCCCAACCCAGGCACTGTATTACACCATTGGTCTTCCCTCGCCGCGTCCCGGACAAAAATCCACGCGGCTTGGCGCCGGACGCGCCAAGGTCGCCGCCATCGGCGTTGCGGCTGCCCTGCTGCTTGGGGTCGATTCCGCCCGGGCACATCATATTCTCGGGTTGCCGCACTATTCGTATAAGGAGAATTATCCCCAGCGACCGACGCTGGAGTATCCCGCCGCGACCGGACCGTATGACGTGCTCTTGACGTCCTTTCCGGGCGTTCCCGTCCCCGGCGAGACCGCCAACCTGGCGCTGTACATCAAGGACCGCGAAACGAGGCAAGTTTACTCCCAGCCGATCTCCGTTCGCATACTTCAGACCAGCACCTTCGGGGAGAACGTGCTGGTCATACCGCCGAGCGAACGCACCGCGGTGGAGAATCAGTACAAGCTACACGTGGCCTTTCCGACCGACGGCGAGTACGTGGTCGAGCTGTCGATGCCGGTGGAGGGCCGGATCGAGGTGATCCCCTTTGTCATGATCGCGGGTCAGCCCAGCGCCGCCGGGTCACTGGTGGTCGCAGCCGCCGCGGCGGTGGTGGTGGCGGCGATTGCGGTACGAGCGGCTCAACGGAAGCGCCGTCGCGCCAGGGAACGCTCTACGACGTCGCCGACCCGTACCTTGCAACCGGCAGTGTAACGATGCCTACGGGAGGGGCATACATGAAGCGGTTCATGCTGTTCTTCCCATACTTAGTGCTGGCCGGCGTCGTCGCCGTCGTGGCCGCCTCGAACGTGGCGTGGCGCCGACCGGCCATAACGACCGTGCCCGCCGCCGCCAAGGCCATCTGTGCGCCGTGCGGCATGGCGGTCGATCCCGGGGACGCGCTGGCCGCTGACATTGACGGAAGGACGGTCTATTTCTGCAATCCTGGCTGCCGGCGAAGGTTCCTCGCCGGCGAGCGGGGTCCATCCGCGGCGGCAACATCTTCAGGCGAACGGATCGTCGACGTCGTTTGTCAGATGGAGGTCAACGCGGCCTGGGGCATTCAGTCGGTCCACAATGGGCAGATCTACCAGTTCTGCGCCGAGAAGTGCAAGCAACGATTCGACGCCGATCCGGAACATTTCCTGCACGCGCGGTGCCTGGTATGCCGGCAGCGGCTGACGGATCCGCGATCCTTCCCCGCGACGTACCTTGAGCGAACCTACCACCTTTGCAGTGAAGAGCATCGAACGCAATTCAAGCAGGATCCCGCCGCGTTTTTCATGCACTCCATGTGGGGTATCCCATCGTGGCTGTACTATGCCTCGATCGCGCTGGTCCTGCTCGTGAGCTTTGGCGTCTTCGAATGGATCAGCCGCTACGCCGGCAGCCCAACCGTGGATTCCACAGGTCACCGACCAACCTTCCCGCGATTCAACCGCGACGCCATCTCCGGCGAAGGCGAGCGCTTGCTGGGCGGTGAGGTCATGCAACGGCACGCATCGGGGGCGTTGACCCTTCCGGTGCTGCACGCCGTATCGACCCCGCGTGTGGTCGCGACGGCCGCGGGAACCGCGGATCGCATGGACCTGATGAAAGTCGCCTGGATTGCGGCGGCGTTTCGGTCGCGCCCGTTCCGGTTCATTCTGCGGATGATCACGGTCGTGTTTTTCGTCCTGATCGTGGCCGCCGGCTTGTGGGGAAATCAGAACCCGGCGCAAAACATTGCCCCCATCCTCACCTGGACCATCTGGTGGGGATTGCTCATTGTTCTCATCCTTTTCGCGGGAAAAGCATGGTGCTATGTCTGTCCTTGGGACGCCCTTGCAGAGTGGAGTGAGAAGCTGTCGCTTTGGCGCAAAATCGACGACGGACTGAGCCTGGGGTGGAAATGGCCGAAGGTCATCCGCAACATTTCCATCGCCACCATTCTGTTCGTCGGATTGACCTGGATCGAGCTCGGTTTCGGCGTGACCATGCGTCCGCGCGTGACCGCCTACCTGGCGATCGCCATGCTGCTGATGGCCGTCGGGGCGGCCCTGCTCTTTGATCGCAAGAGCTTTTGCAGGTACGGATGTCTGGTCGGTCGCGTCAGCGGCCTCTACGCCCTTTTCGCAAGCGTCGAGGTGCGCCCGCGCAACCCGCGGACCTGCACTGCGTGCCGCGGCAAGGAGTGCGTCACCGGAAGCGAGACGGCCTACGGTTGCCCGACGTTCCTGTATCCCGGGAAGCTGGCGACCAACACCTATTGCATTCAGTGCATGGAATGCGTGCAGGCCTGTCCCGAGCACAACCTGTCCGTCAATCTTCGTCCCTGGGGCGCGGACCTCGTCGTCGACGGCAAACCGCGAACCGACGAGGCTTATCTGGCCTTGCTCATGCTTGCCATCACCGGCTTCCACGGCTTGACCATGACCCCGGTCTGGCAGCAGATGATCGACGCCATACGAACGGCCGGCGGCGTGGGAAGAATTCTTGGCTTCTCCGCGGGCATGGGTATCCTCATGCTGGCCCCGGTGGCTGCGTATGCGGCGCTGGTGGCCCTGTCCGTGTGCCTCGGTCGGGGGCGGGCGAGGCAGACGTTGCGCTACCGGGACTATTTCATTCGCTACGCCTACGCCCTGCTTCCCATAGCGCTCTTCTATCACATCGCGCACAACTCCGAGCACCTGCTGATGGAAGGCCCCAAGGCGCTGGCGATCCTCTCCGACCCGCTTGGATGGGGATGGAACGTCCTGGGGACCGCCGGCTGGGTGATCCCGCCGATGATTTCGCTCGACAAACTCTGGATCATACAGGTATTCCTGGTCCTGGTCGGCCACGTGTACAGCCTCTGGATCGCGCAGCGGACTTCGCTGCGCTTGTTCGGCGACGCGCGGGCCGCGTTTCGCAGTCAATTGCCCATGCTCGGCGCGATGATCTGTTTCAGCGTGTTCAGTCTGTGGTTGTTGAAACAACCGATGGAAATGCGTACCTCGGCCATGTAGGAGAAAAGCGTGGGTTGCTCGCGGCGGGATTTCTTCGGTGAACTGACTCGCACCATGCTTGACGGCGTGGCGGATTCAATCCGCGCCGTCGGACGAGTCGGCGAAGCCGCCGCTTCGACCGACGACCCGCCGCAGCGCCGGTGGCTGCGGCCGCCGGGCGCCATCGTCGAGGAGCGGTTCCTGGGCGCCTGCACCCGTTGCACCGACTGCGTGAACGCCTGCCCTCATGCCGCGATCCGACGACTCGGACCCGAGTTCGGCCCCGTCGCCGGAACCCCCGTGGTCATTCCCGAGGAGGCGCCGTGCTACCTCTGCGAGGACATGCCCTGTATCGCCGCGTGCCCAACGGGAGCACTTCTTGCGACGCCTGCGGGGCTGGTCGAGATGGGAACCGCAGTGGTCGACGCGGCCGCCTGCTATCGAACGCAGGGTCAGCCCTGCGACTACTGCGTGGTACGCTGTCCCCTGAAGCCCGAAGCGATCGCCTTTGTCACCGACGGCGCGCCGCGGGTCCATGAATCGCATTGCGCAGGCTGCGGAGTCTGCGCCTATTTGTGCCCCGCGAAATCAATTTTCATTCAGCCGCGCGGCGCGGGAAGGAACTGAGGAGAAGCATGAATCAACCCAACGGACACCATCAACCCTGCGCGGTCCTTCGCGCCGAACACCAGGTCATCTTGCGCGTGATTCGGATTCTTGACCGACTGGTCGATCGCTGCGAGGCAGGAAAAGGCTTCGAACGCGAGTCGCTCGCCCAATGCGTCGAGTTCTTCCGCCTCTTCGCCGATGCCTGCCACCACGCCAAGGAAGAGGATCTGCTCTTCCCGGTTCTGGAATCCCGCGGCATCCCTCGCGACGGCGGACCCATCGGGGTCATGCTGTATGAGCACACCGTCGCCCGCAAGTTCACCGCCGAGATGGCCGAAGCCCTGTACGCCCACGACCGCCGCGAACCGGACGCCGCACAGCAGTTCCGCAAGGCCGCCCGCGGCTACAGCGAACTGCTCAGCAACCACATCTACAAGGAGGACAGCGTCCTGTTCAACGTCGGCGACCACGTGATGACCGAGGAAGACCAGCGCTCCTTGGACGGCAAGTTCTGCGACGTCCAGTGCCGTTCCTTCGGTGGAAAGTCGCGCGCGCAATTGGAAGGGATCGCCGCCGACCTCGAATCCCGCTGGCCGGGATAACGCCGAAGCCGCCGCCTGCTCAAGGATGGCCTGGAAAGCATCCGCGATGCTCGGTGATCTGCGGCACTCGCGTTCGTGACATTCTTGACGAGATTGAGGCTCTTGATCCGTACTCCAAGCGTCAGCGCGGGGCCAGTCGTTTGGGTCTGTCGCTTACGCCCCGGGTTACCGGCCACGGCATGTCCCGCAACGTCGGAAGGCATGGCTCACTGGGGCACTTCGGCGTACCATGTCGATCTGACGCCCTGGTCAGACCTGCCGCGTTTTTCCGGGCAAAGGCAACCATGCAAGTGAAACTGGCGACGCCGAGGGGGTTCTGCTTCGGCGTGGAGGATGCGATCGAGTTGGCCGAAGCCGCGGTGGCGGCGCACGGTCCGGGTCGCGTCGTCGCCCTCGGTCCGGTCATCCACAACAAACAGGTCGTCGGACGACTCGAGGAAGCCGGTCTCAATCAGTCCGGCCGGCTCGACGCCGTCGATCCCTCGCAAGTCGTCCTGATCCGCTCGCACGGGGCCACGCCCGAAACCATGCAACGCGCCGCCGACCGAGGTCTGCAAATCGTCGACGCCACGTGCGTCCTGGTGAAACGCGCCCAGAACGTCGTCCGGCAACTCCATGAGGAGGGCTTCCACGTAGTGATGATCGGCGACCCCAACCACCCGGAGGTCAGGGGCGTCATCGGCTACGCCCCCAACGTCACGGTCATCGACACCGACACCGACCTCGAACAGGCCCTCCCCTACCGCGAACGCATCGGCATCGTCGCCCAGACCACGCACTCGCCCGAACACGTGGCCGACATGATCGCCAAAATCCTCCGCCGACCGTATCGCGAGGTGAAGATCGTCAACACCTTGTGCCTGGAGGTGACCCGCCGCCAGGACGCCGCCATCGCGCTCGCGGGCGAAGTCGAGGTCATGTTCGTCCTCGGCGGACTGCATTCCGCCAACACCCGAGAGATGGCCCGCCTCTGTCAGGAAGCCGGCACGCCCACCTACCACATCGAGACCTGGAGCCAGTTCGAACCCCCGATGATCGAAGGCAAAACCGTCGCCGGCGTCACCGCCGGAGCTTCGACGCCGGAATGGGTCATCACCGAGTTTGTTGAACACCTCGAACGGTTGTAAGAAAAGCCTTGGTTTCAGTGTAGCGAATACCGAGCCGCGCGGGGGTGGATCACCTGCAAAGCGTCTCGTAGGCCTCTCTTACGGAGTCTTCCGGCACCTCGTCCCTTACGACAGGCTTTCCCACGTCCTCCAACAGGACCATGCGAATGCCGCCGCCGCGGTTCTTCTTGTCCAGCCGAATCGCTGCAAGAACCTGCTCCGAGTCGATGGTACGCGGGAGTCGCGTCGGCAGGTTCATGCGGCCAAGCAGCGTCGTGAGACGATCCACCACCTCCCCCCGGAGGATCCCCATCGACTGGGACAACCGCCCAGCCGCAAGCATCCCCAGCGCGACGCACTCGCCGTGACGCAACTCGTGCCGGCTGGCCTCTTCAATCGCGTGACCGATGGTGTGTCCGAAGTTGAGGACCATCCGTTCACCGGTCGTCTCGCGTGGATCACGCTCCACGACCAAAAGCTTCAATCGGACGTTTCGCTCGATCAGCTCGACGGCGATCGAATCCTCGAGTCGCAGAATCGCCGCCACGTTCCGCTCATGCCAGCTCACGAAACCCGGATCAAGAACCAACGCATGCTTGATCGACTCCGCCAGGCCTGCCGAAACGTCCCGCTTGGGTAGCGAGAGGAGGCAGGTCGGGTCGATGCACACCGCCGCGGGCCAATGGAACGCACCGACAAGGTTCTTCGCCCCCGGGACGTTGACCGCCGTCTTGCCGCCGATCGCCGCATCGACACAGCCTTCCACCGTCGTCGGGCAGACGATCCAGCGCACGCCGCGCATCCAGGTGGCCGCGACGAACCCGGTGAGGTCACTGACCACGCCGCCGCCCACGGCAACGATGACCCCGTCGCGCCCGAATCGACGCTCCGCCAGGAAGCGGTACACCTCTGTTGCGGTGGAGAGACTCTTCGACGCCTCGCCCGGCGGAACAGCAACTGTGCAGGTCGAAATCCCATCCGCCGCGATCGAACCCTCGACCCGTGGCGCATGCACCCGTGCGACCGTCTCGTCCGTCACCAGGATCGCTTGGCTGCATGGGTCGCGGATCCCGGATTCCTTCAACAGAACGCCGATCCGATCCAGGTTCCCCGGTCGGACCGAAATGAAGGTAGGCTCTCCTCCCGTCTGGGTCGCCCAATCCGCCATGGGGATCATTGTAACGGAACCGTCCAAACATGCCCTGAGCGTCCCGCGATCGTCCCCTCGTCTTCAAACAGGACGAAGCCCCCACAAGTTGTGACACAACACAGACGCGCTATGTGCGTTTCGGCGTGTTCCGAATGGTCCCTAGGACACCCAAGATCAAGGTTGGAGGTCCATCCGTGGCACAAGAATCGGGGTGGTGGCGGTACACCTATGGTGTAACAACTCTGCCACGGACCCATACCTTGTGGGTCGTGGCGGTCCGAAATGTTGACGGTTCGATAAAAGTCGGTTAGAATGCGATAACGATGACGAAGGCTCTGGTCAGCAGAACAGCCTACCCCGCACCAGCCAAACCGCCCGCAAAGTCAATCAAGACTTTTCGATCGGCACTGAATTATTTGGACTCTCTAACGAACTACGAACGACTGCTGCGTCCCGGTATCGGTACCCCGAAGATGGGGCTTTCCCGTGTCCAGCGGATTCTTGCGGCCTTGGGCAATCCGCACCGGACGTACAAGACCGTCCACATCGTCGGGACCAAGGGCAAGGGCAGTACGGCCACGATGCTTGCCGCGATGATCCGCGCATGTGGTCATCGCGTCGGCCTGTACACCTCACCCCACGTTCTGGATGAGCGGGAACGGATCATGGTGGACAACGGTCCGATTTCGGAACCGGCGTTCGCCCGTGCGGTGGCTGCGGTGGCGGCCGTCACCGAGAAGGCGAAGGTTCCCGACCCGACGTACTTCGAGGTGCTGACTGCGGCTGCGTTCCGCCATTTCGCCGACCGCAAGGTGGACATCGCGATCATCGAAGCCGGCATGGGTGGTCGCCTGGACGCGACGAACGTCATCACGCCGGAGGCGGTCGGGATCACCAGCATTAGTTTCGACCACATGGCCCAACTGGGCAGCACGCTGGAGCAGATTGCCCGCGAGAAGGCGGCGGTGATCAAGAAGAAGATCCCGGTGATCAGTGCTCCCCAGCGTCCCAACGTCCGCGAAGTTCTCCGTGACGCGGCAGAGGCGGCGCAATCGCCGCTGAGGTTCGCCGACGAGGAGGTGGATTTCAGCTACCGGTTCGAGTTTTCGCGGGTGGCCGGCAAGCACGCGCGAATCTGCCTGACGACGCCGCAAAGTCGCTACGAACACGTTCAAGTTCCGCTGCTGGGGGAACACCAGGCGGTGAACTGCAGCCTGGCCCTGGGCCTGCTCGACGTGTTGAAGTCGCGCGGTCTGACCATTGACGACCAGACCGCGGTGAACGGTCTGGACGACGTGAAGCTCCTGGGCCGCATGCAGATGATTTCCGAAAATCCTCGCATTCTCGTGGACGGCGCTCACAACGCCGCCAGCGTCGACGCGGTGATGCGCGCGATCGGGCAGAACATCACCTACGATTCCATGGTGGTGATCTTCGGATGCCAGAAGGACAAGGACATCGCGGGAATGATCCGCCGTATTCAGGTGGGCGCGGACAAAGTGATCTTCACGCGAACGTCGTCGCCACGCTCCGCGGAGCCATCGGAGTTGGCCGCCCAGTATATTGAGTTGTCGGGGAAGATGGCCCAGGTGGGGCGGACCTTGTCCGAGGCCATGCAGATCGCCCTGGGGGCGATTGGCCGCGAGGATTTGATCTGCATCACCGGTTCGTTTTACCTGGTCGCCGAAGCGATCCGGAAGTTTCGGACCAAGCCGTCATAGCGCCTTTGCCCCTGCTGATGACCTGCGTTCGACCATGCCCCGCGCTGGCCGGGTTCAAGGTCACCGGTAAGCCCCAATCGCCGATAATCCGAAGGCGGATGGGTTTCGGCGTTCGTTCGACCGGGTCGGCGAACACCGCCGACCATGCCAGGAAATCCTCAGGGGGCTGAACGGTTGATCGGCGGAACAACGGTCGGCGCGACGTTTCGGGACGGGCACGTCGAGTTGGACGAGTCCCAGGATTGGCCGCAGGGACTGCGGCTACAAGTTGTTCCCGTCTATCCGCGACCGGCAGAAGGACTTCTGGCGGGGCACGTCATCATTGTCGGTTTCGGGCTGGCCGGCCGCTGCGTGGCCGACTTGTTGGACCGGGTAAAGGTTCCCTACGTCATCGTCGAGCGGAACCCGATCACCGTCGAAACGCAGACCGCCCTGGGGCGTCGCGTGCTGTCGGGCAATGCCGCGACGCCGGAGACGCTGATCGAAGCGGGGTTGTATAGTGCCAGCATCCTGGCATTGACCATTCCCGACGAAGACGCGGTGCTGAAGGCGACGGCGCTGGCTCGCCGGCTGCATCCGGAAATCTACATCATCGCGCGGACCAACTACGCGTCGCAGGGAATGCGGGCGTCCCAGCTCGGGGCCAACGAAGTCATCAAGGCCGAGCAGGCCGTCGCGTTGCAATTCTACGATCGCCTCAGTGCCCAACTGGGTCGCCTGACGGCCGGGCGGCCGCAACACCTTGAGCGGAGCGCCGCCGCCGCACCCCAAACATGACCCGGTCATCGCTCGGTGCCGTTCGCCCGAGTGAGCGACTGAAACGCGCGGCACAACGTGACGCCGAGCCGCCTGATCCGTACCGCGCCCGCGAGGAAGCGGGCCCTTTCACCCGCAGGACGCACCGTGTCGGGTCTCTAGAAACCGTGGCGAACGTAGGGATTGGTGCCCTTCTCTCGACCGATCGTGCTCTCCGGGCCATGACCGGAAAGAACCCGCGTCGCGTCGGGCAGGGTCATCAGGTGGTTGCGGAGGTTGCGGAGCAGCGCATCCCCGTCGCTGTTGGGGAAGTCCACCCGGCCCACGCTGCCGGCAAACAAAGCGTCCCCGACGAAGGCGACGCCCAGGTCCGCTGAGTAGATCGTCCTTCCCCCCGGCGAGTGCCCATGCGTGTCGAGGACCGACCACCTCGTGCCGTCGAGCTCCAAGGTCGAGCCGTGCGGAAGGTCCAGCGGATCGTTGACCTTGGTGACGATCCCCTCACCCATCAATCCCGAGAGGTTCTCCATCGAGTCGATCAAGGCCTTCCATTCTTCCCGGGCTAGATACACCGGAAGCGGACCGAGGGCGTCGCGGACATCGTCGATCCCCGCAATGTGGTCCGGGTGGGCGTGGGTCAGGACGATCGCCGCCGGTTGGAGGCGATGCTTGCGAACGTGTTCGACGATCTGCCCCGCTTGGGGATCGAAACCCGGGTCGATGATCCAGCACGGCCCCCCGTCGCGGAGATAGACCGTGTACCCGTTCTCCATGTAGATGGGATCGTTCGTGACGTGGATGGTCAGAGCTGTCTTGGTCATCGTGGGGTCAACCCTGGGAGCCGTGCGTCCATCAAGGCCGCCGATCATAGAGATGCGATCGTTCGATTCCAACGGCACGGTCGAAGTTCGGTGGTCCGGGCCGAGGCGACCGCGCTCTCTCCCAGGCCGCTCTTTACGTCGAGGAACGCATTTCCCGTCTTCCTGTTCTCAGCGGTCGGATGGCCCACTTCCTTGGTATGTGTTTAGCGTGGTCCCAGTACTGAGAGCGACAATCTGGAGATCCCGATCCAATGCCCGTGTTTCAGCATCATGCTGATCACGGCGGTCGCTTTTCGACGACCAGCCCGGATGATGCTGATACACGCTAAACACATACGTGGGGGAGAGTGGCTTTAGGACGCACTCTTAATAGTCGTCGGCGTCGGACTCCATGGTGTCCTTCCAGGAGGCGAGGTTTTCGAGGTAGACGGCTGTCCCGCGCGCGACGCAGCAGAGTGGATCGTCGACCACGGTGACCTTCAAGCCCGTGGCGCGTTCGATGGCCTGGTTCAGCCCGCGGAGCAAGGCCCCGCCGCCGGCGAGGTGGATGCCGTTGTCAACCAAGTCGGCGGCCAATTCCGGTTCGGCCAATTCCAACGTGCCCATGACGGCGGCGATGATGGCCGCGACCGGTTCCTGCAGCGCGTCCTTCACCTCGGACGCCGAGATCTCACATTCCTGCGGTAGACCACGGGACACGTCCCGACCTCGAACCACCCGACGGGCGTCCGGGTCTGGATCGCCGACGGTCCCCAACTCGATCTTGATGGTCTCGGCGGTCTGCCAGCCGATCATCAGGTCATGCTTGCGGCGCATGTAGTTGACGATGGCGGAGTCCATTTCGTCGCCGGCGACGCGGATGCTCTGCACCACGGCGATGTCCGCCAGGGACATGATGGCTACTTCGGTGGTTCCGCCGCCGATGTCCACGATCATGGAGCCGGTGGCTTCGCCGATGGGCAGCCCGGCTCCGATGCCGGCGGCCATCGGCTCATCCACCAGGTACACGCGGCGAGCGCCGGCGCGTTCGGCGGAGTTGTACACCGCCCGCTTTTCGACCGCGGTAATGCCCGAGGGGACGGCGATCACCACGCGAGGTCGGGCGAATCGACTCCGGCCATGGGCCTTGCGGATGAAATAACCCAGCATCGCCTCGGTGATGTCGAAGTCCGCGATCACGCCGTGTTTGAGGGGGCGGATAGCCTGGATGGAACCGGGCGTCTTGCCGAGCATTTCCTTGGCTACGTGCCCGACGGCGGTGCCGTTGCGCAGCACCTGGTTGCTCCCCTTCCGCACCGCGACGACGGACGGTTCGTTGAGGACGATTCCCTCGCCCTTGAGGCAGACCAAGGTGTTGCAGGTGCCCAGGTCGATTCCCATATCGACGCTGAACATGCCCAAGAGGGAATCGAGAATCACCTGGTAGACCTCATGACCGTCCGCGCTTCCTGACGCCGGCGCCGGACCGAGAACGGATGAACTGTTTGGATCGACGCCGCGAAGTTCGTCCCGGCGACGCTCCCCTCCCAACTACTGCATCAAGAACTCTTTTTGCGAACGTTCACGCTCAAACCGAGTCCCTGCACTTGAGCAGCGGCCGCGGGTATACGCCGGCGCCCGACTACGCCCCGGCGAAGGGATTCCAGGAGCCAAAAAGCTGTTGGCTGCGAATCACCAGATACGCCGTCGCGCCGATGGTCAGGGCCGTGGCGACGATCAGCAGGATCGTGTACACGTCGTGTTCAGGCTGATCACTCGCCGGACGTTCGCTCATCGTAACCCACCTTGCACAAAATCACCCGCCTGAAATCCGCTCCGTCAGGGTCGCGGCTCTGATCGGGTCGCGGTACGGATTGGCTTCCGCATTCGCCATTCCGCAATTGTCCTTACTTGCCCGAACCGGCCAGCGAGACCGCGTCGATGACGTCGTCGCCTTCGTGGATCGCCCCGGCCGACTGGGCGAGGCGACCCGCGGCCTTGTCCGGATCGACGAGGTTGACGGTTACGTCAGCGACATATTGTCCGTCGCGGTGGACCACGAAACGCATGTCCTTCCGCACCCCATCAGCGGAGCCGATGCTCAAGGTGACGAGGTTGCCGTCGACCTTCAGCACCTTGCCGCGAATGGCGGCGGTTCGCACCGGCGAAAGCGCCGACACGCCGCGCATGGCGGCTCCCGCCGGCGACTCCATCGCGGTTCCGGCCGCCGGCGCGGAAGCCTGTCGCGACAGCTTTTGCACGTCGGTTTGCAGCACGTTGATCTGCTGCTCGTAGTGCCGCTTCTGCTCCGCGAGCACGGACACCTGGGCGGTCAACTCGTTGACCCGATCGTTGAGGTCGATGTTGCGTTGCTGGAAGTCAACGCTGTCGCGTTCGAGCTTGTCACGTTGCTGGCGATACTCCGCCTCGGCCATCCGGGCCATTTCCAACTGCGAGAGCAGCGCCCGATTCATGGCCTCGGTGCTGCCACGTTCGGCGTCGGCCTTGGCCAGTTCGGAGCGGAGCTTGGCCACTTCGCTCGATGCGTCCTGAAGCTTTTTTTCCAGATCGCCGATGGTCGCCAGATGCCCGACGACCGAGTCCCTGGCGCTGGCCAGCTCGGCGGCGTTGGCGTCGATCACGGCGCGCAGATTGGCGTCGGTGACTCGTGCGTGTTGCTCATACTTCAGCGCCGTATCCCGCCAGTTTGTCGATTGGGCCACCACCGACACGGTCATGGCGGTGAACGCGATGCTGAAGACGGTCAACAACACGATGAAGATTTTGCTTACGGTGCTCAACGGTCGGTCTCCGCGTCAAGTCGGGGCGTCGGCGGCTTCATGCCCACCGAGCAAACCCCCAGCCAAGCACTAACATCAGGCGAACCGGATTGTCCGGGTGACTCCTGCGGCCCGGTTCGCAGTGGCGAACGGACCGCCCAAGTTCCTGTCGGACCCGTCCAAGGGACTGGATTTCTTCGCCAGCCCGCCCCGTGCCACGGGGATTTCAGGAAAGCCGCCCACCAGGGCGTCGTGAGATGTATACCCGACCGGGCGACGGTTTTCAACACCCCCAACCCGACATCAGGGGGTCTTGCATTTGTCCGAGTCTCGCGGTGTCGGACGGCATTGGCGGATCGCCGGCCCGTGCCGTGACCAGTTCTAAGTACCGCGGCAAGCGACAATTGAAAAACCCCTGTGGCCACCCGACCCGATCACCTGACCGGCGTGTAGCGTCGGCTCCCCCAGGTCCAGAGGATCTGGGCCACCCGAGCGCAGGACACCGTCCTCGGGCCGTCGAGCGTACGGATAAGGCCCCCTGGGGGCGTTTCTGCGGCGTTTCCTGGATGCCCCGGTCGTTCAGGTCCGGATTCCGTTCGATCATCGCCCGGCCTAAGGTCACGGCGCGAAGTCGTCGATTTTCTCGAACCCGTCGGGCACGACGAGCTTGAAGGCCGCTTCGTCGAGCTTGGGGTCAGGAGTCAGGAGGGTGACGGTCAACTTGGTTCCGCCGCGTTCTCCTGCGGGGTTCTGGAACAAGCGGATCGCCTGTCGCGGGAGGAAATCCTTCTTGGAAAAGAACCAGTGGGCCTCCTGGGCGGGGCCCTTGTACTTCACGAAAATTTCGTAGCACTCCTCGTTGCCGATCGTGGCCGAGCCGACCAGCTCCTGCTTCTCGCCGTTGAGCTCATCGCTGAACGGCGTGGGGTGGACGTATTCCAACATGGTGATGCCGCGGATCATCCGCCCGGTGGACCCCAGCACCGCGGGGTCAATGTCCGCGTAGACCTTTTTGTTCTGCTTGTCGATGACGAAGTAGGTTTCGCCGTCCGTGCCGGCCACCACTTCCTTCTTCTCCGTCGATCCCGGGGCCTGCACGGTGATGTTGTAGAACCATTTTTGCGGCGCGCCGTTGTTCCATCCGCTCAATACCACCGTGCCCTCGACCTTGGGCATCTTCGGGGCGTTGGCTTCGACGCCTTCGGTGGCGGCGACGTACTTGACCGACTCCAGGGCCTTGGTCGCGTCGTCGGCCTTCTTGAGGATTTCGATGGGGTCGGTAAGGTCGCCGGGTTTGGCCGTCTTCTCCTGGGCGATCAGCGGAGTCGCAGCCGCCGCGAGCAAGAACATTGCAATGACCTTCTTCATGATGCGTCCATCTCCTTCGATCAGGGGATTCCACGAACCTGTTCGGTTCGATACCGTTTGCGGGCAACCGAGGAGCCTACCACGTCGGGTCGGTCGGGTGAAGCGGGGTAGACTGGTTCGTACAACTTAGGACATCCTGGTGCTCCATCGCAGACGGAGTTGCGGGCTGGGATACCCACGGTCGGGAACCCCACTCGAATGTTTGGCTGCGTCGGAGCACTCGGCGGAGGGTTCGCCGCGATGGACGGGTGGAGTTCGAGGCCTTAGCGAAGCATCAAGGCGGACGCGCGGCGTAATTGTGAATCCAATTCTCCGCGCTCCATCAGGGTGGACAGCCGTCGGATGCGGCGGAACCTTGGGGAGCGAAGCTCGCCCGGTGTCAGTCCCGAGGTCCGGAAGGCCTCGCGCAACTGGCGGGTTCCCTGATCGAGCGTCCAATGCAGCTCCAGGCGCGGAAACAACCGCGCCAGTTTTCCCCCATCCACGCGGTAGCTTCGTCGATCGAACGTTCGGGGCGGCGCGGACCTCGTGCAACCGGGAATCAGTTCCGCCACCCGATCGGCGGCGTCGATGATGCGATAATTCTCGTCGCTTCGGACGGCGTTGATGACCTGTCCGGAGACCGAGGCATTGGGGGCCGCCAGCACGGCCGCGTACATTCGGGCCACGTCCTCGACGTGCACGAACGGACGCCACGCCCGCCCTTCGGTCTGCATGTCGATCCGTCCCGTGGTCACCGCGGAGGCTACAAACTCGTTGACGGCGGTGTCCAGCCGCATTCGAGGCGATGCGCCGTACGCCGTCGCGTTCCGCATGACCACCACGGACAAACTCGTGTCGGAGAGACGGAGCAAGGCCCGTTCGGCGTCCAACTTCGCCCGCGCGTAGGGCGTCAGCGGATGGGTGGCCGACTCCTCGTCCTGCAATTCGTTCAGCGCTCGGCCGTACACGGCACAGGTGGAGGCAAACAGCAGCCGGCCCACCTGGGCCTTCTTGCAGCACTCCGCCAGCCGAATGGCCGCGTCGCGGTTGATCGCTTCGCTGACGGTTGGATCCAGCGCGCCGTTCCAATCCTCGGGGGTAGCGGCCAGATGCACCACCGCGTCGAAGGACAGCAGATCAGTGAACTCGACGTCGCGAACGTCGACGTCGAAGGCGGCGACCTCGTCCCGCGTCCTGCCGAAGTCGCAGGGACCGTACAGGTCGCAGTCCATTCCCGCGACCTCGAATCGAGCGTTCTTCAAGACCGCGGCCATCACCGCCCCGATGTAGCCTCGATGTCCGGTGATCAGAACGCGCACGACTCGCCAGCCTCCGGTCCACGTCAGACTCCGAGGGCGTCCCGGCCATCGGTTCTGCGAATATCGACCGTGGCGCGGTCGGCGCTTGACGCTCTCGCCGAGGTGAAATGCCCGCGCCGCGGACGAAGGACGATTCTCACAGAGACCGCGATCGGCGATACCAGGGTGACGATGCCGGTGCGGCAATGCTGGGAACGCGGAAGCGGAGCGACACGTTCGACATGTGAATTCTGCCGACGCGCGATTTGAGTTTGGAACAGAATCCGCTTTTGTGAACCTGACCGTCTATCTGCGGCGTTTTCCTGAAGGCGCCGCCCACGAAGGGCGACGCTACACAAGAGGCAAGGGCGCTTTAGGCGCGGGGGTCCGAAGAATCCGCCGGCGGTTCGATGCGGAACCATCCCCAAAGCAACGCGGCGGCCAGCGACCAGCCGATCACGAACCCGGCGGCCATGTTGATCGCCAGGCACGCCCCCGCGGTCAGCAGCAGCACGAAGAAGTCCACCCGCGAACTTTGATCGCGGCAGGCCATCGACAACTCCAGCCCGCTGAACAACAGCAGCACGCCGAGGACCGATTGCGGATAGGCCTGCAACCACTGAAGCAACGAATCGCCCAGGGCCACCGCGAGCAGGCACTTGACCGCGCCGAGGAGAATGACACTGCCCCCGGTTCGGGCGCCGAAGCGATACTGCCCGGCCAACCCGCCGGCGCCGTGACACATGGGCATGCCCCCCAGCGGACAGGTCAGCAGATTCATCAGCCCGACCGACACGGCGACCCGCCCGGGCCGGGCGTCGCTGTGTGGGAACAAATCCTTCGCCAGGGCACACACCGCGATCACTGAGTTCAAGGTGGTCAGCGGCAACTGGGGCAAGGCCCCACGCCAGGTGCCGATCAGCCAATCGTTCCCGCTTCCCAGCGACGGCAGCCGCCAGCTCATGCCCAACTGCGTTTGCCCCAGCAGCGCCGGTTGCCTGATCAACAGGGCTGCCAGACCGATCCCGAACACCACCAGCGCCCCCGGAATTCGCGACGAAAAATACAGCGCCAGCACCAATACCGCGCACGCGATTCCCAATGCGACGCTGTCCGAGCCGATCCATGCGTCACAACGGGCGATCATTTCGTATCCGCTGGTCAGCAGCTTCAACCCCATAGCCAACTGTAAGCCGCGAACGACGCTTTTCGGCACGGCACGATTGAGATGGTCGATCAGTCCGGTCAGACCCGCCAAGAGAATCAAGCCGCCGGTGACCATCCCGGCGCAGAGGATTTGCGACTCGCTCAGCTTTTCGGCAATGGCCACCGTGGCGATGGCTTTCATCGGCTGGACGGGCATGGGAATGCGAAAGACAACGCCGGTAAGGATGTTGAGAACCCCGGCGGCCAACAGCGCGGGGCCGAGCTGCAGCCCGCAGGTGTACACCATGGCGACCAGAAGCGGAATGAACGTGCCCAGGTCGCCCAGCGCTCCGCCCGCCTCGGCGCGATCAAAGCGAAGGGCGCGGCGGGACATCGTGGGCGATGGGGTCGTCATGGTGCTGGAGCGCCTCGGCGGAGTACGAGCACGGACCCGGACGGCAATCGATGCAAAACGTTGTCACGGTCGCGGCTCTGATCGGTCGCGGTACGGATTGGCATACCGCATCCGTCATTCAGCCTTCGCGGGTGGACGCAACCGCTGGTGCGGCTACGCAACATCGGATTACGACAACGCGGCGTCAGGTTACGGCTGCTCCACACCGTCCACGAAATCCGTCGTGGTCACCAGTACGCCCTGTTCGTCCCACAAGCGCATCGGACCCTGGCGCACGCCGTTGACGAACTCCACCTCCATCCGCTTGAACCCGTTCTCATGCCACTCGGCATAGGTTCCGTGCCAGACGTCGCGGACCATGGTCCACTCGCTGTGTCTGCCTCCGCTCTGATGCCAGCGCCGCCATACGCCGTCTGATTTTCCGTCGACGTATTGACCGGTGGACCAGGCCTGACCGTTGAGATACCACGTCCTTTTGGAACCGTGCAGCAGGCCGTGCCGCCATTGGGTCACCGACTTCTGAAGCCCGGAGTCGTAGTGCTCGACGGCCTCGCCGTGGCGCACGAATTCACCCTCCTCGTCGACATAGCCGACGACGCGGCGCATCGGCGAACCGTTGGGCCACTTCTCCTCGCGGACCTCGATGGTGAGGTTCCGGTCATCATCATCCGCCGCCGCGGCGCCCACGGGAGGCTGTCCCGGCAGCAGGTTCGGCGGCGTCGCTCCGGCTGAGGGCGTGCCGTCCGGAGCCGCCGCGGCCCCTGGGGAGCGGACGGGCATCTCCTGTGAGGGGCCTGGTTTCGGCTCGACGCATGAGGTGCCGGAAAGTCCGCACGCGGTCAACAACAAAGACATGGCGGTCGGGGCAATCCGGCGATGTATCCACAAACTGGGCATCATCGTGATCTCGAAACGTGTGCCTCCCCCGCGAATGAAAGGGAGACGAGGCAAGAGCCTCACTGGTCGGTCCGCCAGCCCGCTGCGCATGGGGCACAAGTCCTTCCGGGACCGCCGTGATTGTGTCCCGCGGGGCGGTACCTGGCAACCCTCACGCTTCGGTCACCGGCGAGGCCAGGTCGGGGGTCTGGGCGAACTGGTGTTGGCGCTCCACCATGTCGCGGTACAAGCCGTCGCGGGCCATCAGCTCCGCGTGCGTGCCCAGCTCCTCGATTCGCCCCCGATGCAGCACCACGATCATATCCGCGTGCAGGACGGTGCTCAGTCGATGGGCGATGACGAACGTGGTCCGCGTGGACAGCAGATCGATCAGCGAAGCCTGGATCAACTGTTCGCTTTCGGTATCCAGGTTGCTGGTGGCTTCGTCGAGAATGAGGATTTCCGGATCGGCCAGGATCGCCCGGGCGATGCTGAGCCGCTGGCGTTGTCCGCCGGAGAGCTTCACGCCCCGCTCGCCGATGATGGTGTCGTATCCCTCGGGAAGGCGTTCGATGAACTCATGGGCGTTGGCGCGGCGGGCGGCCTCGCGGACCGCTCCCTCGGAGGCGTTCCGCCGCCCGTAGGCGACGTTCTCTCGAACGGTCCCGTCGAACAGGAACACGTCCTGGGGGACGATGGCCAACCGCGACCGAAAGCTCGCCAGTCTGAGGTCGCGCAGGTCCACTCCGTTGATTCGGATGGACCCCGAGGTCGGATCGTGGAACCTGGCGACCAGGTCGGTGAGCGTGGTCTTGCCGCCGCCGCTAGGCCCGACCAGGGCCACGGTGCTTCCTGCCGGTACGCTCAACCGAATCTCGTGCAACACGGGAAGTCCCGCGCGATATTCAAAGCCGACGTTGTCGAATCGGATTTCGCGGATGGGGCTGGGGGTTTCGACGGCGTTGGCGCGATCCGGCTTCTCTTCGTTCCGCTCCAGAATGTCGAAGACCCGCTCCATCGCGGCCATCGCCTGCTGCGTGGCGCTGTACGACTCCACGATCATCGAGACCGGGTGCAGCAGCATCATCGAGTACATCTGGAAGGCCACGATGTCTCCGACGGTCCCGCGCCCGTAGATGACCAGGTAGCTGCCGAAGCCCACGATTACCAGGGCCGCGCCGGGAACGAGCAATCCCCATCCGCTGCTGACCGCCAGTTGCAGCGTTTCGGCGAGCAGTTTTTTGCGGATCACCAGGTGATGGCCGACGGCGTAGTCGCGCTGCTCGCGACGTTCGCGGCGAAACGCCCGCACGACCCGTATTCCGCCGAAAGTCTCGGTCACCCGGGCGTCGATGCGCTCGCGGTCCTCGGCCATCGTGCGGTAAATGGGACGAACCCTCTGAATCCAGAAGAAGTTGATCACCACGATGGGCGGAATAATCAGCGCCGCCACCAGGGCCATCGGCCAGCTCAGGGCAAACAACACGCCGACGGTCATGATGACCCGCATGGCGGCGACGCCGGGCGTCACCAACCCCATCTGCACCAGGCCGGTCACCTTGTCGGTGTCCTGCGACAGCCGCGAGACGATGCCTCCGGACTTCAACTCCGAAAGGTCGGACAAGGGCAGGCGGAGGAAGCGTTCGAACAATCGCTGTCGCAGACGGAAGATCACCCTCGCGTTCAGCACGGCCATCAGATACGCCCGCGTGGTGTCGATGACCTGGGTCACCAGGATCAAGGCGATCATCGTCCCGCAAAGCGCAAGCAGCCGATGGAATCGCACGTCCTCCGCGACCGTGGTGTCGGGAATGACGCCATCAATGATGTGTCGGGTGACCAGCGGGAGAACCAGCCCCAGGCTCGCGCCGGCGAGGGCCAGGGCGAACACCACGATGAGCCGGCCGAGATAGGGGCGCAGCCATTTTCGATACTGCGCGAGGTAGTAACGTCTGGCGTCCGTCCGGCGCGGAGGCAACGGCGCGGGCGCGGCCGCCGAAGGTTCCACCACGATCGGCTTGGCCCGGAAACGACCGTACTCCTCCCTCGACGATCGCAGCGGCATGGAGCGATTCATAGTGCCGACGACGGTTGGTGTCGAATCCGCCGGGCCATTCGGTCATCGGTCTCGCGACGCAAGTTGGCATCCCATCCATCGCGCAGCGATGGGTGGGGGACGGACGGGTGGGCGAGTTCGATGCTCGTTTCTGGGGAGATCGTCCTCCACCTTTGCCTGGCGGCAGGGATGGGGCATCCTGCGAGCGCACCGCGACTGGTACAGGCAAGTGCAAGCGCTTGCCCTGGTGCTCGAACAACTGAAAAAGCCCGATCGAATCCCGAAGTCGCTTGCGTGCGGATCGGCGGGCGAGGACCATCCATGAATGGGGCAGATCGATCAACCGTCGCGTTCGGAGGGCGGGTCGCCGGAGGAGCGTCCGGCGACAGGCTCGATGCTCTCGCCGTGGGTGCTGCTGCGCTCGGCGAGCATGCACCCGTTCTTGTTTTCGCGGATGATTCGCGAGGCGGATCCGGCGGCCCGGCCGGGCGACGTGGTGAATGTCTACGACAAGTCGGGGCAGTTTTTCGGACGGGGTCTGTTCAACTCCAAGTCAAGGATCGTCGTGCGCATGCTGGCCTACGGCGACGCAGCGATCGACGAGGCCTTTTGGCGGGCGCGGATTGATCAGGCGGTCGAGCTTCGGGAGAGGCTTGGATTGGCGGAGCACACCGACGCGTACCGCCTGGTCCACGCGGAGGGCGACGGTCTAAGCGGGCTGATCGTCGAGCGGTACGCCGACTGTCTGGTGTTGGAGTTGTTTTCGCGCGGGATGTTCGATCGGGCCGACATGCTGGCGCGTTTTTTGGGGGATCGACTTGGTTCGCCGAGTTCGCTGGATCGTCCGGACAAGACGGCGACGCAGTGGCGAGTACTCGTGCGGGCGGATTCATCCATCGAAGGCATCGAGGGGTTTCGCGTTCGCCGGGCGTCGCAACCCGCGTTCGGGCAGGTGACGATCCGGGAACACGGCGTCCGGTATCGGGTCGATCCAACGAGTGGGCAAAAGACGGGGTTTTTCTGCGATCAGCGGGAGAACCGTCGGCGTTTCGCGGCCCTGTGTCGTGGCGCGTCGGTGCTGGACGCGTGTTGTTATTCCGGCGGTTTCGCATTGTGCGCCAAGCTGCTGGGCGGCGCGGCGGAGGTCGACGCCGTCGATCTGGACGAATCCGCCGTCGAGCTGGCCAAGGAGAACGCCAAGCTCAATCAGACGCGCATCCATTTCGTTCACGCGGACGCCTTTGCCTACCTTCGCCAGATGGCGGCGGGAGGGCGGCGATTCGACGCCGTGGTATTGGATCCGCCGAAACTGGCAACGTCGCGCGACGAGCTGGAGGAGGCGATCCACAAGTATCAAGATCTGAATCTGCTGGCGATGCAGGTGGTTCGGCCAGGCGGCGTGTTGGTCACTTGTAGTTGCAGCGGACTGGTGTCGCGAGAGACGTTCACCGAGGCGGTGTACCGCGCGGCCCGCCGCGGACGGCGGATGCTGCAGTTGTTCGACGTGACCGGACCCGGAGGCGATCATCCGGTGATGCAGAACTGCCCGGAATCGGGCTATCTGAAAGTCCTGTGGTTTCGAGTGTACCCGACGGCGGGCCACACGGTCTGACGGCCGTTAGCGCAGGATGCCCCGTTTTTGCCGCCCAGCAAGGGGAGCTCTGGGCCGGTTTGAACCGGAACAACGAAAGGCACGGGAAGCGCCTCAGCCGACAGCCGCAGGAATTCTCACGGACAGGGACTGGAGGCCGGTGCCACACACGGGCCGGAAGCCCGTGCCACGCGGCAGTCCGAGAGGTTCTTTGACAGTCTGGTTCCGACAAGCCAACCTTCGCGGCATGTCGGCGAAGTTGACCTTCATTCTGGGTTGCACCGCCTGCGGGAAGGGAGGCCTGGGGCGGGAACTGGCGCGGCGGCTGGGCGGAGAGATCATCAGCGTCGATTCGATGAAGGTTTACCGGCGGATGGACATCGGGACGGCCAAGCCATCGCCGGAGGTTTTGCGAGAGATTCCCCATCACCTCATCGACGTGGTTGAACCTTCGGAGGAGTTTTCGGTTGCGCGGTACGTGTTGCTGGCGGAACAAGCCATTGCCGACATTTCGGCACGAGGAAGACCGATTCTCGTCGTTGGCGGAACGCCGCTTTACATCAAGGCGCTGAGCGAAGGATTGTTTGAAGGCCCCGGGGCGGACCCTGGCGTTCGCGCGAGATTGCAGGAGACCGCCGCGCGCGATGGGGCGGCCGTCCTGCACGCGAGGCTCCTGGAGGTCGATCCGCCGGCCTCTCGACGGATTCACCCCAACGATCTCCGCCGTCTGGTGCGTGCGCTGGAGGTGTTCGAGCTGACCGGCACGCCGATCAGCCGGCTGCAGGAACAATGGGACCGGGACCGCACGCGGCACGAATGCACGTTCGTCGGGCTGCGGCGCGACAAGGAGGATCTGAGCCAGCGGATCAACGAGCGGGTCCGGAAGATGTTCACCTTGGGGCTGGTCGATGAGGTTCGGTCGCTATGTGCCGAAGCGAAACCGCTGAGCACGGCGGCTCGACAAGCCGTCGGGTATTCCGAGACCCTCGCCCACCTCGAGGGGAAGCTCACCCTTGCGGAGGCCGTCGAATCGGTCAAAATCAACACCCGCCAACTCGCCAAGTCGCAACGGACGTGGTTTCGCCGCTTCGCGCGGACGGAATGGATCGACGTCGGGCCGAACGCGACGGCGGAAGGATTGGCGGAGCAACTCCTCGCGCGTCCGGAATCGCTATGGTCAACGTCACCGAGATGACCAATTGGGCGGTGGACCTCATCGACGTGCGCAAGACCTATCCCCGCGGCGTGCAGGCCCTCCGCGGGGTGAACATCCAGGTGGGCCGCGGGGAGATCTTCGGTCTGCTGGGCCCCAACGGCGCGGGCAAGACGACGCTGGTCAAGATCATGATGACCGCGATTCGTGCGACACATGCGTTCGGGACCATCCTGGGTCGCCCGATCGGGCACCGCGGCAAATTGGCGGTCACCGGGTACCTCCCCGAGGGGCAGCGCTTCCCCGGCTATCTCACCGGTTTCCAGTTGCTGGACTTTTACGCCGCACTCGCCAAGGTTTCCAAGTCCGGGCGGCGCGAGCGGGCGGCGAAACTGCTGGAGCGGATGGGCATCGCCCAGTGGGGCGATACGCGAATCGACCGCTACTCCAAGGGAATGCTCCAACGGCTGGGGATCGCGCAGGCACTGATGAACGATCCGGAGTTGGTGGTTCTCGATGAACCGACCGACGGGCTCGATCCGGTCGGACGGCGCGAGGTGCGCAATCTGCTGGTCGAGCTTCGCGACCGGGGAAAAACGATCTTCCTGAACTCGCACCTGCTCAGCGAACTGGAGATGATCTGCGACCGGGTGGCGATCCTGGTCGACGGGCTGGTGGCGCGGCAGGGGAGGCTTCGGGAACTGACTGAGCACACCGTGGAGTACCGGATTTCCTTCACCGGCGACGCGGCGGCGGTGCGGTCATCCATGGCCTCGCTCGGGGTGTCCCTCGGCGAAGGGGTGGTCGTGGTGCCGGGGCATGACACTCGGAAGATGAACGTGGTTCTGGATGCGATCCGCAAGGCTGGAGGCTTGATCGAATCGGTGGCGCCGCACCGGTTCAGCCTGGAAGACGTGTTGGTGGAGGCCGTCGGGCAGGCGCCGAGCGGCGCGGCCGGCGCGACGCCGCAAGTCCGCGGATCAGCGTCGTGAATGCGGTTGCTCCGGGGCGTACGGAACCGATTGGTGTTCCGTCGCATTTGGAATGATGCGTTCAGGCGGTCCGCTTCCTCACGGTCGCGGTACGGATGACAACAGAGTCCCGCTCCCTGACGGTCGCGGCTCTGATAAAAGGCGGTCGGGCGTTCGAACAGAGCCGCGACCGTGAAGGGGCGGGACTTTGCGGACCATTGAAGGGCGTGCAACGTACCACTAGATCGACATGCAGATTCCAGCGTTGATCGTTGACAGCTTCCGCGAATCCCTCGATCGCAAGATCTTCTGGGTCATGCTGGCGGTCTCCCTTGTGGTGGCCGCGGCCATGTCCTGCGTGGGATTCGCGCCGGGCATGGTAGACGTGTTCTTCGGGAGCTGGCGGATCGAGACGGACGTGTTCACGGTCGGCGGCGAGCTGCGTACGGACCTCATCGCCACGGTCGCGGTCGATTACATCCTGGACACGGTGGTCGGCTCGATCGGCACGATCCTGGCGTTGATCGCGACGGCGGGGTTCTTTCCGGCCATGCTGGAACGCGGGGCCATCGAAGTCGTGCTCTCCAAGCCGATTGCGCGATGGAAACTTTTTCTGGGCCGGTACTTCGGAGCCATGATGTTCGTGCTGGTGCACGCGACGGTGTTCGTGGCTTCGACCTTTCTGGTGCTTGGACTGCGGTGGGGGACGTGGATGCCGGCGTACCTGCTGTGCATTCCGCTGATGGTGTTGCTGTTCAGTTATCTCTACTGTGTGTCGGCGTTGGCGGCGGTCTGGTCGCGGAGCGCGACGGCGGCGATCGTATTGAGCCTCGGGGCCTGGGTGTTTTTCGCCGGAGTGCAGGGGATTGACGACTGTTTCATTCTGTATCCCAAACTGGCGGAGCATCAGCGCGGGCACGTTCTGGCGACCACCGCTCGGTGGATGGTTCCCAAGACCCAGGATCTCATCTACAACGCGAAGAGATGGACCCGCGCCGCCGGGGGCATGGAGTTGGTTCCCGCGTCGGCGTCGGCCACGGCCGATCCGGAGCTATTGCGCGGCGCCGCCCGGGTGGAACAGGCGAGGCTGGAAATCCCCGCCTACCAGACCATCGGCTCGTCGCTGCTGAGCGAGGCCGCGATCGTGCTGCTGGCCATGTGGAAGTTCTCCAGGCGGGATTACTGAGGCTACTCGATCGGCTGACTTTTTCCCGATTCGCGGACGTCCGTCCGCGCGGTCGTCGGGGAGTCCTCGATCGAGGTGTTTGACCCGCGGCGCCGCGGATGGACCGCGACGCCACACAAAAAGACGGCGCTAATCCGCCGAGGGCGACTCCTCCATCGACATTCTCTACGTCATTACCGACCTCGAGCTGGGCGGCGTACCGCTTCATCTGCACCGTCTGACACGAGCCATGCGGGCCCGAGGGCGTGGCTGCGCCGTGGTCTCGCTGAAGCCCCTCGGCCCGGTATCGGAGATGCTTTGCGCCGACGGCGTGCCGGTTTTCACGTGCGAGGGCCGCGGCGGGTGGGACTTCCGCGTCGTCAAGCGACTGGCGGATATCATTGCGGATACGCGCCCCGGACTCATTCACTCCCTGTTGTTCCATGCGAACTTCGCCTCGCGCCGGGCGGCCCGTTCCGCCGGCTTTCCCGCCAAGCGGGTGGTCTGCGAAATCCAGACCGTGGAGGTCGAACGCCGCTGGCACCTCCTCGTGGATCGTTGGACAGGCGGATCCTGCCGCTGCTTCGTGGGCAACTCCCCGTCGGTGATCGAACACCTCGCCCATCACGCCAGAATCCCCCGCGACCGGCTACGACTGGTTCGCGGCGGGATTGATCCGGAAGAGGTCCGAGCCGCCCGCGCCATCGACAAGCGGACGCTGGTCGCCGGAATCGATCCTGACGCGCCCATCGTCCTCTGGGTCGGACGGCTCGATCCGGTCAAGGGGCTTACGTTTCTGGTGCGCGCGTTTCGAGAGGTCGCGGAGAAAACTTCCGCGCACCTGGTTTTGGTCGGTGGAGGTCCGTTGAAAGCTACCCTCGAACGGGAAGTGCGACGAACCGCCCTCCTGGGTCGGGTTCATCTTCTCGGTCCCCGCCGAGACGTTCCGTCGCTGCTCAAGACCGCCGACGTCTTCGCGTTCCCCTCGCGGACTGAAGGGTTGCCCAACGCCCTTTTGGAGGCCATGGCCGCGGCGTGCCCCATCGTGACCACGGACGTTCCCGGCTGCCGTGATCTGATTGAACATGAGCGGACCGGCCTGGTCGTGCCCTACGATGACACCCCCAAGCTGACCGCGGCAGTGCTTCAACTGCTCGCCCATCCGACGTTTTCAGCGCAAATGGGGAAGGCCGCCGCCGTCGAGGTCGAGCGGAACTGGCACGTCGAGCGAACCTGGGAGGGGTATTCCGCGCTGTACGACGACATCCTTCGTGGTTAGCATGGGCCGCGCCACAAGAACCGGGACGTACCTAGTACAGGCGGCATCCGATGCCGTCTTCACGCAACGCAACCGGCGGACCACGATGACCGATAAACGTCGTGATATGGTGCTTGCCCCTCCGATTGGCGGTCCAGCCTCGCCGTTCGCGGCGACCACGTCCGACACGCCTTCGCGCGTCGAACGGGTGGCCAAACAGTGGACCTCACTTCCCGGCGGCGTCGTCGATGGTGGTGAGATCGTCATTCTGGCCATCAAGCCGTCGATGTGGCGCCCGCTGTCGGACTCCGCCGCGTGGGTGGTGACCGCGACGTTCCTGGCGCTCGCGCTGACGATCCTTGGTCGCCCGTTGCCGGGACTATCGGTAACCACCAGCGCTCAGGTCATCTTGCTGCTGGGATTTTCGCGACTGGGCATGGCCATCGTGCGTTGGGTTCCGACGTGGTACGTGCTCACCAATCGGCGGATCATCGAGATCCACGGGGTGCGAACTCCGCGCATTCACGCTGTCCCGCTGGTTGGGGTGCGGAATACGTACGTGCGGCTGTCATCCTGGGAACGGTACATCGACGTCGGGACCATTTCCTACGTGACGACGAACACGGATGAAGCGCCGGGTTGCTGGCAGTCCGTATCCCAACCCGAAGCCGTCCACTCCCAAATCCGTCGAGCCATCGAACAGGCCATAGATCAGTTCGGCATGAGCGCCTGAGCGTCTTCCAAGGGCGGACGTGAGCCCGCGGCTCAGTCGTCCGACTCGGCAAACTCTTCGGGTTTTTGAAGGTCCGCTCCCTCGCGGTCGCGGTACGGACAAAAAGGCGGCTGGTCGTTGGAACAGAGCCGCGAGCGTAAACGAGCAGAGGTTTGCCGACGCACAGAATCAGGTGTGTCGTCGCACTCGCCCGCAAGAAACAGCTCAGTTCGGGCATCAAAAGGACGACGCCCGGTCGCCGCGTTCGCCGGTTTCCGTGGATTTGACCCCTTGTCGCAGGCCCGCACGTTGACACGCTCCCGCACGGTTCTTAAAAGCACCTGATACCAGACACAGGTTGAAAGCGCCGATTGGGGGTCTCGACGCACGGGGACGAATCACCGTTGGCGCGATCGCGCGGGAGGGCGTGCTGGGGGGCGTCGTCAGGCAGGGGCGACCGCAAGTGGGCAACCGCCGAGGATCAGGAATGGCCATGATGCTTGAAGAACTTCTCCGCACACCGCTTTACGACACCCACGTGGCCTTCGGCGCGAAGATGGTGCCCTTCGCCGGGTGGGAGATGCCGGTGCAGTACGTCGGCATCATCGAGGAGCATCACCACACCCGGACCGCGTGCAGCGCCTTTGACGTCTCGCACATGGGCCGACTGAGGCTCACCGGCAAGGATTGCGAGGCCTTCCTCAATCGGATCTGCACGCGGAACGTTGCGGGCGCGACCGTCGGCCGTTCCTACTACTCCCACGTCTGCCGCGAGGACGGCGGCATCCTCGACGACGTAATCGTCTCTCGCTTCGAGAACCACTGGGGCATCGTCTGCAACGCCTCGAACCGGGAGAAGATCGTCGCCTGGCTCATCATGCATCGGCAGGGTCGGCTGGTGGAGATTGCGGACGAGACGCGGACGACGGCCATGGTCGCCTGTCAGGGGCCAAGGACGATCGAGCTTTCCAAGGAGCTGACCAAGGCGGATTTGAGCAACCTCAAGCGATACCATTTCTCGGTCCACGGCGCCGGACCGCTTTCGATCGTCACCTATCGCAGCGGGTACACCGGGGAAGACGGCATCGAGGTGGTGGTCCCGGCGGCGATCGCGCCGTTCGCGCTGGCGAGATTGCTGGGAACCAAGGATCATCCCCACCCGGTGATCCGCCCGGCGGGGCTTGGGGCCCGCGACACCCTGCGGATCGAGGCGGCCATGCCGCTTTACGGCCACGAGCTGGGCGAGGAGGTCGATTCGCTGACCGCGGGTCAAGCCTGGTGCGTCGATTTGAGCAAGGAATTCATCGGGGCTGAGCCGATGCGGAAGCTCCACGAGCGCGGGCTGCCCAGGCAACTTGCGGGGCTGGAGCTTGAGGGCAAGCGAATCGCGCGGCAGCACGCCGGGGTGTTTTCCGGAGACCGGCGGGTCGGTGAGGTGACCAGCGGAACCCTCAGCCCGACGCTGGGCAAGAGCATAGCGATGGCCTTTGTCGCGGCGGAGACCATGGCCGAAGGGACCGCCCTGCGGGTCGAGGTTGGCACGAAGTTTGCCGAGGCGCAGGTGGTCAAATTGCCGTTTTACAAACGTCCGCGCTAGCGATACAAGGACCGCCTCGGAAGCAGCGCGGAGGGGCTTCGCCGGCGTCAGGTGCGGCTCCCCCGGCGCGAGTCGCCCGCAGAGAGAAGCGATGAAGGTACCGACCGATCGACGATACGCAGAGACCCACGAATGGTTCCGTCCGGATGAGGACGTCATCACCGTGGGCATTACCCAGTACGCGGCCGACGAATTGACGGACATCACGTTCGTCGAACTTCCCGAAGTTGGACGGAAGGTGTCGGTCGGCGATTCCATCGGCGAGGTGGAGTCGGTGAAGGCGACCTCGGAGATTTTCACCTCGGTGGCCGGCAAGATCGTGGAGGTCAACGCGTCGTTGGCGGATCGTCCCGAACTCATCAACGACGACGCCTTCGAGGAGGGGTGGATCGTCAGGCTCAAGCCCGACGCGCCCGATCCGCTCCAAACACTTCTTAGCAGCAAGGAATACGTTTCGTTGGTGAAGAACGCCTGATTTCCGTAACCAAGGTCCGGCCCGATAACCGCCGATAGACAGGGGCTGCGCAAGCGGATGCGTTGCGCGCCGAGGCGCGCGTCGCTTCGCGTTGCGCTGCGCAGCGGCGACGAACATGCGGCCCGGCCTCGTCAAACACGTTTTGTTTCCGCTGCACGAGCGGCTTGTCGGCCGACGCACGCCGCGTTTCGTTCATGAATTGGAATGGTCGCAGTGGGCGTCGCCGGACGAGTTGCGCGAGCTGCAGCGCGTCAAGCTCGCGACGCTGCTGGGCCATGCCTACGACGTCTCGTCCTTCCATCGTCGGCGAATCGACGAGGCAGGCGCTGACCCGCGGAACCCCGACGGGTTTGAGATGCTGCGGGCGTTACCCACGCTCGATAAGGCGGGAATCAGCCGCTCCATCGACGAGATGATTTGGCGGGGCGCTCCCGGCGGGGTCTTCGAGTCGCACACCGGCGGATCCAGCGGCGAACCACTGAGATTCTTCGTGGATCGCCGACGTCAGGCCTACGATCAAGCGGCGCGCATCCGAACGCACCGCTGGTTCGGCGTGGACCTCGGGCAGCGCGAACTGTACCTCTGGGGCTCACCCATCGAGCGGCGCCGCACCGACACCCTGCGCCGCTGGCGCGACGCATTGTTCAACCATCGCCTTCTCGACGCCTTCCACATGTCGTGCTCGCGAATGGATGCGTATCTGGATGCCTGGGACGCCTTTCGCCCCGCGTGTCTGTTCGGCTATCCCAGCAGCATCGCCATGCTGACCCGCCGCGCCCGGACCGTCGGGCGGAAACTCGACCGCCGTCGTCTGAAGGCCATCTTCGTCACCGGTGAGGTCTGCTATCCGCACGATCGAAAGACGATCGAGGAGTACTTCGAGGTTCCCGTCGCCGACGGTTACGGCAGCCGCGAAGCCGGTTTCATCGCCCACCAATGTACCGAGGGGCGAATGCACGTCATGGCCGAGAACGTGGTGCTCGAAATCTTTACCGGCGATCGACCCGCGCCCCCGGGCGAATCGGGCGAGATCGTCGTCACTCACCTGGACGCCTACGCGATGCCCATGATCCGCTACCGCACCGGCGACGTCGGGCGTCTGTTGCCCCAGCGGTGCTTGTGCGGGCGAGGCCTGCCGCTTATGGACGTGATCGCCGGTCGGACGACGGATTTTCTGTGCACGCCCGACGGCGACGTCAAGCACGCCCTCTCGATCATCTACCCTCTGCGCGAGACGCGCGGCATCCGCCAGTTCCGGGTGGTCCAACACGAGAACTTCGCCGTCACCATCGACGTGGTCTGCGACGACCGCGCCGCGACGGTCACGCGGGAGTCCATCGAGCGAAGCGTAAGGCCGATCGTCGGCGAGGACGTGTCCCTCAGCGTGCGTTACGTGGCTTCCATTCCGCAGATCGGTTCCGGAAAGTTCCGATACGTCGAGTCCCGCGCGATACCCGCCTCGACCAACGTCACTCGGGAGTCGCCCCATGCCTGAGTCGGTGTTAGAAAAACCCTTGTCCGATCAGAGCCGCAACCATGAGGGAGCGGTTTCTCACGAATCCTCCGGGGTCACCCAGGAACCGCTTCCGAACGCCCGCGGATTGAATCAGGCTTCGCCCATCGCTTCTGGGTTGCGGCCCGCACCGGCCGCGCCCTGCCGGCTGTGCCCGCCAGGCTTTTTCGCCGCTGTGCAGCGGACATCCGGCGCAGTGGCCGGCTCCGTGCCCTGCCGAACGATCACGCTCTCGGCCGAATCGCGTCACGCCTGGAGAGACTACGTCGATCGCCACCCCGACGGAACGCTTTTCCATTCGCTGTCCTGGCGCCAGGCGGTCCGCGAGGTTTTCGGGCATGAGGAGGAGTACGTTCTGGCGGTTCGCGACCAGCGCATCGTCGGCGTGCTTCCGACGTTCCTGGTGCGGAGTCGGCTCGGCGGGCGGATGCTGGTCAGCGTCCCCTACGCCGTGGGCGGAGGCATCATTGCCGCCGACGAGGAGGCCGCCGAAGTGCTCGCCGCGCACGCCGTGCAACGCGCCCAGGAGCTGCGCTGCAACCTCGTCGATCTGCGTCACCAACGGGCGGTCGCGGCGACGCTTCCGATCGCGGAGGGGTACGTGGGATTTCGACGCCAACTGCCGTCGCGCCCCGACGACGTGTTGGAATGGCTGCCGCGGAAGGCCCGCGCAGCCGCGCGCAACGCCCGCGACAAGTACTCCCTGGAAGCCTCGTTTGGTGATCATCATCTATCGGAAGTCTGGCGTCTGTACACCCTCAGCATGCGTCGCCTGGGATCCATCGCCTATCCGCGCTCGTTTTTCGAATCGCTTATCGAACACATGCCGGACCAACACTGGACGCTCTTGGTTCGCCGGAACGGTCGGCCGGTCGCCGGACTGCTGACGTTCCTGCACCGCGACGCCGTGTTGCCCTACTTCGTGGGCATGACCGACGACGCCCGGCGGTACAGCGCCGCCAACTTCGTGTACTTCACGGTCATGGAGCGGGCCGTCGCCGAGGGCTATGGGGTCTTCGATTTCGGCCGCTCGCGCCGCGATAACCACGGAAGTTTCGACTTCAAGCGACTGCACGGATTCACGCCTCGTCCGCTGGAATACCAGTTCTACGTTCCACCGGGGCGGCGGCCAGTGCCATTGCGGCCTGACAATCCCAGGTTCCGCATCGCGAGGCGGGTATGGTCGCATCTGCCGCTGTGGATGACCCAGGTTCTGGGCGCGCGGCTCGCCCGTCACATACCGGGGTGAATATATGAATATCCTATACCTCGCCCATCGCATTCCCTATCCGCCCAACAAGGGCGACAAGCTGAGGGCGTTCCGCCAGATCGAGCGGCTCAGCCGCGAGCACCGCGTTTGGTGCGTTTGCTTCGTCGATCGACCGGGGGATTTTCAATATGTTGAGGATCTGCGCCGACATTGCGCCGAGGTCATCGCGGTGGAACTACGCCCCAGGACGGCAACGCTGCGCGGTGCGGCCAGCCTGCTTTTCGGAGGCATGGTGACCACCGGCTACTACGCCTGCGGCGCCATGCGCGAACAGCTTCGCCAACTCAAGCGAAGGGTACGCTTTGACGCGATCGTGGCCTTCTCGTCGAGCATGGCCCGGTACGCGCGGATGGTCCCCGCGCGACGGCGAATCCTGGACCTGTGCGATTGCGACAGTCAGAAGTGGCTGGCCTACGCCGATCGCCACGCCGGGCCGATGCGCCGGCTCCATGCCCTGGAAGGCCGTCGCCTCGCCCGAATGGAACGCGCCTGCCTCAACGAATTTGACGCCGCCATCGTCATCACCGATTCCGAAGCCGCGACCCTCGCGCCGTTCGCTCCGCCGGGCCGCTTGCACGTCGTGGGCAACGGCGTGCATCTGCCCGACGATCGGTTGCTCGAACGCGACAAGCACCGGTTTCCGCCGATCGTCGGCTTCGTCGGCGTGATGGACTATTGGCCCAATGTCGATGCCGTGAAATGGTTCGTCGAAGAGTGCTGGCCGGCGATTCGCCAAGCCCATCCGGCGGCTGTCTTCCGCATCGTCGGTCGCTGTCCGACGCGAGGCGTGCGAAGGCTCGCAAAAACGCCCGGCGTGCAGGTGGTGGGCGAGGTGGACGACGTCGGCTGGGAAGTACGCCGATTCGACGTGAGCGTCGCACCGCTGCGCATCGCCCGCGGGTTGCAGAATAAGGTTCTGGAGGCCATGGCCTACGCGAAGCCGATCGTGCTGACGACCGGGGCGGCCGAGGGAATCATTGGACGAAGCGGCGAGCATTTCCTGACGGCGGACTCTCCGCAGGCCTTCATTCAACACGTCCGCATCTTGCTGGACAACCAGGCCGAACGCGAGCGACTCGGAGCGGCCGCGCGTTCGCTGGTGGCAGCACGCTACCGATGGGACGACGTGCTGGATGCTTTCGATCGCATCGTGACTTCGACGGCGGTCGGTTGGTCGTGGGGGAGGCCGCGCCGTGAAGTTGGCTGCTTTCAATCGACAATCGTCAATCGACATTCCCCCCAACCTCGTCCGATACTCCAAACCGTCCCGTAAAACCCGCGCCTGCGCACGTCCACCACGCGCCGCGATCGTGCTTGGATTCGTCGGGAATCGCTACCGATAGCACCTCCGTCGGCGGACCGCGTACGTCCTCCGACCCTCCATCCTTGGGGTGGTTCAAGCGGCGATCCTGGGCCGGGTGGCCCACCTCCTTTGGAGGTGGGGAAGGCGACGATCGTGGGTCAACTCGCGTGCGGCGGCGTTGCCGACCGTCCCGCGGGTGCAGGGGCCGAGGGATGAGAATTCGGAGCGAGAAGTCATGAACAAGAATGCTCTTCGTGCAGCGGCGGTCTTCTTCACGGCGGCCCTCGGGTTGTCCGGTGCGGTGTGCAGCCAACTCGGCGGGGGCGGCGCGGATTCGTCCGGCGTCGGAACCCTCCGCGTCCTGGTCACCGACAAACCCTACCCCTTCGACATGATCTCCGAAGCCCTGGTGACCGTGACCAAGATCGAGGTCCGCGCTTCCGGCGTCGAAATCTGCGACGAAGAATGCGACGACGGGCTGTATTGCAACGGGACCGAGTCCTGCGTCGATGGCGAATGCCGCGCCGGAATCGCGCCCTGCGCCGCCGACGAAGTCTGCGACGAAACCGCCGACGCCTGTCTGCCCTCCTGTGAAACCGGCGCCGACTGCGACGACGGCGTCTATTGCAACGGCATCGAAACCTGCGACACCGGAACCATGCTCTGCCAGGCCGGCACGCCACCCTGCGACGACGGCCTGGATTGCGACGAAGACATCCAAGCCTGCACCGGATGTACCTCCGACGACCAGTGCGACGACGAACTCCATTGCAACGGCGTCGAATCCTGCTTCATCGACACCGGCATCTGCATGGCCGGCGAAGCCGTCGCCTGCCCCGACGGCGAAGAGTGTGACGAGGACGCCGACGCCTGCGGTCCACCCAGCGAGGACGCCTCGGTCAGCCCCTACATCGTGATCTTCGAGGGCGAAAAGATTCTCAACCTGCTCGATCTGCAAAACGGAAGGACTGACCTGCTCACCGACGCTGAGATTCCCGCCGGCGCCTACAACCTCATGCGCATCCACGTCACCGAGGGCAAGGTGACGCTGATCGACGGACGCGAGTTCAGCCTCCGCGTTCCCAGTGGCGAGCAGACCGGAATCAAACTCCATTTCGAGTTCGAGATCGTCGACGGCGCCGAAACCACCTTGCTGCTTGACGTGGACCTCAGCAAGGCCTTCCGCGCTATCCCCAGCGGGCACATCGACGACCCCGGCACCATCCGCAGCTTCCAGTTCACTCCCTCCATCGCCATGCGCTTGATCGACCTGCTCGATGCCGGGAGCATCGCCGGAACCGTCACCGCCGAAGACGCCGACGGGACGCTGGTGCCCCTGACCGGCGTCTCCGTCACCGCCTACGACGCCGAGGGTGAAGAAGTAACCAGCACCGCCACCGACGCCGACGGAACCTACGTCCTCGGCGGACTCCCCACCGGCGAGTACCGACTCGAATTCTCGCTCACCGGCTATGATGAAGCGGAGCTGGCGGGCATCAACGTCGCCGCCGGCGCCACCACCGAAGGCGTCGACCTGACCCTGGTCGCTTCGCAATAGTCTTTCGTCAACGCGAATCGCGCCGTCGTTCAACCCCTTGTATCTTGCCAAGAAGCGATGCTCTAGGTCATCCTGTTCTCGGATGAAGCCACCGGATGTGGCGGTCATCGGTGCGGGGGCGGCGGAGCGGAGCGGAGCCGTCCCCGCACCGGCCGGATCGCGAGATCGATCCCCCCCAGGCGGAAAACGCCGTGGGGGAGCTGGATCCCGGTCCGGCCCATCTCGGTCGCATCCCGAACAGTCGCATGGACCCCTGCCTTCGGGCAAGTCCGCATTGGCAAGGAAGGGAATGATCGTGTCTGATTCCACATCGCCCGTCGTCGGCATCGACATCAGCAAGGCCCGCCTCGATGTCGCCTGTCTGCCGGTTCAGAGCGGCGTCGCCGACTCGTTTGACAATGATCCCAAGGGCCACGCCGCGATGATCGCCTGGCTTGCCGATCTGGCGCCTCGTTTGATCGTGCTGGAATCTACCGGGGGATATCAGCGCGCCGTCGTCGCCTCGCTGGCCGCCGCGGGGTTGCCCGTCGTGGTGGTCAATCCGCGCCAGGTTCGCGACTTCGCTCGAGCCGTCGGCATTCTGGCCAAGACCGACGCCATCGATGCCGCCGTCCTCGCTCGCTTCGGCGCCAGCATCAACCCGGTGCTCCGCCCGCTGCCCGATGCGCAAGCATCGGCGCTCGTCGATCTGCTGACGCGTCGTCGTCAACTGATTGAACTGCGAACGGCGGAAACCAACCGATTGGCTCAAGCCACTGCCGCCAAGGTCAAATCCAGCATCAAAGCCGTCCTGACGGTCATCAAGAAACAAATCGACTCCATCGATGACGAACTCGACGGACTCATCCAACAGTGTCCCTGTTGGAAGGAAAAGGAAACGCTGCTCACCAGCGTTCCAGGAGTCGGCACGCAAACGGCACGAACGCTCCTGGCCTGCCTGCCGGAACTGGGCGACATCAGTCGTCAAGCCGCCGCCGCGCTGGTCGGCGTCGCTCCGATCAACCGCGACAGCGGGACCATGCGCGGGAAACGAACCACCTGGGGAGGCCGGAAAATCGTCCGTTCCGCCCTCTATATGGCCGCCCTGGTGGCCACCCGCCACAACCCGGTCATCCGTAATCACTATCAAAAACTCCTCGCCGCCGGCAAAGTCAAGAAACTCGCTCTGGTGGCTTGCATACGCAAGCTGCTGGTCATGCTCAACGCCATCCTCCGCACCAAAACCCCTTGGAGAACAGCTCTTGTCCAAGCTTGACAATCAAGACAGTCGCTCCCCCCATCCACCCTCCGATCCGGTTTTCTGCCCCCGAAGGCCCGACGACCCACCCCCAAAAAAATCTCCCCCACTATTGACAGACAATTTTTCCGTGCTATAGTAGTTAGGGTTGTGTTAGGTTGCTCTTGGAGGCCGACATGGTGACGCCCGCCGTACAATTCAGGCCATCCCACCCCCCGGCTACCGGCCCCGTTTCCGCCAGAACCGCCGCCGTAGCACTGCGATTCGGGCTGGCTGACGCCGCCAGCCCTCGGGCCCACGATGCAACCGCGCCCCTCCCGCTGATGCCCGGAAGGCTGGTCGCCATCGTCGGCCCGTCGGGCGGCGGAAAATCCACCACCCTGTTAAAAATTGCTGAACAATTTCCGTTCGCTGTGGTCGTCGGAAACGTCGCGTTCGCGGCCGACCAGGCCGTCATCGACCAGGTCGCCCCCTGGGCCGGCCTCGCGGACGCAGCCGCATTGCTCACCGCCTGCGGCCTGGGTGAGCCTCGCCTCTGGGTCCGCCCCTTTGGCGCCCTCTCCGATGGCGAACAGTTCCGCGCCCGATTGGCGAAAGCCATCGCCTGCCACTCCCGAACCCGCGCGACCGCCCCCTTGCTGTGCGATGAGTTCTGTTCCGGACTACATCGCCGGCTGGCCAAGGCCGTCAGCTACAACATGCGAAAGCTCGTCTCGCGCCGAAACCTGTCCGTCGTGGTGGCTTGCAGCAACGAGGACTTGCTTCCCGACCTTCAGCCGGACGCGCTGCTGCGACTCGATGACCTCGGCCACGCGATCCTTACCCATCCCGTCGTGCGCCCCGAGAAGCCGTTCAGCCTGAGGACCGGTTTGCGGATCGTCCGCGGAGGCAAGCGCGATTACGGACCTTTCGCGGCCATGCACTACCGCCGCACCGGCGAACTGGGCTTCGTGGATCAGGTCTTCGTGATGAAGGACGCCGCCGAGCCGATCGCCATCGTCGTCTATTCCCACGCCCCGCTCGAACTCTCGCTGCGGAACCAGGCGACGCAGGGATGGTTCTCGCGCCACCCTGCGCGGGTCAACCGGTCGTTGCGGATCCTCCGCCGGCTCGTCGTCCATCCCGACCTTCGCGGCTGTGGACTTGGACACCAACTGGTGCGTAAAACCCTCCCTCGGGTCGGCACCGATTACGTCGAGTGCCTCGCGGACATGGGCGAGTTCAACCCCGTCTTCGAACGCGCCGGCATGACTCGCATCGGACAATATCAGATCAGCGCCGATCGCCGCCAAGCCGTCGACCGGCTGGACGCGCTGGGCGTCGATCCCCAGGCCTCCGAGTTCGTCTCCGCCGTCTGTCGCCAACGCCGCGTGCGTGAAATCGTCTCCCGCGTCGTGTACCGCTGGTACGCCGCCACCACCGGCGGAGGTGCACACCGGGTCCAGCGGCAGTCGCCGGAGTTGCTCGCCCAGACCTTCCGCGGCCTGATCGGCTCACAACCCGTGTATTACCTGTGGCGACGGAAAGCGCGACGAGCATCCAAGGCGGCGTAAGAGGAGAATGGCGAATGCGGAATGCGGAATGAGGAATGTAGAATGAAGAATGTAAATCCGTACCGCGACCGTGAGGGAGCGGACGTCGTTTCTTCTTCCATCCGTACCGCGACCGTGAGGGAGCGGCCAACGGCGAATACGAAATGCAGAATGATGAATGCGAAATGCGGAATTGCGAATGGGGTATGCACAATGCGTTGCGGCGTTTCTCCATTGTTGATTCTCATTCAGCATTCCGCATTCATCATGGCCTTGGTCTTCCTTGCTCCCGCCCCCGCGAACCCGTCGGAGGCCCGCCGCGCGGCGGGCCTCCGGCGGGGAGCACGCCCCGGAACCTGATGACGGAGCGGAAGCGCAACCGCGCCCGGAACGTCCTTCGTCGAGCGCGCAGGCCTCGGGTCAAAACGTGCTCATCGTAAATGCGCAGAAGGAGAATCCGATGTCGAGACGATGGTGGGGTCCGCTGGCGTCGAGGAAGGTGCGGGTGGCGCTGGCCACGGTGGTCGCGGCCTTCGCTGCGGAGTTCGGCTTGTCCGTCAGCGAGGAACTGGTCTTCACCATCCTCGGCGTCGGCGTCGCCTTGATCCTCGGCATTGCCCATGAAGACGCCGGACGTGGGTTGCAGGCGAATCCGGCGGAGCGAACGCGGGAGCCGTGAACGTGCATCCTTTCAACAATCAGCGCCATGCGGGCGGATCGCCTCGACATCGCCCGTTTCAGTGGAATCCCCTTGGCCGCGAGGCACAGTGCCGAAGCCCATCCGCTCGCTCGCGCCCCGATGGGCCGGTGGTCATCGAACGCGCCGCCCTCGACGGCGACGACAACCTTGTCCCGGGCGGCGACGACGACGTCCATGCGAATGGGCGATGGTCTGTACCGGGAAACGGCGGCGCGGCTCAGCGGCGCAGGCTGACGGCGATGAGAACGAAAGTGAGCACGATCGCGGCCACCCCGAGGATCATCCACACCAGGCGGCTGGACGTCGAGCGATCCGGTGAGGCCGACGGGGCCGACTGTTTTTCGACGGCGAGGACGACGCTGGCCAGTCGTTGCAGTTCCGCCGCGGGCGACGCGACCGAAGAGCCGGCTACGGCCACCGGTGCTGTGGGAATGCCGCGGTTGGATGGCGCGAGCAACGTGTCTGCCTCGGCACTCGCGGACAAGCCGCCCGTGGCGCCCGGCGTCGGCGTGGTTGAAGCCGGAGTCGTCGGTGTGGGTGAGGCCGGGGTCGGGGCGACGGGTCGGGGTCGTTCGAAGGTCAGGTGCGAGAGGCAGGCCGGGCAGTAAGTGTCAGAGTATGACACCAAGCCCTGGCAGTGCCAGCATTTGCCGAAGAAGCGGCACAGTCCGGGGGTCTCGACGGCGAAGCGCCATTGATACTCGGTGGACGGCCCGCGGACGATGGACGTTTCAGTCAGCACGCCGCGGCGAATCTGGAGGATGATCCGCTCGAGCGACACGCCGGGGAAGGGGCGGACGTGCTCGAGGACGTACCACGGGCCCGCGTGGGCACGCATCTTCTCCAGCATTTCGTCGCCGAGGTCCTGCCCGCAATGGTCGCAGGCGGTGGCGTTGCGGTGGGCGAGTTGTCCGCAGGAGACGCAGGGCGTCGCCTGGCCGTGCCAGACCTCCTTGGCCAGTGGACTCAAGGGTCCGATGCCGTGCCGGGCGGCGACTTCGAGGGGGTGATCGCCGGAGGGCGTGGGCGCGGAAGACCCGCCGGTCAACTTCGCATCGTCGGCAGCGGTCAATCTCGTCATATCCATACACGGCACTCAAGCTCGCCCACCGATTCTAGGCCGCACCAGGAGGCGGAACAACCGAGACGCAATGCGACTCCTCAAGCGGCCCCACGGAAGTTTTTCGGCAGATTGGCTGGGTTCTTCTCGTTTGGCGGCGAAAAGGCTTGTGTTGCGACGGGGCAATTGGGTAGAATGACACTGCGAAGCCGTTCCCGCCGGCTCATCGAACGGAGGGGTTGATTTTGTTCCGGACGCTCACATCGAGGGGGGAAGCCGTGTTGACCTTTCGCAATATCTCCTGGCTTGTCGTTACGCTCGGATTGGGATTGCTCCCAACGACACTTTGTCATGCCCAAGCCGACCCGCCGGAATGTGAACGCCGGTTCTCGGAAGGGCGAGTCATCTCGACTGCCGCAGAGTGGGCCCTTTCGGTCTTTGCCGCAGACTTGGACGGCGACGGGGACGTCGACGTCTTGTCGGCGTCTGAGAGCGATGACAAAATCGCGTGGTACGAGAACACCGATGGGCTGGGGGCTTTCAGTTCGGAGAGGATCATCACCACCACGGCGTACTGGGCTACATCGGTCTTCGCCGCGGACCTCGATGGTGACGGTGACTCCGACGTTTTGTCGGCGTCATCCTACGACGACAAGATCGCGTGGTACGAGAACACGGATGGGCTGGGGACTTTCGGTGGGCAGAGGGTCATCACTGCCACGGCGAACTATGCCGCCTCGGTTTTTGCCGCAGACCTGGATGGCGACGGAGACATCGACGTCCTTTCGGCGTCCGCCTCTGACGACAAGATCGCGTGGTACGAGAACACGGATGGGCTGGGGGCTTTCAGTTCGCAGAGGATCATCACTGCCACGGTGAACTATGCCGCCTCGGTTTTTGCCGCAGACCTGGATGGCGACGGAGACATCGAC